>JAGFXP010000041.1 GCA_017861315.1 Bacillota bacterium | reverse complement strand
AACATTCCTGCGAAGCTTCCCAGGTCGCTTATGACTCCCGGTATAAATGTCTTCTTTGCGTGCTCTTTAATAAGTTTTACGGATTCATATCCTTCTTCTATGTTTACTCCGGAATCTTTATAAGTTATCTTACTCATACTCATTCTTCCCCCTATTAATCCATTCTATCTTTTGGCATTTCCATAGGTGCTGCTACAGGGTAGACTCCGCTGAAGCATCCCAGGCAGAACCCCTTTCCCTGTGAAATGGTCTCGACGAGGCCCTTCTGGCTAAGGAAGCCCAGGCTGTCCGAGCCAATCTCTTCATTCATTTCCTCTACGGTCATCCTCGCGCCGATCAGCTCGCTCCTGTATGGAGTGTCTATGCCAAAGTAGCAAGGGTATTTTACTACCGGTGAGGATATCCTGAAATGGACTTCCGTCGCCCCGGCTTTTCTCAGTGTCTCGACAAGCTTCCTGCTTGTGGTACCCCTGACTATGGAATCGTCTATCACGATGACCCTCTTTCCCGCCACATTGACCTTGAGCGGGTTGAGCTTTATTGAAACAGCCCTCTCCCTCATCTCCTGTGACGGAGTTATGAAGGTCCTGCCAACGTACCTGTTCTTGATGAAACCTATTCCGAAAGGAATTCCTGAAGCGTTTGCGAAACCGATCGCGGCAGGTATTCCGGAATCAGGAACCCCAATTACCAGGTCGGCATCCACCGGGTGCTCCTCGAAAAGCTTCTTTCCAGCCTTCACTCTTGATTCATATACGTTTATGCCGTCGATGGTGCTGTCAGGCCTTGCAAAGTAGATGTATTCGAAGGCGCAGACCTGGCCTCTTGTCTTTTCGCCGAAGTTTATAGATCTGATTCCCTCGCTGTCTATGACCACTATTTCGCCCGGGTCGATATCCCTGACGAAGTCCGCTCCCACGGTGTCGAGGGCGCAGCTTTCCGAGCTCAGGATATAGCTGTTGTCCATTTTGCCCAGGCACAGCGGCCTTATGCCCTGCGGGTCACGAACGCCTATGAGCTTGTCTCCGGCCTGTATGACAATGGCGTAGGAGCCTTTCACAGCCTGTATCGCATCGACGATTGCCGTCTCTATGCCCTTCTTTGCCGCTCTTCCTATCAGGTGGAGTATGACCTCCGTGTCGCTTGAAGTCTGGAAAACAGTTCCTCCGTCCTCAAGCAGCCCTCTTATCACGTCTGCGTTTACAAGGTTCCCGTTGTGAGCTATAGCAAGCTGGCCCAGCTTATACTGTGCAACTATAGGGTGGGCGTTTGCAACATTGCTGGAACCGGAAGTCGAGTATCTCACGTGGCCTATGGCCGAGACGCCCTTCATTTCTGCCAGAATCTTTTCATTGAAAACGTCTGATACAAGGCCCATGTCCTTGTGGTACTTTATTTCTTTGCCGTCCGAAACAGCTATTCCGGCGCTTTCCTGTCCCCTGTGCTGGAGCGCATAAAGCCCGAAGTAAGTTATGGAAGCTACGTCATAGCCTTCCGGCGAATATATCCCAAAAACTCCGCATTCGTCCTTGAATTTGTCGCCTTCTAAATTCATGCAGAAACAATCATTCATAATCTATAAACTCCTCTAAAATTGACTTTCCGATTACTGCTCTTCGATTCTCTTAAGTATCTCTATATATGCTTCCTTCACGTTGCCCATGTCTCTTCTGAATCTGTCCTTGTCAAGCTTCTCGTTTGTCTTTGCATCCCAGAGTCTGCAGGTGTCAGGCGAGATTTCGTCTGCGAGGAGTATCTCTCCGTGGAATCTGCCGAACTCGAGCTTGAAGTCGATGAGCTTTATTCCGTGGTTGAGGAAGAAAGCTGAAAGAACTTCGTTTACCTTTGCTGCCATTCCGTATATGGTCTTGAGCTCTTCGAATGTTGTGAGTCCGAGCGCCACAGCGTGGTAGTCGTTCATGAGAGGATCTCCCAGGTCATCGTTCTTGTAGCTGATTTCGAAAACAGGTATCTGGAGCGCTGTTCCTTCTGCTACGCCGTATCTCTTGGCCATGCTTCCTGCTGCAACGTTTCTTACTATTACTTCAAGAGGGACTATCTCAACTTTCTTTGTAAGCTGCTCCCTGTCGCTGAGTTTCTTTTCGAAATGTGTCTTTACGCCGTTCTTTTCAAGAAGTCCAAAAAGCGCTGAAGTGATTGAGTTGTTCAGAACTCCCTTGTCCTCGATCTGGCCCTTCTTCTCGCCGTTGAATGCAGTTGCATCGTCCTTGTAGTATATTACCACTCTGTCAGCATCGTCTGTAGCGTATACCTTTTTAGCTTTTCCTTCGTACATCATTTCTCTTTTTTCCATTTTATAGATCCACTCCCTCTTCATTATCTTTTATGAATTTATCTTTCATGTCCGCTCTGTAGTTTACAAGCTTTTCCTTTATATCAGGATACTTCATTGAAAGTATCTGGACTGCCAGCATTCCGGCATTGTAGCTGTTGTCTATACCAACGGTTGCAACAGGTATGGATTTCGGCATCTGCACTATTGAAAGCAGTGCATCCATGCCGTCAAGCTTTGCGCTTATAGGAACTCCTATTACGGGAAGCACTGTATGGGAAGCTATAACTCCCGGAAGGTGGGCAGCCATTCCTGCGCCTGCTATTATTACGCTGCAGCCCTGTTCTTCACATTCCTTTATGGTTTGAGCAAGTTTCTCCGGCACCCTGTGCGCCGACAGGACGAAGGCCTTGTATTCTACGCCGAACTCCTTAAGTGCATTTGCCGCACCCTTCATTTTGTCCGTATCTGACTTGCTGCCGAATATTATCGCAACTTTCATAAATCATATCCTCCTTTTAAACACTGTTATCTAAATAGTAACACACCGAAGTGCATAATTCAATATATTTTATGCCGTTTATTCGTCATTATTCGTATTTTGGCCATCTTCAGCTTAAGCCAAGCGCGAATAGTTCGTGATGGCACGAACATTACTCCAAAAGGCCCCTTTGTGGTATAATTTACTAATAAGCTCAGCGGAGGTGTTTTAAAGTGAAATTGGCATGCATAGGCGACAGTCTAACCACAGGCTTCGGTGTTTTCAGGAACGAGAGATGGACTGAGATCCTTAAGGATAAATACGGCTTAGATGTGGTGAACAAGGGCGTAAACGGCGACACTACAGCCGGGATGCTGGACAGGTTCCACGATGATGTGGTGCTGTCAGGGGCCACCCACGTCATCATAATGGGGGGCTGCAACGACTTAATGTCGAACAGGGAGCTGGAAAACGTCAAGGAGAATATCAGGCTGATGGCTGAGGAAGCGAAGGACAACGGAATACTACCTGTTCTGGCAGCCGAGCCGCCTATAATCCCAGACATGGCAAAGCGAAAATGGAGCTGGGATGCGGACTATGACTACGCCGTTGGGAACAGTCTTCTCCTGAGGGATTGGCTGCTGGGCTTCTGCTCAGAAAACAGCATAGAGTGCATCGACCTTTACGGGCTTTTCGAGAACGAGCTGAAGAGCCTCAGCGCGAACGAGCTGTACATTGACGGGCTCCATCCAAGGAAGCTGGGCCACGAGCTGATAGCGGAGGAAGTGGCGAGGGCATTAATGAATTAAGCCCCGGTGCCATTAAGCTCCCGAGGCAATAATTTTGTTTTATAGACCGAAGTCCTCTTGGATCTTTGTCAAGAATAGATTGGCTATGGCTGCCTGTCCATCAGTAGTTACATGTATATCGTTAGGATAAAGCATATACGCTGCATTTTCTTTTGTCACAACACCCCACGTATTTATATATCTCGGTGCAACCGGGGAATATCTGTAAGTGTTCACCGAAGAATTAATTGTAGCATTCAATAAACGGATAAGAGGCGCAACGGCAGGATTGCCTGGGATTGCATTGTAGTAACCCATGACATATATCCTCGCTTTTGGGTTTGCCGCTTTCATTATCCCTATTATCAGCGAAAGGTTTGCTCCTGTTCTTGGAAGCTGTTTTAAAACAGCAGACTGTGCGGCATACAATTTTGATGTAGAAGTTGGATCTTTAATATATTCTTTAACTGCAGGCAAGAACCAGATGTCGTCAGCTCCGACTGTCAGGGTAACAATTTCAGCGTTTCTTAGATCGCGCATTACACTTAAGTAGTTTGGCAAGGTAACAGTTACACCTTCTACTGTTACTGTTGTACCATTAGGATGAGGAGTCAGCGCAGCCAGAAGAGCCTTTGTAGTCATACCCGGGTATGTATAGGTGTCATATGGGTATTCGGTGTAGCTGTTTAAAGCCCCTATGCCGTCAAAGCTCATTGCAATGTTATCTGTGTAGCTAGGTCCTGGTTCACCGCCTAATGGCGCTAACTCATTCGGTATATACCCCCATGGCACTGAATCTCCCACCGCCATATAGTCATAAGGCGGGGATGCTGCTGTAGAGGTTGTTCCGCCATAGCCGAATACGGTGCCGGTCATAGAAAATAGAAATACAATAACCAGAGATAGTGTCATCAACGTTTTTGACCTTAGATTTTTAAACATGGTTTAACACCTCGCTTTTTAATATTTTTATATTGCTATAATATATTGACTAAACAAAAAAACCGACCAATTTTCTTGGCCGGTTACGCTGTTAGCTCAAACATGGGATGAAGCGTCCAGGTAATCCCATGCATCCTCGCTTCCAAAATATTATGAACATTATTAAGATTAGTATAACAAAAGATGGACATTTTGTAAACGAATTTTTAGAATATTGTGATAATTTATAATGATTTCACAGCTAGTCTGGAATCTTCAATTTCCCGGCATATCGGCCGCCGAAACGTAGATTTCACATATCATCCTGTCAAGCTCGTCCTGAAGCTCCTGCCTGTATTCAGCGGCCAGCCTGTCCACAATCTTTCCGATCTGCCGCTGCTTCTCCATCGGACAGTTCTTTATAGGTATGCTGTCGAGGTCCATCTTCTTGAGCTGCGGGGTTGAGTTAACATTGGTGACCAGAAATTTGACATAGTACTCCTCCATGAGCCTCGAGTTCAGTATGGCCAGCACATATTTGGCAGTGAAATCAGGGCTCTTCACTATTATGCCGTAGAGTGACTGCTCCGGCGCATAGCCGCAGCTGTCAATCGCAGCCACAATCCTGTTCCCAGTCTTCCTCACAAGTATCTTATCCTTCGCCTTCAGCCTTCCTGCATTTCTTGTCCCGCCGATTATGTTTTGAGGGGATATGTCGTAGTACCTGCTCCCCTTTGTCCTGTATCTTGCAACATCCTCACCTTTTACGAACGGGACCTGCCTGCTGTCCGTTTTATGTTCAGTCATGTTTTTCTTAATTCCTATGAAGCCCGTGAAGCTCCTTGCGATCTGCTTGAGCGGCACGGAATTCCGGTGCATATCCTCCAGAAGAAGCCTGCAGTCCTCAATGCTGTAGGACGGAAAAGTGCAATTTTCCCCCACAAGCATCAGCTTCTGCGGATTCCTGAACATTCCTGCCTTCGAGCGGACTTCAGTCAGGTTGCCGTGACTGAAACTGTTCTCTATGACCATCACCATGGAGTCGGCAATCACTCCCTCCATGCTTATGCCGAACATAAGGGCTCTAAGGTTGTATTCAGACAGTATCTTCCTCCTGTATCCGACGAACTGCTTGTTCTTCGCGAACCTGTCCGGGATAAGGAACCCGACGGAGCCCCCGTCCCTTACAAGCTCCAGGCTCCTCTGGAGGAAGTACTCGTAAAGGTTTGGCAGGTAGCTGTTCCCGGAATAGTTACTCCTGTAGTAAGCAAGCCGATCCTCCGGCAGCTGTTTCGCCTGCTTTCTGGTTAGGGATACCCAAGGCGGATTCCCCACTATGCAGTCGAAACCGGTGCTCCAGAAGGAGGCCATCTCTCCCGCCGTCTCCTTCTCCCATTTCACCAGGCTGTCGCAGACGACCACGTTCGGCCTGCACCAGCTGGCGCCTTCCCCCTTGAACGCCAGCGCAGTGCTTGTGAAAGCTGCCCCGAACTCGTCAATGTCCGCCCCGTATATGCAGTTCCTTATTATGTGGCAGTGGATGTCCAGGTTTCTGAAAGCGTCGCCGTATTTGTTTACCAGCGCCTCTCCGCTGTCCTCGAACTTTTTCCTGAGGATGTCGTAGGCTTTAAGAAGAAAATATCCGCTGCCGCAGGAAGGGTCCAGCACCTTGATGTAGGGATTTTCGACTACGTCGGCCCTTCCCACCGTGTTTTCAAGGATGAATCCGATTACGCTGTCCGGCGTATAGAAAAGGCCCAGCCTCTTTCTGGTGTCCCTGCTGAGGAAATTCTCGTAGATTTCGCCAAGCAGGCCTTTCTCCGCAGCTATACTGAAGTCGTACCTGCTTCTGGCCAGCGTGCTGTGAAGCTTTTCCAGAACGCTTCCTGCAGACCCGATCTCAGGGAGCCTGAACTCCGTCTTTCTGCCCGTATCCTCCGAAATCCTCAATATAATGTAATTGACTATGTACCTGTATGCAGCCTGTTCTTCGCATGCAACGCAGAGCTCAGCGAATATATCCCTGAGCTCCGCTGCCAGCCTTTCAATGTTGAATCCCGCCTGTTCTCTCAAAATGAACACCTCTCAAAAAAGATAATGCACAAAAGACGGTACAGCGTACCGTCTTCTTATAGCTTGTATTTTATTTGAAGTATCTGTCGAGCATTCCCTTGAATGCTGATCCGTGCCTTGCTTCGTCTTTGCACATCTCGTGAACTGTGTCATGGATTGCATCGTAGTTGAGCTTCTTTGCAAGCGTAGCAAGGTCCTTCTTGCCCTGGCATGCGCCGTGCTCAGCATCAACCCTAACCTGAAGGTTTGCCTTAGTATCTGCAGCCACGCATTCCCCTAAAAGCTCTGCGAATTTAGCAGCGTGCTCTGCTTCTTCGAAAGCGATTCTCTTGTATGCTTCAGCTATCTCAGGGAAGCCTTCTCTGTCTGCCTGTCTGCTCATTGCCAGGTACATTCCCACCTCTGTGCATTCCCCCATGAAGTTCATCCTTAGAGCTTCAACAACCTGAGGGTCAGCATCTTTTGCAACCCCGATCTTGTGCTCGTCTGCCCAAGTCATCGCTCCTTCGCTCTTCTCTATAAATTTAACTGCCGGCGCCTTGCACATAGGGCAAAATTCCGGTGCAGCGTCTCCCTCATAAACATATCCGCATACGGTACAAACAAACTTTTTCATTTTATCTTCTCCTTCGTTATGTAATTTAGTATTGTTTTTCTTTACAATTGTTATTATATAATAATTATTATTATTTAGCAAGTGTTTTTTCAATTATTTTACACAATATATTATCTCATAAAAAATGAGAAGATTCAAAAGTTTTCGCCTTTGAATCTTCTTTACTCATATTAGAGATTGTCCATTATTCTCTTTTTGATCTGGTTGAATTCGGGCGAGGTTATTATGTCCTTGTTCCTGCCCCCCTCGAACTCCACCTTTATCTCGTCCTTGACCCTGGCCGGCCTTTCGGAAAGCACGTATATCCTGTCCGAAAGCAGTATGGCTTCCTCGATGTCGTGGGTTATGAAAAGTATGGATGTGTTGAGTTTTTTTACCACGTTCAGCAGCCAGTAGTGGATCTTCGACCGGGTTATCGCATCCAGCGCGCCGAAGGGTTCGTCCAGGAGCATTATGTTCCTGGAGAAGAGATAAGCCCTGAGGAGCGCAGCCCTCTGCCTCATCCCCCCGGAAAGCTGGTTCGGGTATTTGTCACCGAAGCCTTCCAGCCCGAAGGTGCCAAGGTACTTTGCCGCCTCTTCCCTGGCCTCCTTCTTTGGCGTCCCTTTTATCACAAGCGGCATGGCCAGGTTGTCTATTATCCTCTTCCAGGGCAGCAGCAGGTCCTTCTGGTGCATGTAGCTCACCTTGCCCAGCTTCCCTGCGCTCTCCTCGCCGTCTATATAGTAGGTCCCGGATTCCGGCGTGTCCAGCCCGGATATTATGTTGAAAAGGGTGCTCTTGCCGCATCCGCTGGGCCCAAGCACGCTTACGAATTCATTTTCGTAGAGCTCGATCGACACGTTGTCCAGTATGGGCATTCCCTCGTAGTTCTTGAATATCCTGTCGGTCCTAAGCTTGCAGGTTTTATTCAGGGAGGTATTCATTCGTGAACGCCTCGCTTGAGTCAAGGTTCTTAGGGATCAGCGCTTTGTCCAGCAGGAACTTGGTGTAGTTGTCCCATACGGAAGTTTTCATCTCGCCCCATCTTGCTGCATCCGCCTTGTACTGGTCCTTAAGGTATTCCTGGCTTGCCACAGCAAGCGCTTCGTCTGTTTCCGGAGCGTTCTTGACAAGTATTTTAGCAGATTCCTCCGGGTTGCTCATAGCGTACTCATAGCCTTTTGTTGTAGCCCTGAGGAACGCCTTAGCAAGCTCAGGATCTTCTGCAAGCAGCGTATCGTTGGCTATGATGACAGGTGTGTAGTAGTCCAGGTTCGGATCCAATGTCCTGAGCTCGATGTAGTTGAGATCCACGTTGTCGAGCTTAGCCTGAATGCCTGTCCACCCCTCGAATATCCATTCGAAGTCTATCTCGCCCTTTGTTGCAGCGAAGAAGTCCTCCGTTCCAACGGTGACAATCTTGAGCTTCGAGAAGTCACCGCCGTCCTTTTCCATTATAGCTTTGAGAATGGCTTCCTCTGACGGCGATCCCCAGCCTCCGTAGGTCTTTCCTTCGAAATCCTTGGGTCTGGTTATGTTCTTGTCAGCAGGCGCTGCGAAGCCTGAAGTGTTGTGCTGGATTATTGCGGCGATCGCTTTGATAGGAAGCGGTTCCTCTGCAGTCCTTGCCATTGTAACCTCTTCCTGGTAGCTTACGCCGAACTGGCCCTGCCCTGCAGCTATGAGGCTGGCAGTTCCGCCTTCAGAAGGCTGGATTATTTCAACATCGAGACCTTCAGCCTCGTAGTAGCCTTTGTCCTTTGCAACATAAAGACCGGTATGGTTTGTGTTCGGAACCCAGTCAAGAATGACCGTGACCTTCTTTAGTTCAGTTTTTCCTGTGTCCTTTGCTCCGCAGCCAGCGAATAGTCCCATTACCATCACGGATGCTGCGAGCAGTGCTATTACTCTTTTTTTCATTATTCTTGTTCCCCCTTTAATTTATCTTTCTTGTCCCAAGGCGTCGCCAGACGCTGGATCATGTATATCAATCCGAACAGGGCCATGCTCAGAAGCACTATGATAAGGATCACCGCAAACATCTTGTCCAGGGCGAAGGAATGCTTGACCCTTATCATGTAGACGCCAAGCCCCTTCTCGCCTCCGAGCCATTCGCCTATTATGGCTCCCATTATGCTGTAGGTGGCTGCGATCCTGAGCCCGGAGAAGAATCCCGTCAGCGCCCCCGGGAATTTCACGTACCTGAATATCTGGAATTTGCTTGCCCCCATGGATTTCAGCAGGTTGATCATGTCCCTGTCAACTGAATCGAGCCCGTCAAGCAGGCTTATTGCAACAGGGAAGAAGCACACCAGGATGACCGCCACTACCTTCGGGGTTATTCCGAAGCCGAACCACACCATGAAGAGCGGGGCTAGCGCGATTACCGGTATGGTCTGCGATACAACCAGCATAGGGTAAAGGCTCTTCCTGACAACCTGGAAATTGTCCATGAGCACAGCTATTACTATCGATATTAGCACAGCTATAAAAAAACCGATGCCTGCCTCCATAAGCGTGGTGTAGATATGCCCCCTGATGCCCGGCAGTATCTCGAAAAGCGTTACGACTATATCCTTGGGCGACGGAAGTATATATTTCGGTATATTCCCGCTGTCCGCAAGGAACTGCCACGCCAGGATAAGCACCACCTGGAATGCGACAGGCAGGAGCTTACTTTCTATATTTATATATTTTTTCATTAATTGTCACGCCCTCGGGTTTGTAGTCTATCTTGATCACTGAAACAACCCTCTCCGCGCCCTCTTCCACGCAAATCTCCTGGGCCTTCTTCACGATGTCCAGGAGCTGGTCAAGCTCGCCCTCCATCGTTGTCTCCATAGGGCCCACCTCGTATTTCACACCCGTGCTTTTTATGTGTTCTATCACCTTGTCCACTACCGGGTAGATTTCCGAGTCCGGCACTACAGGCAGCACCTGCAGGCTTAAATTGATGTTTGCCATGATTAATTCCCCCTTAAAAAATAAAAATACTCCCCACCCAAAACGGATAGAGAGCATAAACTCATGTGTTGCAAAATTTCTACTCCCTACGCTGGAATTACCCATTTCAGGTTAAGGGTCGGAACCTGGGTTCCCTCTCAGCCGTTTAAGCTCCCCTGTTTTTATTACAGTCACATTATATGTTACATAATCATGTATGGAATGTCAATCCTTAAGGGACTGTTCGCTTTAAATGTTGCCGGCTCCCTTGCCTTTGAATCTGTCCCTGTAGATAATGAAAAGGCCTATGGCGCAGATCAGCATGCCTGCCAGGCTCACCAGCTGGGCAACCCTTATCCCTCCCAGCATAAGGCTGTCGGTCCTCAGGCCCTCGATGAATAACCTTCCGAGTGAATAGAGTCCGGCGTAGGCCGCTATCACGGTTCCGCTGCGCGGCTTCCTTTTCGTCAGGTATATCAGGAATGCGCATACGCACAGGTTCCATACAGATTCATAGAGGAATGTCGGGTGGTAGTACGCTCCGTCGATGTACATGCCCTTCTGTATGAATTCGGGGAACAGACCGATGAACGACTGTGTCACCTGCCCCCCGTGGGCCTCGCTGTTGAAGAAATTCCCCCAGCGGCCTATGGCCTGGGCCAGGATTATGCCCGGCGCCACAGCATCGGTCACCTGAAGGAAACTGATCTTCTTTATCCTTGTATATAGGAACGCGACAAGGAGGGCTGCTATCAGCCCTCCGTGAAAGGCAAGCCCGCCCTGCCTTATATTGAATATGTCGCTGAGATTATTCCTGTAGTAATCGAACTCAAACACCACATAATAGAGCCTTGCCCCGACGATTGCCGCAGGGAAGGCGTACAGGAATATGTCGAGGATCTGCTCGAAATCCATGCCCTTTATCCTGCAGATATATGATGTGGTTATCATGGCAGCCACTACCCCTAATGCAATCAAAATGCCGTACCACATTATGTCCAGACCGAATATACTGAATGCCACCGGATCCATTGGCCCACTTCCTTTGCTTTGCTTTTACATCAGTATAGCATAAATTCGCTTTAAATCACACGTCCGTCAGTGGATATTGTGATTTCTTTGTACGGAACTATCACCTGTGCGCTCAGCATCGCGTTTTTAACTGCGCTCACAATACCGCCGCAGCAAGGCACTTCCATCCTTACAACAGTCAGGCTCCTGATGTTGTTGTTCTTCAGTATATCTGCAAGCTTTTCCTCGTAGAATTTAGCATCATCAAGTTTTGGGCAGCCTATGACTGTGATGCGGTCCTTGATGAAATCCTTGTGGAAGCCTGCGTAGGCGTAAGCAGTGCAGTCCGCCGCCACGAGAACGTCGGCATTGTCCCAGAAGCCTGCTTTTGTGTTGACCAGCTTGAGCTGGACCGGCCACTGCCTTAATTCCGACAGCGCTTCGGCCGCTTCCCCCTCGGATGTCTCAACCTTCTTCACAGCAGTCATCGGCTTTCTCTCGATCTTCCTCTCGGCCGTTCCCGGACA
Organism: Bacillota bacterium; assembly: GCA_017861315.1. GTDB lineage: Bacteria > Bacillota > Clostridia > Clostridiales > Clostridiaceae > UBA699. The sequence continues at coordinate 4,419 of JAGFXP010000041.1, read as the reverse complement.
TCCGCAAGCCAGATTGCCCTGGGCTTTCTTTGCCTGCTCCATCTTCTCTTTCACCAGTTCCTCGTTGTATTCAAGGGCTTCCCTCTCTATTATCCGGATCGCATCAACCGGACATGCCGGCAGGCAGTCGCCCAGACCGTCGCAGTACTCGTCGCTGATAAGCTTTGCCTTTCCGTTTATCATCTTTATAGCGCCTTCGTGGCAAGCCTTGGCACAGAGCCCGCAGCCGTTGCACTTTTCTTCGTTTATTTCAACTATCTTTCTTTTCATTTGTATTCCTCCCGATATTGCTTTATTAGTTTAATTATAGTATCATGGACACAACATTGCTGTAACATAGGTTACGCAAATAAAAAACGGGGTGGTATTTATGGATAAATCTTCGAGCGAAAACAGGCTCTCCTGCAAGTGGTGCCTGGAATCCGGAAAGTGCATGGACCAGTACACAGAATCGCTCAGAAAATGCGCTGTGTTCAACAATATAGACGAAAAGCTTTTGATCGGGATCCTGAACGGGGTCAACGCCAGGATCACCAGCTATACCAGGAATCAGTCAATCGCTTTCGAAGGCGACGAATGCTCGAGCATAGGCATCCTGCTTGACGGTCATATAGAAATCCAGAAGATATTCCTCAGCGGCAAGACGCTGACAATCAGCACCCTCTCACCCGGCGACACCTTCGGCGAAGTGATAGTTTTCTCCAACATGAGGAAATATCCTTCAACAATAGTATCCTCCTCCGCTTCACAGGTGCTCTATATAAGCAGGGATGATATTGTACAGATGTGCTCCAGCGAGAAGGGCATCCTTAAGAACTTCATGGAACTGCTCTCGAATAAGATTCTTATGCTGAACAGGAAGATAACGATACTCTCCTTCGACACCCTGAGGGAGAAGGTCTGCAACTACCTGATGGATGAATACCGCAAGCAGAAGCGCAGGGATATACTCCTTCCGCTGTCAAGGAAAGAGATGGCTGAGACGCTTGGCGTGCAGAGACCGTCGCTTTCCAGGGAATTCATCAACATGAAGGATGAAGGCCTCATAGACTTCGACAAAAACAGGGTCACACTGCTCGACATTCCTGCACTGGAGGACTACCTTTACTAGACGTTAAAAGCCTGACCGTTACGAACGGCCAGGCTTTTCTTGTCCCTATTCTTCTTCTTCCTTCAGCGCAGATCTGAACATCATCGATGAAGCGAACAGTATCACGAATACGATGAGCCACTTCAGCGTGCTGAGCGGGAGCTCCTTTACTATGAAAGCCGCGATCAGAACTCCTACCACCCCGAACAGGTTGATAGGAAGTGCGGCCTTTCTGTTGTAGGCCCCCTCTTTGACAAATTTTGCGGCTGCAACCGGCTGAAGGAATGCGCATGAACCCATCATTATCGGGAATGCAACCTTCGGCGACATGCCCAGCGCAAAAACAAGGGCCATGCAAGGCGCGTATATGCCTATTCCAAGAGTCATCAGCGCACCCAGTATAAAGTTTCCTACAACGCCGATCACCAGCTTGATCCCGGTAAGCCCTGTAGCTTCGCCGCCTACAGGCATTATCTTAAGCAGTCCTGCAAGTATGAATAACGCTACAATGATCAGCGCGGTACCCATGCCGATCTGGACCTTTTTCTTGGGAAGCTTGGATATGAATCCGGCTCCGAAATAAGCTCCCAGTGTTGCCGAAACGATCATAGCTATCAGTGTGGTGATATCCACCTTGATTACTGTCATGAATACCAGCGCTTCCGCAACAACGGGCACACAGTTCGCTACATTTAGCGTGCCGGGGATGACCCTGTCATCGACAAGCTTTGTAAACTTGAAGATTGCGGTTGAAGGGGCAAAGCTGCCAAGCCCCAGCGTATCAAAGAAATTGACAACTAGTCCTATGAGACCGAACACGAAGAAGTTTCCCTTTTCCAGCCTGTTCTCCTTAACCGTCTTTGCATAGTCCTTCAAAAAAATGACTGCGAAGTAAAGTGTAAGCAGCACAAGCAACCCTGAAATAATCATAATAGCCATAGTCTCTCTCCTCTTTTTGAGCCATAATGAAACGCGCTTGTTAAAAAATGCTCAATAATAACAATTGTATAGCAATTCGGATAAATCGGCAACACAATTTTACCCGCAAAAAAATAAAAAATCAAAATTTAAAAAATCTATTTACTACGAACATATGTTCTGTTATAATGAATTTAAGATAAAGGATAAAGGTTTAGGGGGTCTAATAGAGATGAAAACGAAAAAATCAGTAGATGTTGTTACAATGTTCAATACAGGTAATCCGATGGTGCCGCTGCATTTCAAGATTTCTCTCGATGACGACTTCTGCGAACCTGCGATCGAGAACAAAGTCCTCACAGTAACAAAGGAAAGCTCCATAGGCAGCGGGGGCATCCTTTACAAATGCCATTACGAACACGGCAATGCGATATCGTTCTGCAATCTTAAGTTCGAGCCAAGCTTGCACAAATGGAAACTTTTCATGTAAAATCAAAATACACCTTCCGCAGGTGTATTTTTTTCGCTTCAATTCCTTATATTCCTCTCTCGTAGACGCCTGATTTTCCGCCTGTCTTTTTCATCAGCATTATGTCCTTTATGACCATTCCCTTGTCTATGGCCTTGCACATATCATAAACTGTAAGCGCAGCTATCGATACGGCTGTTAAAGCCTCCATCTCAATCCCCGTTTTTCCGGTGCACCTTGCTGTCGCTTCAATGTCTATCTTGTTGTTCTCGAAATCCATGCTGAAGCTGATGTCGCAGCCCGTTATCATGATCGGGTGGCACATAGGTATTATCCCGGGGGTGGCTTTTGCCCCCATTATGCCTCCTACCTGTGCAACAGAAAGCACATCACCCTTCTTGATCTGCCCGTCCCTTATCTTCTCCAGTGTCTCCCTGTTCATGTATATGCTTCCGCAGGCCATCGCCGTTCGCACTGTATCGTCCTTTTCGCTGACATCCACCATTTTAGCTCTTCCCTGTTCGTTCATATGGGTAAATTCCATAACTCCATCCTCCTGATCTATTTTCTTGCGCATTCCGAATCCCTGCCCGTTAGTATGTCTATGCCGTGAGGCAGTGCGGGCATTATGAATTCAAGGTTCTCTTTTGCGGCCTTCGGGCTTCCCGGAAGGTTCACTATCAGAGTTCCACCCCTTATCCCTGACGCCGCCCTTGAGAGCATTGCCTTCGGCGTTATCTGAAGTGATTTCAGCCTCATGGCCTCTGCGATTCCCGGGACGTTTCTTTCTATTACTTTCATCGTGGCTTCAGGGGTGATGTCCCTCTTCGAGAAGCCGGTTCCTCCGTTTGTTAGCACGAGCTCCACCTTCAGCTCGTCGCATAGGTACAAAAGCTCCTTCACTATCGTGTCGAAATCGTCAGGTATCATCTTGTAATGTACAATTTCAAATCCGCCGTCCTTTATCATGTCCATTATTGCAGGGCCCGTCAGGTCTTCCCTTTCGCCTCTGGAGCCCTTGTCGCTCATGGTCAGTACTGCTGTTCTAATCATGTTCTTCCTCCTTATGCGAATCTTCTTTATTTAATCTTCTGCTATCTGCCGTATATTGTCAATAAGCCGCAAGAATTTGTTTCACATCATAGCCCAGCTTTCCGAAACCGGACCAGAGAAACTCAATCTTGCATATATCAATTTTCAGAAGGTTCAACGCCATCGGGAGAGATGATATTTTGTCAAAGTCCAGGCCTCTGTTCCCAAGCACATATTTGTATTCCTCGCTTCCGATGCCAACCAGTCCAGCCTTTCCCGAAATCTGCATTCCGGCAAGATCGGACATGCTCTTGTACGGGTTGTTTATGCCTATGGAGACGCTTGGGTTAAGGATCAGGTTGGCAAATTTCTCTCCACCTTCGCTGAGCATATAGATGGATCCGTCAATGAACATATACTCGATCGGTGTTGCCCTTACCCTGCCTCCATTACCTGTAGCCAGGACACATGTGTTATGCCCCTTTAGGAAATCCTCGATATGTTTCCTGAGAAGGTCATCCTCAATCCGGCCGATACCCTCGTCCTTTATCTCCTTGATTCGTAGTGCCAGCTCAACCAGGCTGTCGTTATCAAACACCTTTAAATGACTTGTTGAAGCTCCCGTCATGCTGCAGAAGCCTTCCATTAGCTCCCTGTCTTTGCCGCTCAGCTTTTCCATATCAATATGTCCGGCTGCTGCAGACTGAAAAACAACGCTATCACCCAGCAAACCGCGAATAGGTTCCAGGTAACGGCCTGCCAGCTGCTCCGCTATGCAGACGCAGATGAGCGCAACCTTCCTTTGCCTCAGGATTCCTGCGTTCTCCCTTGCGAACACGATTATCTCCTCGTCTATTGATTCCGAATAGACCGGGCTGCATATCACCACAAATCCGTAGTCGTCAATGTC
>JAGFXP010000080.1 GCA_017861315.1 Bacillota bacterium | reverse complement strand
CCTGCACAGGCTGAAGCCGCTGCAGAAAAAGTCAAAGTGGAGCTTGAAATACTGCCGGCATACATGAGCGCCCCTGCTGCTATGGCAGAGGATGCTATAGAAATCCATCCTGGCACTCCAAACATATACTTTGAAACCAAAGTAGTAAAAGGCGAAGATACAGCAGAGCTGTTGGAAACACTTCCATATGTTGTTGAAGATGATTTCTATGTTGGCAGGCAGCCGCATCTTCCATTGGAACCGGACGTAGGATTTGCTTACTTCAATGAAGATGGAAAATTGATATGTCATTCAAAGAGCATAGGAATCCATATCCATGCATTGATGGTTGCTCCTGGAGTAGGCGTTCCCGTAGAGGATTTCCTGATATATCAGAACCCGACAGGAGGTACCTTCGGATATAAATTCAGTCCTACCATAGAAGCCCTTTTGGGAGTTGCTGCATTGGTAACAAAGAGGCCTGTATACCTGGAGTTCAACATGTATCAGCAGATAACATATACCGGAAAGAGATCGCCGTTCTTCCTGAATGTCAAGATGGGTGCTGATAAAGACGGAAAGATCATGGCTATGGAATCTGACTGGTCAGTTGACCACGGCCCTTATTCCGAATTCGGTGACCTTTTGACAATGAGAGGATCACAGTTCATAGGAGCGGGTTACCAGATACCTAACATCAGAGGTGAAGGAAGAACAGTCTGCACAAACCATGCATGGGGTTCGGCATTCCGCGGATACGGTTCGCCGCAGGCGCTGTTCTCATCAGAAGTATTGATAGACGAGCTTGCGGAAAAAATAGGAATGGATCCGCTGGAATTCAGGTATCTCAATGTTTACAGAGAAGGGGATGTGACTCCGAACGGCTGCAAACCTGATGTTATAGCTTATCCAGGATTGTTAGACAAGATTCGTCCTTACTACAAAAAAGCCAAGGAAGATGCAAAAGCTAAAAATGCAGCATCCGCTGACAAGAAATACGGAGCAGGCATAACGTTGCTTTGCTATGGAACAGGTCTTGACGGAGCGGACTCCTCGGCAGCCTGGGTTGAGTTGACTGCCAAGGGAATAACTGTAGCAAACTCCTGGGAAGATCACGGTCAGGGCGCTGATATGGGAACACTCGCAATAGCCTATGAAGCTTTGATGCCGCTTGGAATCAAACCTGAAGATATAACACTGCTCATGAACGACATGGAATTTACTCCTAACAGCGGACCGGCTGGCGGAAGCCGTTCAAACGTGCTGACAGGAAATGCAATAAGGGTAGCCTGCGAAAATCTGCTGGCAGCGCTCAAGAAAGAAGACGGAACTTACAGGACTTATGAAGAAATGGTGGCAGAAGGAAAGCCTACTAAAATAGATGGAGTCTGGACTGCACCGTGTGAAGCATGCGACACCTCAACAGGACAAGGAAATCCATTCCCGACATACATGTATGGAGTTCTTCTTGCAGAAGTTGAAGTTGATGCAGCAACAGGAAAAGCCAGAGTCATAAAAATGACACTTGCTTCAGACATCGGAACAATAGTAAACAAGCTTGTTGTAGACGGACAGATGCTGGGCGGGCTTGCTCAGGGAATAGGCCTTGCGCTGACAGAAGACTTTGAAGACCTGAACAAGCACATAACCTTGACTGCCTGCGGAATTCCTCAGATCAGGGACGTTCCGGATGCCATAGAATTAATATACCAGGAGACTCCAAGACCATTGGGACCATATGGAGCTTCAGGTGCAGGAGAAATGCCTTTATCAGCACCTCATGCAGCAATAATAAACGCTATCTATGATGCATGCGGAGCAAGGATAACCAAGCTTCCTGCACTGCCGGAAAAGATACTGGCAAAAATGAAAAAATAGCCCTTCCATAATATAAAATATACCTTAGGCAGCATCCCTATTCGCCATAGTTGGGATGCTGCCTAAAACTCTAAAATCCCGGAGGAAATGGAAATGGATAGTGAAAAGATTTTAAAAATGGAAGCACAGTGCATAGCAGAGCATTCTCCCGCCTGCATGGCGGCCTGCCCTTTTCATGTTGATGTCAAGGCGTTCCTGGAGGAGATCGGGAAGGGGAAAATCGACAGGGCATACAAGCAGCTTGAGAAGAAGATTCCCATGGTCAACGTGCTCTGCAGGATCTGCGACCATCCCTGCTACAACGCATGCCTTAGGTCAGACTTGGGTGGAGCGATAAACATAGCCATGCTGGAGAGGACGGTTGTCGGCGCTGCCAATATCCGGAAGAAGGATATGGAAGCTCCCAAAAACGGATTCAGGGCAGCGGTGGCGGGTGCGGGCGTCACAGGGCTGTCGGCTGCGGTTGAACTCCTGAAAAAAGGATTCGAGGTCCATCTTTTCGAGAAGGATGAAAAAATCGGAGGACGCCTTCACAATATCGATAAGAATTTATTGCCGGACGCAGTGCTGAAGGAAGAGCTGGATTATCTGGAAAGAAACATCGGCACAACTGCCAGGGGAGTTTTTGTGGATGACAAAATGGTGCTGGAACTGAAGGGTTCCTATGACGCTATTATAGTGGCTTTCGGCGATGCCGAAATATCAGACGAGGGCAATTTGTTCTACAGCGGCAATTTGGCAGGGAAGTATGGGGATTCAATTATACAGGCAGCCGCAGCGGGGAGAAGCGTTGCTGTGACAGTCGAGAGGTACCTGAAAGGGATATCCCTGACTGCGATGAGGGAAAACGAGGGTTCCTATGAGACGAAGCTTATCGTCAACACTGAAAAGGTAGTCCCAGGAAGCGTTGTTGAAAACAGGGAGAATCCTTATGTGTACACTAAGGATGAGGCGGAAAAGGAAGCCGCAAGATGCATAATGTGTGGATGCAACGAGTGCAACAGGGTGTGCGTTCACCTGAGAAGATACAAAGTGAATATAAAAAAATATTTGAGGCAGATAAACCACAATGAGAGGCTGGTGCTGGGGAATCATACTGCAAATATAATGATAAACTCGTGCGCGGTCTGCGGTCTGTGCACTGAGGTCTGCCCTGTGTGCCTTAACCTTAAGGACATGGTGCAGGAGAGCAGGGAGAGCATGGTCGCGAGGGGCAAGATGCCGCCGTCGGCCCATGATTTCGCCCTGAGGGATATGGAATACAACATCAGTGAAGAGTTCAGCATGATAAGGAATGAACCTGGATTTGAAAAAAGCAGTTATGTTTTCTTCCCGGGATGCCAGATGGCTGCATCAGAGCCCGGGTATGTAGAGGAGGTATACAAATACCTTACGCAGAAGCTGGAGGGCGGTACAGGCCTCATGTTCGGCTGCTGCGGCGCTCCTGCCAGCTGGGCCGGAAGGACAGAGCTGTTCGATATAAACATAGAAAAAATGAAAAAGGAGCTGGAGGGCGTTGGAAATCCTAAAATAATAGTGGGCTGCTCAACCTGCTATGACATCTTCAAAAAACACCTCGGCGGGTTTGAGGTGGTGTCGATATGGGAGATCTACACCCGGCACGGGCTTCCCGAAGGAAAAGCCGACAGCTGCAGGGGCAAAAAGATAGCCCTGTCCGATGCGTGCACCTCCAGGCATCATGAGCAGCTTCAGGAGAGCGCGAGGGAGGTGCTCGGGATGCTTGGCGTTGAAATCGAAGAGCTGGAATTTTCCAGGAACAAAACGAAATGCTGCGGCTACGGCGGGCTTACCCTTTATGCCGACAGATCCATGGCAAAGGAAATGATCAAGGAGAGGATATCGGAATCCGAGCTCGACTATGCAGCCTACTGCTTCATGTGCAGGGACCTCTTCAAAACAGGGGGCAAGAGGGTTTTCCACATATTCGATTTCATCTGCGGCAAGGACCTTGAGGAGAGCGCTGCAAAGCCGGGGCCGACCATATCGGAGAGGCAGCAGAACAGGAAACTACTCAAGAACAGGATGCTCAACATCGTCTGGAAGGACAGCGTCAAGCTGCAGGGGCCGGAGCCGGGCTTTGACCTGAAATTCTGCGGCGACTCGGCTGCAAAACTCGAGGAAAGGCTTATACTGCTCAAGGATATCAAAGCTGTACTGAAGCACGCCGAGGAGACGGGGAAGCAGTTCGTGAACCCTGAAAACGGCCATTGCCTGAGCTGTCTCAGCCAGCACCGTGTAACCTACTGGGTCGAGTACGTTAAGAGGCTGGACGGATACGATGTATTCAATGCCTACAGTCACAGAATGGAAATTGTGGAGGAATAGCTATGGCTACGGAATTTATTGATAAGAACACCAAGTGGAAATGCGGAAAATGCGGAGGCGAGCTGCAGCCTGGAAAGGTAAAGCTCGTATATCTGGGCGGCAACTTTGAAGTTGAGCTCCTTAAGTGCGCTTCCTGCGGCATGGTGCTTATAACCGAGGACCTGGCGCTGGGGAAGATGCTGGAAGTGGAAAAATCGCTGGAAGACAAATAGCGGGAGGCGTAAAATGGCAAACTGTTCGTGCAACCTATATGAAAACAAGGCCCTGAGGGAATCCCTCGGGGAGACGCTCAGGCCGGGAGGATTCGGCATCACGAAAAGGGCGCTGCAATTCACAGGCCTGAAGGAGGGCAGCCGGGTTCTGGACATAGGCTCGGGACTGGGCGACACTGTAAATTTCCTGAGGGAGGAATACGGCATGGATGCCCTTGGGCTGGAGCCTTCGGAACTTCTGATAGAGGAAGCCTGCAAAAAATATCCGGACATAACCATAATCAAGGGTGTCGGCGAAAAGATACATGTGGAGGAGGGCAGCCTCGACGGCGCCTTTGCCGAATGCACGCTGACCCTGATGGACGACCTGGATGCTGTGGTTGATGAATGCAGCAGGGCGCTTAGAAAAGGCGGCTATTTTATCATCTCGGACGTGTATGCCAGGAGGCCCGAACACATTCGGGAGCTCCAGGCTTTCAGCTTTAAAAGCTGCCTCAGGGGCATGCTTGACCTCGACAAGCTTACGGAAAAACTGAAGGCGGCGGGCTTTGAAATCACCCTTCTGGAGGACCAGACTGAATGCCTGAGGCAGCTGACCGTGAAGCTTATATTCGAATACGGCAGCATGGGCGTTTTCTGGAACAGGATGTCCGGCTGCGGCGGGGACATGGATGAATTCAGGTACCTGCTGTCAAAATGCAAAACCGGATACTTTCTGGCGGTATGCAGAAAAAATTAGGAGGTTATGTTCATGGATATGGAAGTTTTCGATATATATAAATACGCGACCCAGGGGTACTGCTGCACGCAGGTCTTACTCCTGCTGGTTCTGGAGAAGGAAGACAGGGAGAACTATGACCTCATAAGGGCCGCGAACGGCATGTGCGCGGGGATGCAGTGCAAAGGCACCTGCGGCATTCTTTCGGGAGCGCTTATGGTTTTCGGTCTCTACGCCGGACGAGGAAGGCTTGAGGATGAAAAAAGCCCTAAGCTGAAGAGCATGGCGGACGAGTTCACCGAATGGTTCAAATCGGAATTCAAAAGCGTCTTGTGCAGCGACCTGGTGAAGGAGGACATATTCACTGACCAGGGCGAGATTTATCCTGTAAAATGCGGGGATATGATTCTGAAGGCCTACAAGGAAATGCAGGATGTACTGCTGGGGTACGACTTTGAATTGGGGGAGAGAGATAATGGAGAATAAGGTTGAAGCGCTCTATGAAACTGAGAGCCTTTGCCCGCAGTGCCTGGGCAAAATAAAGGCGTCCGTCGTGAGGCGGGGGAGCAGCGTATACATGGAGAAGGAATGCGGGAAGCATGGATCCTTCAGCACAGTAATATGGAGGGGCAGCCCCGACATTGAAAAATGGAGGATAGACAAGATCCCTTCCACGCCGAACGGATGCAATTTCGAGGAGGATAAGGGATGCCCTTTCGACTGCGGATTGTGCAGCGACCACAAGCAGCACACCTGCACCATGCTTCTTGAAGTTACAAAGAGATGCAATCTGAAATGCAACGTCTGCTTTGCGGATAGCGGCGGAATGAGCGCCGACCCGGACCTGGACAAGATCAGGACCTACTACAGGAGGGCCCTGGAGCAGGGTGGACCCTACAATGTACAGCTGTCGGGAGGAGAGCCGACGGTAAGGGACGACCTGCCGGAGATAATCCGCATGGGTAAGGAATGCGGCTTCGAATTCATACAGGTCAACACCAACGGTCTCCGCTTTGCGGAGGATGAGGAGTACGTCAAGGAACTGAGGAGTGCCGGCCTGAGCTCGATATTCCTGCAGTTCGACGGCGTGAACGATGAAATATACAAAAAACTCAGGGGCAGGGAGCTCTTTGAAATAAAGGTCAAGGCGATTGAGAACTGCAGGAAATACAACATCGGGGTGATCCTGGTGCCGGTTATATGCGAAGAAAACCTCAATGATACAGCGAGGATAATCGGCTTTGCGCTTGAAAACATAGATGTCGTAAGGGGAGTCCATTTCCAGCCCGTAAGCTTCTTCGGAAGATATTCTGAGGAGATGAAGTACAACAGGAGGATAACCCTTCCGGAAATAATGCAGAGCATCGAAAACGAATCGGCTGGAAGGATAAAGGCTGCGGACTTTGCCCCGCCGTGCTGCGAGCATTCGCTCTGCTCCTTCCACGGGAATTTCATCTACGAAGGCGGGGAGCTGAAGCCTATATCTAAAAAAAGCTGCTGCTCAGGCGGGGAAACGCTGAAGGCGGAGGTCGGCGCAGCCAAATCCAGGCAGTTCGTGAAAAAGTTCTGGGGCTCCAGAGAGGTGAAGCTCAGGGATCCGGCTCAGGACAGCATATCACAGAGCTTCGACAGCATACTGAACAGGATAAACAGCAGGTCCTTCAGCATATCGGCCATGGC
>JAGFXP010000020.1 GCA_017861315.1 Bacillota bacterium | reverse complement strand
AGCTTGTTCATGAATTCATGGGTCTGCGCCCTGAGCGCCTCGGCGTAGAGTTTAACCCCTGTAAGCTGCTCGGCAAGGAGCTTGATCTCCGTTTTGTCGCGGAAGGTCGCAATGACCCCCACGACCTCTCCGTTGACCCTGACCGGTATACGGTTGGTGAGAAGCACTATGCCGTTCAGGTCCTGCTGCTGATCCAGTTCAGCATTTCCTGTTTCGAGCACGTGCATCATTCCAGTATTTGGTATGGTGTCCTCTACCTTTTTTCCTACGGGGTTTTCCTTGATTCCGGCCCTGCTGAAAAGCTTGCCCGCTTCGGCGTTTACCAGCGTAACGTTATGCTCCCTGTCCACCGCCAGTATACCTTCCCTTACGGACTCAAGCATGGCGTTACGCTCCTCCAGGAGCTTGGCTATGGAGTGAGGCTCAAGTCCGAACAGCGTCTTCTTGACGTTTTCTGCCAGGAGCATGGCTCCTATCACCCCTAAGACAAGACCCAACACGATGCATACGTAGATCACCTCTTTGCTCTGCGAGACTGCATTCTTAACATCACCCATAAGCACTCCCACTGAGACCGCCCCTAGCTGAGTCCCGTCTTCGGAATATATCGGGGTGAAGAATCTGAGGGAAGGGCCCAGCGTTCCTTCCGCGGTGGAAATATATTCGTTTCCCTTCAGAGCCTCCTTCTCGTCACCTCCGACAAAAGGCTGCCCCAATTTCCCGGGATCCGGATGGGACTTCCTTGTCCCGTCCATGTCCATCACGACAATGAACTCCACATCAGTGATTCCCTGGATTTCGGCTGCATAGCTCTGGATCAGGCTCTCATCCGCTTTCCCGGAGAGCGCGTCTATAACCAGCGGCGAGCGGGCGACTATGTGCCCGATGTCAGTAGCCTTCTCCTCTATTTGATTTTGCGTGTTTTCAGCAATTCTTTGGCTGATGATGAAATCTGTGACAAACAGCGCCATCGCCACAACGGCGCAGACCAGTATAGTTATCCTGGTCTGCAGTCGCATATAGGGTTTCTTGAATTTCAAAACGATTACCTCCGTAAAGTCCTAGTCCGAGACAGCCCTTTTCATGACTGCAACTACCACCTTCGTCTCTCCGTAGAACATGTTTGTGTCAAAGCAGCTCACCAGCTCCCATCCCTGCTGCCCTAGAATGTTAATCCGGTCGTTGAAGCTTTCGGTGTTAAGCTTTCCGCCGCCGAATCCGGTAGTTTCGAAAGCGACAGTATTGTATTCCCACTTTGTCATGATATCTCCTCCTTTTATTCCCTATTTTTGTCCAGCCAAATCCTGTATTTGTCAAGTTCGCTTTTGACCTGCTTTATGATAAGTCCAAGCACAGCCGCATCGTCGATGAATCCGGCCATGGGTATGATGTCAGGTATCGAGTCTATCGGGGCAACGAAATAGAGCAACCCGATTATTATTGCGATGAGTGAACCATATTGAATATCCCTGTACCTGCCCTTTCCGTAATCCCTGACCAGACCGAAAATCAGCTTCAGGCTTCCACCCAGTTCAGCTATCGGGCCTATGCCGGAAGATTTTTTCATGGCTTCGTCCACCAGCTTCTGCGCCTTCCTCGAGTCGCTTGCATAGTCTCTGGCTTTCTCGCCGAACCTTTTCTTCAGGTGTTCAAAATCAATGTTCATCTTGACCCCTCCTTTTGCAGTTATTCATCCTGACTTCATTTTATCACCATATTTTATGCCCGCATACAAAAATATCCCTCAGAAGATTTTTCTGAGGGATATTTTAGCGCTTCTTTACGATTTCAATGCCTCGTCAGCATGGTAAGAGCTTCTCACAAGCGGGCCGGATTTCACAAAAGTAAATCCCATTTCATATGCTATATTTTTGTATTCCTCAAAAACATCCGGATGGATATACTCTATGACTGCATGGTGCTCCTTTGAAGGGGCCAGGTACTGGCCGATAGTGAGTATCTCGCATCCGACTTCCCTGAGATCCCTGAACACCTGGATCATATCCTCTTTAGTTTCACCCAGGCCCACCATGATACCCGTCTTCGACATTATGGACGGATACAGAAGCTTGATGTTTTTAATGACCTCCAGTGATGTCCTGTAGTCGGACTGCGGGCAGACTTCATTGTACAGCCGCGGGACTGTTTCGACATTGTGGCTTATGACAGCCGGGGCTGCATCTCCGACAGTCTTTAGTGCCTCGACGTTCCCTTTGAAATCGGGGATCAATACTTCAACAGATGTCTGCGGGCTCACTTCCTTTATTTTGCCGATGACCTGCGCGAAATGTTCTGAGCCGCCGTCATCAAGGTCATCTCTAGTTACCGATGTTACGACTACGTACTTGAGGCCAAGCGTAGCTACAGCTTTGGCTACATTTTCCGGTTCACCCGCATCTACAGTTTCAGGCCTTCCGCAGGTTACATTGCAGAACCTGCAGTTTCTGGTGCAGTTGCTCCCCAGTATCATAAAGGTTGCTGTCTTTTTGCCGAAGCATTCTATCTTGTTTGGGCAGTTCGCTTCGTCGCATACAGTGTTAAGCGAGAACTGTGCGATTATGTTTTTTGTGTAACTGAGGCTTTGTCCTTTGCTCAGCTTCACCTTGAGCCAATCCGGTTTCCTTTGTGTGTTCATATTGATACCCCCTGATTTAATATCTCTTCAAGTTCAACCATTCTGCAGTTCTCATAGGAGAAAAGGCTGCAGAAATACCTTATTATCGATTCGCATTCAGCGCCCACATCCGGGAATTCTTTACCCGAAAGCTTCTGAAGGGATGTTACCCCTTTGTCTTTGATGCCGCAGGGCACTATATAATTGAAGTGTTCAAGGTTCGTGCTGACATTGTAGGCGAAGCCGTGCATGGTGACATGCCTTTTCACGGCAAGGCCGATGGCAACAATTTTATCACCCTTGACCCATACGCCTGTATGATGTTCGTCCCTCCCGGCAGCGATGCTGTGCTTTTCTCCAAGCAGCCTTATGAAAAGCTCCTCGATCGTATCGACAAATTTTTTGACGCCCATTTCTTTCAATCTGAGGTTGATGATGGGGTAGCCCACGATCTGACCGTATCCGTGATATGTCACATCACCACCCCTGTTTATGCTGTGGACGCTTATCCCGTTATCCTTCAGGCATTCCTCGGAGGCTGTGATGTTCGATTTTTCTGCATTTTTCCCTAATGTTATGACAGGATCATGCTCAACCAGTATCAGCGTGTCTCCGATTTCCCCCCGCTGCCTTTTCTCAAGAAGCTCATTCTGAATCCTCAGCGTCTCGCCGTATTCATGCCTTCCGAGCAGCAAAACATTCAAGTCCATTTTCGCATCCCCCTTAGTTTAAATAGAAATAAAGAAAAGGAACATAAGTGCATAGCTATTATAGCTGCCTTTATGTTCCTCTGTATTTTTACCTGAGAGCTTCAGCATTGAAAATGCATTTCTCCTTCGGTGCCGCATAAACGGTCTCTCCAAAGTTCCATCAAATAGCGATCCTTTTGCCTGATAGTTTCTATAAAAATCGGTATTTTTATATTGCTTCTTCGGCTATCCTGAGGATATCTCACGCTATCATCAACTGGTATTCAATTGTTTTTAATTATACAGCAATGTTTGCAATATTTCAACAAATGATATTTATTTAACTATTACCAAGCGACGCCTTTATGAATCCGACGAACAGCGGATGCGGGTTGTTAGGCCTGCTCTTCAGCTCGGGATGGAACTGCGTTGCGACAAACCACTTGTTTGAAGGTATCTCCACGATCTCGACAAGGAGCTTGTTCGGATTGATCCCCGAGAAAACCATGCCCTTCTCACTGAAATATTTCATGAAGCTGTTGTTGAACTCGTATCTGTGCCTGTGCCTTTCGTAGATCAGCTCCTTGCCGTATGCCTCCCCGGCAAACGTGTTCTCCTTGAGCTGTGCAGGGTAGAGCCCGAGCCTCATCGTCCCTCCCAGTCCTTCTATGTCCTTCTGGTCCGGCATCAGATCGATCACAGGATTTGCTGTATACGGGTTGATCTCCGTGGTGTGGGCATCCTCCATGCCGAGCACGTTTCTGGCAAACTCGACGACTGCCATCTGCATGCCCAGGCATATCCCGAGGAAAGGTATGTCGTTCGTCCTTGCATAATTTACGGCTAGTATCTTACCCTCGATACCCCTCGTTCCGAACCCTCCCGGCACAAGGATGCCGTCTGCATCCGCAAGCTGCTCAGCGATGTTCCCACTGCTGAGATGCATGGCGTTAACCCATTTGATTTCGACTTCCGCATCATTGGCAAGGCCCCCGTGCGACAGCGCCTCGACAACAGAAAGGTAGGCATCATGCAGCTCCACGTACTTGCCAACCAGCGCAATCTTAACGTGCTTGTTAAGATTCTTCATCCTGCGTACCATGTCCTCCCACTTGCTGTTATCCACATAGCCGCATTCCAGCTTAAGCTTCTCGCACACAAGGGAGTCAAGCCCCTCCTCATGCAGCATGAGCGGAACTTCGTAGAGGGTATCCGCATCAAGGTTCTGTATGACAGCCTTTCCCTCAACGTTGCAGAACAAGCCGATCTTGTCCCTGAGGTCCTTCGAAATGTATTTCTCGGACCTGCAAACAATGATATCCGGCTGTATTCCGATGCTCCTCAGCTCCTTCACCGAATGCTGTGTAGGCTTTGTCTTCAGCTCGCCGGCTTTTCCCAGGTATGGTACCAGCGTAACGTGGATGAAAAGAACGTTCTCTCCTCCCACATCATATTTGATCTGCCTTATGGCTTCCAGGAACGGCAGCGACTCTATGTCGCCTACTGTGCCTCCGATTTCCGTTATGACCACATCCACATCTCTCTCCCTGGAGACGCGGAAAATCCTGTCCTTTATTTCATTAGTGATGTGGGGTATTACCTGGACCGTGCCCCCCAGGTAGTCTCCCTTTCGCTCCTTGCTTATCACGCTCCAGTAAACTTTTCCGGTGGTGACGTTGCTGTTCTGTGAGAGGTTTTCGTCAATGAACCTTTCATAATGCCCCAGGTCAAGATCAGTCTCAGAGCCGTCGTCGGTGACAAAAACCTCGCCGTGCTGGTACGGGCTCATGGTGCCCGGATCTATGTTCAGATATGGATCGAATTTCTGGATTGAGACGCTCAGTCCCCTGTTCTTAAGAAGCCTTCCCAGCGATGCTGCCGTGATTCCTTTGCCCAGCGAGGATACGACTCCCCCAGTAACGAAAATATATTTTGTGCTTTTCATGAATTTTCCTCCCGATAATATATTTTTTCACTTTTGTGTTGACAACTTGTATAAATTTGATATAATAATAATTACCCTCTAATATAATGGGGTATCTGTTTATAAAAACACTAATAAAGATAATAATAGCACAATATTCCTATGTGTGCTATCATTGTCTTTTTTTATTTTTTTGCATTCATGACAATCTTCTCCGCCATACTCTTCCTGCCTGGCTTATCCGTATTTTTTTATAATCTTTTCAGCTACCACGTCAATGGAGATGCACATATCCATGCTTTTCTTCCTCAGGTACCCGTATGCCTCGTCCTCGGATATATTGAGCATCTTCATCACGATCCCCTTCGCCCTGTCCAGCTTCTTTCTGTTCTTAAGCGAAGTTTCCAGCTGCTCGATCTTGGTCTTCAGCTCGTTCAGTCTGTTAACGTTGTTTATGCTGAATTCCACGGTCTGGAAAAGCTGCTCAAGGTTCAAGGGCTTTACTACGTATGCATATATGTTCATGGTTTTCAGCCAGTCATAGAAAAAGTTGTCAAGCTTGTTTGTTATGAAAATTACGTTTGATATCTTATCGTCCTCTATAATCCTCGCAGTCTTGTAAGCATTGCCGCCGACCAGGTTGACATCCATGATGACCAGGTGGGGCATTATGCTTCTGCTGACTCTCAGCGCACTGCTGCTGTCTGCAGCGGTATGAACCAGGTACCCCTTCTTCTTCAGGAAGCCGCAAATAATCTCTCTGCTCTTGCTGTCACTGTCAGCAACAACTATCTTACAGGTATTCATCTTTTAATATTTCCTCAGATACCTGTCGAGTTCCCACTGGGACACATACTTGGAATATTCCTTCCATTCATACTGGGCAGCTGATACCACCCTTCTGTAGACATGTTCCCCTAGCGATGATTTGATTATCTCGTTCTTGGCGAGTTCCTGAAGGGCCTGATACAGGTTGATCGGAAGTCTGTCTATCGCTCTCTCCTCGATCTCCTCCGCACCCATTTCATATATGTTGCTGGTGACCTGCTCCGGAGGGTCGATCTTGTTCACTATGCCGTCAAGCCCCGCCTTCAGGGTTGCCGCCAACGCCAGATATGGGTTTGCAGACGGATCCGGGCTTCTCAGCTCTATCCTTGTGGCTTCCCCTCTTTCCGCAGGTATCCTGATCAGCGGGCTTCTATTGCTGGCTGACCATGCGATCAGCACGGGAGCCTCATAGCCCGGCACCAGCCTTTTGTATGAGTTAACTGTCGGATTCGTCAGGACTGTGTACGCTCTGGCGTGCTTCATCAGTCCGCCCAGGAAATGGTACGCCGTCTCGGAAAGCTTAAGCTCCTCCTCCTGGTCGTTGAATACATTCTTGCCCTCCAGATCCGCAAGGGACATGTTGAGGTGCATGCCGGAGCCGTTCACCCCGATTTTAGGTTTAGGCATAAATGTTGCATGGAGCCCGTTCCTCTGCGCTATTATCCTGACTACCATTTTAAAGGTCATTATATTGTCCGCTGTTTTAAGCGCATCATCATATTCGAAATCTATCTCGTGCTGTCCGGGAGCGCCTTCATGATGTGACGCTTCAATTCTGAACCCCATCTCCTTCAGTGCCACTATCATCTGATTCCGGGCATCTCCCCCAAGATCCACGGGCGCCAGGTCGAAATACCCTGCATCGTCGTGGGTTTCCAGTGACGGATTCCCCTTTTCATCAGTGTTGAAGAGGAAGAACTCGCATTCAGGACCGACCATCAGCTTGTAACCCATTTCTTCCGCTTCCTTCAGCATTTTCTTCAGCGTGTTCCTTGGGCAGCCTTCAAACGGCGTCCCGTCCATATTGTACACGTCGCATATGAGCCTTGCTTCCTTGTGGAAATTCGTCCAAGGGAAAACTGCAAACGTGGACAGATCCGGGATAAGGTACATGTCGGATTCTTCAATTCTGACAAAGCCGTCGATTGAAGAGCCGTCAAACATTATCTTGTTGTCGAGAGCCTTCTCCAGCTGTTCAACAGTTATTGTGACATCTTTCATTATGCCCACAATATCCGTAAACTGGAGGTGTATGAATTCAACTTCCAGTTCCTCTACTTTCCTTAAGAGTTCTTCCTTATTCTTCTGATAGTTCATTTTTTCTACCTTCCTCTAAACACAAATTCTGTTTTTATACCTGAGAGCGTCTATACCCTCTGCACCGTTGCTTATCCTTATGACATTGGCAACATCGTATACGAATATCTTCCCGTCACCCGCTTCCCCGGTGCAGAGCACTTTCCTGGCAGTCCGGATAACAGCGTCCATATCTGTTTCGCAGACCACGATCACAACCTTCAGCTTATGCAGCAGGTTGGTGTGAACGGTATTGCCCCTGTAGTATTCCATGCGCCCCTTCTGCATACCGCAGCCCAATACTTTTGAAACCGTCATGCCGGTAATCCCGATTTCATGCAGAGATTCGCGCAGATCCTCAAATTTCCCCGGAGAAATAATAATATCAATTTTTTTAATCTTGTCGCTCATCGATATTCCCCCTAATTATCCGCTTATTCAGATAATTATACCATATCCCCGGGAAAATAATTTTAGATGTCTATCAAATTTTTTGTATATGCCGAGTAGATTTCCCTCAGTTCCTTGATCTTGTCGTCGAGCTCGAGCTGGAGTTCCGACACGGTGTTGTAGTCCCCTGCTTCCGTAGCGTCCTTTATCCTGGTGAACAGGCTCTTTGTTGAATAGGTGTCCTTCATCAGGTAGAGTCTCAGCTCGCTTATTTTCATCCAGTTTGCAACGTCTAGATCAAGCGCCTTGTCAGCCTTGTGGAGCATCTTATAGCTCCTGATCTCGTCGGAGTAGGTGTTGATTATCCTGTTGTTGATCTCCACCAGCCATTTCTTCATGGTCGCCATCCTGAAGCTTTCGATCAGCTTGTCTGTCAGGACGTCGCCTTCCTTGAGCACGGCCGCCTTATCGGGGTACTTGTCAAATGCGCTCAGGTTTTCGTATACAGTGGCAGGAGCCTTTCCGAAAAACGCCGCCCTTTCGTCGTCAGTGTAGTCCTCGAACACGTCCTCCTCGCTCCTGTAAGCTCTTCCTTTTTCGAGGTAATCAGCTTCGGCGCCAGGTTTCTTAGAAAGCTCGACAAGAAGCTCGTCCTCTGTCTTGCCGTTTCCTATCGCGTATTTCATTCCGTCTGCCATTGCCATGAACAGCGCAGCCACAGCCAGGTAAGTATTTGTGTGCGGGTTCGGAGCTCTCAGCTCGAACCTTGTTGCAAGCGGGTTGTTTACATCCCTGATCAGTCCGGCCAGGATGGTCCTGTTTCTTGAAGGGACGTCAACTGTGTGGCCAAGCGAGGTTACAATGCAGACCGGAGCTTCGAATCCAGGCTTGAGCCTTCTGAGCGAGTCGTTTGTCGATGACACAAACGGATTGATCACTTCGTAGTTCTTAAGGACTCCCATTATTGAAGCGTAGCCGAATATGCTCATGTAGTGGCTCTTCGTCGGAGCGAACAGGTTTATCCTCTTGCCGTTCTTCAGCTTGAGGGCAATGCTGAAATGGGTGTGCTCCCCGCTTCCCGCAACTCCGTCGATCGGTTTTGCAAGGAACGTGACGTCGAGCCCGTTCCTTCTGAAGGTCTCGTGCACGATCGCCTTTGCAAGCATCTCGTTGTCTGCCGACTGGACGCTTGTGGAGTATTTCCAGTCAACCTCCAGCTGCTCCATGACATGTGTATAGTTACCTGACTGGTCAAGCTTGGCTTTGACTCCGCCGACCTCCTTGTGTCCCATTTCGGGCTCGAGCCCGTATGCTTCCATAGCTGTGAGCGTCTGCTCGAGCGCGGTCCTCACAGCTCCCTTGGTCCTTGTCCAGTACTGCTCCTGCAGAACCTGCGAGGTTGAAAGCTCTTCGACTTCTGTCTTGTCGTTCGGGGTTTTTACCCAGAACTCAAGCTCGGTTGCGACGGTGTCAACAATTTCGTCTATCTCATCGTACTTGACGCCGATGGAAGCCAGCGCTTCAGGGTGCTTCTCGAACAGGTCCCAGAGAGTATCCTTCAGGTATTCCACCGAATTCTTGAGTATGCATCTTGAGTCTACTGCATCGCCGTCATGTCTTAGGAAGCATGGCATCCTCAGGGTTCCAACAGGCTTGTTTGTCTCAGGGTCGATGTTCTCATAGTTGTAGTCGATAATCCAGTCAACGTCAGCATCGACGATCATGTCGACCTTGGCATTGTTGATTGTTGCGATACCAGGCAGCACGACCGATGAGCCGTCTGTCTGAACGCCTCCTTTCAGGAAACCCTGGACGTCGTCCAGGAATATTTTAACCGGGATCTTTTCATCAGTGTTGTTTCCCGACAGGTCCACACCTACAAGAGAAACAAATCTGATTTCAGGATGCTCCAGCAGGCATTTTTTCAAGTAGTCCTCTGAATGGCTTTCTTTTGGCAGAACATAGATCAAGTCTTTGTACATAATTAACCTCCTAAGTTATGAATTACAAACAAAAAAACGTCTGGAAATAGAGGAAGTGAAACTTCCTTATTTCAGACGCCGTTGCCTGCAATTCGTATTCTTTTTGCTGTTTTCATCTGTTTACATTGTAAATCATTTTATTTAATAGTTCAATACCCCTGGACAAGCTGAAAACGTTACCGAACAAAAATATTTTTTATTTGTCATACTGGAGAGCATCCCTGCCCTCCGCCCCGTTGCTTATGCGGATTACGTTAACCACATCATAAATGAATATCTTTCCGTCACCCATCTCCCCAGTGTGGAGGACCTTCATGGCAGCATCCACTACCGCCTGGACCGGAACCTCGCAGACAACTATCTCGACCTTGACCTTCTGCAGCAGGTTGATTTCAACTTCTCGTCCCCTGTAGAACTCCCTGTGTCCCTTCTGCACCCCGCAGCCCAGGACGTTCGATACGGTCATGCCGGATATGCCTATCTGGCTAAGCGCCTCCTTAAGCTCCTCGAACTTGCTCGGGGATGTAAGGATATCTATTTTTGTAAGCTTTATTTCATTCATTACTGCTCCTCCTCTCCTTCATTATAAGATTAGGCATTCAGCCCGTTGTAAGCTTCCTCGCCGTGCTGCGCGATATCCAGTCCTTCCCGCTCTTCCTCGACGCTGACCCTTATCTTTATCACCTTGTCGATGATCTTGAGTATCACGAAGGTCATCAGCGCAGAATACGCTACGGTTACGACGATGGCCACAAGCTGGATAAGCACGAGCTTGGGGTTTCCGTGGAGAAGCCCGTCGGCACCTGCCGGGTTTATCGCCTTCGAAGCGAATATGCCTGTTGCGATACCGCCCCAAATACCGCCTATGCCGTGGCAGCCGAATGCGTCAAGCGCGTCGTCGTATTTGAACTTCGCCTTGATGACAGTTACCGCAAAGAAGCTTATGGCTCCTCCTACGGCTCCGATAGCCAGTGATGCCATAGGGCTGACAAAGCCTGCCGCCGGCGTTATGTTTACGAGTCCCACCACTATGCCTGTACCTATGCCTAGGCATGTTATCTTGCCTCTGTGGATCAGTTCGCATATCGCCCACGATACTGCAGCAGCCGCTGCTGCGGTGTTTGTCGTGATGAATGCGTTGAGCGCCACGCTGTTGACCCCGAGAGCGCTTCCGGCGTTGAATCCGAACCATCCGAACCAGAGAAGCCCTGCTCCAAGAAGTGTGAGCGGCACGTTGTGAGGTGTTATGGTTTCAAGCTTTCTTCTCTTGCCAAGCATTATCGCTGCAACAAGGGCTGAAACACCGGAGCTGATGTGCACCACATCCCCTCCCGCGAAGTCGAGTGCACCCATGGTTCTGAGCCAGCCTCCGACTCCCCATACCCAGTGCGCTATGGGGTCGTAGACCAGCGTAGCCCACGCCAGGACGAATATCGAGAACGCCAGGAAGTTCATCCTCTCGACAAGAGCTCCGGAAATGAGTGCCGGTGTTATGATCGCAAACATGAGCTGGAAAAGCATGAACAGCTGCGCGGGAAGGTTTGCCGCATAGTCCGGATTAGGATCGTATCCCACCCCGTTCAGTCCCAGCCACTGCAGGCTGCCTATTATCCCCCCGGTATCTTTTCCAAAGCACAACGTGTACCCGATAAGTATCCATTGTATTGAAATCAAAACCATGGCGGCGTAGCTCTTGGCCGTGGTATTGAGGACGTTCTTCCTTCTGACCATGCCCCCATAAAAAAGCGCCAGACCCGGTGTCATAAGCATGACCAGTGCCGTTGAAAAAATCATAAAACTAGTGTCCGCCAAATTGATACTACCCATAATAATTCCTCCTTTTATACTGCGTTTATATAAAAAGACGCCGTTGCCTTTTTTATCACGTCGGGTAAATAAAAAACGCCCGGAGATACAGGAAGATTATCTTCCGTACCCCAGACGTCGTTGCCCGCTTTTATTCTGTTTTGTTTTCATCTGTTTACATTGTAAATCATCCTGCATAATAATTCAATACCCCTGAAGAAGCTGAAAACGTTATATTCGAAATATTTTTGAAATATTTTTCTGAACGTTCGGATTATCAAAAACTGCGCGCTTTACAATGCTCGAATAAAAACCTATGATATAGACATATAGAGTTTACAAATAATTTGATAGAGGTGATCGGAATGCCTGAAATGAAGAAGATGCCAGTGCTGTTCGTGGGCCACGGAAACCCTATGAACGCCATCGAGGACAACGAATACTCGAGAGGCTGGATCGAGATAGCCAGGAAGATACCTAAGCCGGAGGCGATCCTTTCTATTTCTGCACACTGGTACACGAAGGTTACAAAGGTTTCGGACGCTGCCAAACCTGAGACCGTGTATGACATTTACGGTTTCCCTGACGAGCTTTACCAGGTTGCATACAACGCGCCCGGCGCGCCTGAGCTTGCCCGCCAGCTAAAAGGAATGATCAGCTCCGAAGTGGAGCTGGACAATTCCTGGGGAATAGACCACGGCACCTGGTCCGTGCTTCGCAGGATGTACCCGGAGGCTGACATACCTGTCCTGCAGCTCAGCGTCGACAGCCTCACCAGCTTCGATGCGCATTTCAGGATCGGAAGGGAGATATCCTCCCTCAGGGAGAAGGGCGTCCTTATTATGGGAAGCGGCAACATAGTCCACAACCTTTCAATGGCTAAGTGGGGCATGGATTCTGGGTTTCAATGGGCCGACGAGTTCGACGCATTCATCAGGGACCGCATAAAAGCTCGCAAGTTCGAGGATGTCATAAACTACGGGAATGCAGGAAAGTCTTCCGAGATGGCCTTCTTCACCCCCGAGCACTACTATCCCCTGCTATACGTCCTGGGAGCATCCAGGTATGACGATAGGATAACAATCTTCAACGAATCACGAACGATGGGCTCCATATCAATGACATCGTACCTTTTTGAATAGGGAACTTCTATAAGACAAAAGCGCATATCGACCGATACGCGCTTGTTGTTTTTTATGACTGCTCCCCGAATACCGCGAGGTAATCTTTCTGGAACTTTTCGATGCCCTGGTCGGTCAGCGGATGCTTTGTCATTGCTTCGATAACCGGCCAAGGAAGTGTCGCTATATCTGCACCAGCCAGGGCGCAGTCAGTCACGTGAATGGGATTTCGGATGCTAGCCGCAATTATTTCCGTATCGATGTCAGCATAATTCGAGAACATCTCAGAGATCGATCTGACGAGGTCTATGCCGGGAACTGATATGTCGTCAAGACGTCCCAGAAACGGCGATACAAAGCTTGCACCAGCCCTTGCCGCCAGCAGCGCCTGTGCTGCAGTGAATATGAGCGTGACGTTGACTTTTATGCCTTCATCTGAAAGCATCTTCGTAGCCTTCAGCCCATCTTTTGTCATCGGGATTTTTACAACCACGTTAGGATGGATCGCTGCGATATCCCTTCCCTGCTCTACCATTGCCTTAGCGTCTGATATGGTGGCTTTGACCTCGCAGCTTATAGGACCGTCTACGATTTCAGCGATTTCGGCTATAACCTCGCTGTAGTCCCTGCCTTCCCTTGCGATTAGGGACGGGTTTGTAGTTACTCCGCTTATTACTCCCATCTCATTTGCTTCGATTATTTCCTTGATGTTCGCTGTGTCGATAAAAAGTTTCATTTCGTATTCCCCTTTCAGATAATCTGTTTTTTTATGCCGTTCCCCTAATTATCAGGTCGGGCTCAAAGTATACCTGTTTTTCATCGATTGCTTTACCGTTTACAATATTTATAAGCAGTTCGCAGGCGCATTTCCCCATCTCATAGATAGGCTGGCTTACGGTTGTAAGCTCGGGCTCCATGAACTCCGACATTTCGATGTTATCATATCCGATGACGCTAATGTCCTGAGGGATTTTGTATCCTTTTTTTATTAAAACCTTAATGCCTCCGAATGCCATTATGTCATTACTGAATATTATTGAATCAACTTTTTCTTTCAGCTGAAGGATTTTTTTCGTTGTTTCGATTCCGCCTTCTATCGTGAATTCATTCTCAAAAATGAGCTTTTCGTCAAACAGCGCGTATTTCTTCATCGTCTCCGTGTATCCCTCTAACCTTTGCGTGGAGATTTCTACCGAATGAGGTCCCCTGACAAAAGCTATTTTTTTCTTTCCCCTGCCGACAAGGTAATCGACTGCTTTTGTTATGCCCAGCTTGTTCATGCAATAGACTCCATAATACTTCTCAAAGCCTTCAACATATCTGTCGACCAGAACAAACGGGACGTTATTGTTTATCAGTATCTGGAGGTTCTCATTGCTTTTTCCTCCGGGGATAAAGACAACCCCATCCACCAGCTTGCTGATGAGCAGCTTGACATATTTGTTTTCCTTGTTGAGTTCATTATCGGAATTGCAGAAGATCACGTTGTAGCCAAGGTTGCTTGCGACGTCTTCGATCGCCCTTGCCATTTCTGAAAAAAACGGGTTTGTTATATCAGGAATTATAATCCCTATCGTCTCGGTTTTTTTCGTGCTGAGGCTCCTTGCCAAAGAATTCGGTATATAGTTCAGCTCATTTGCAATCTGCAGAATTCTGTTTCTGGTATCGCTGCTGATATTTTCATCCCTTTTGTTTAACACCATCGATACTGTTGCTTTTGATACCCCAGCTTTCGTTGCAATATCCAACATAGTAACTTTTTTCATACGTACCTCTCAAAATCAGTTTTATTTATTCTATCATACTAAAACGCTTTAGCATAGCAACGCATAAATCAAACTAAATGAGCTGCCGCTCATCTAACGGCGAGTTAGTTGTGCAGCAGCTCTCACTGTAATTTTATTATTTGGTTATTAATTTCAGGTCAACTGGTATGGATGCCGGAACTGTTTCATTGTTTATGATTTTTACAGCGTTTTGTACTGCAAGGCTTCCCATCAGGTCTGGCTGCTGAGCGATTGTCGCTGCCATAGTTCCTTCCTGAACTGCTTTCTGAGCATCTGCTCCGCCGTCGATTCCAACAACTAAAACATTCTTTCCTGCCAATGCGTTTATTGCTCCAAGAGCCATTTCATCATTGTGTGCGAATACTGCATCGAACTCAGGAGTTGACTGCATTATGTTCTGCATAACATCAAGGCCCTTCTGTCTGTCAAAGTTTGCCGACTGGCTTGCAACTATTTTCATGTCAGGGAGAGTTGCGATAAAGTCAGCAAAGCCCTTGCCTCTGTCATTTGTTGCTGAAGCGCCAGGAGTTCCCTGAATCTCAACAATGTTTCCTTTGTTTCCGAGTTTCTGAGCCAGGAATTCTGCAGCCATTTTTCCTGCAGTTACGTTGTCCGAAGCGATGTAGCAAGCTACGGTTCCGCTGTTGGCTTTCCTGTCAACTGTTATAACAGGGATCTTGCTGTCGTTCGCAACTTTTATTGCATTGCCGACCGCGTCGCTGTCTGTAGGGTTGATGATCAGTACTGAAACGCCCTGCTGGATCAAATCTTCAACGTTTGATCTTTCCTTGGCCGCATCGTTGCCGGAGTCCGCTACTATCAGAGTGTAGCCAGCCTCGTCAGCCGCCTTCTGGGCTCCCTCTTTCATAGAAACGAAGAAAGGATTGTTGAGGGTTGACAGGACCAGACCCACCTTTTTCTTTGAGTCGGTTTCTGAAGTTGATTTGCTTCCGCAGCCGGTCAGGCCAGCAAGCAGCATAGCGCCTGTGAGCGCCAACGCCATGAGTTTCAAGTGTTTCTTTTTCATTGAAATGTCCCCCTTGTAATTTGTTTTTTTATTTTTCCTTCTTGTCCAAAAGGACTGCCAGAAGGATTACTAAACCTTTTACTATGGCCTGATAGAATGGAGAAACGCCCATCAGGTTCAATCCGTTGTTCAGCACTCCGATTATAAGCGCCCCGATTATCGTACCGGTAACCTTGCCTTCTCCGCCTGCCAGGCTTGTTCCTCCCAGAACGACTGCCGCGATCGCATCGAGCTCAAATCCTACACCTGCATTCGGAGACGCGGATCCGATTCTGCTTGTCACTATTATTCCCGCAATAGCCGCAGTAACGCCGGATATGACATAAACCAGGCTTTTTATCCTGTTAGTGCTTATGCCCGAAAGCCTTGCCGAATCCTCGTTGCCCCCGAGAGCATAAATATATCTTCCGAACCTTGTCTGGTTCAAAGCATACCATGCTATCAGCAATACAATGATTATGAAGAATATCGGCAAAGGCACTCCGAATATCGAACTGTTGCCGATGAAGGATATGTTGTTTCCCAGGCCTGAAATCGGATTTCCTCCTGTATAAACATATGTCACTCCCCTGAATATTGTCATCGTCGCCAGCGTCACAATAAACGCCTGAACTTTGCCTTTTGATACCAGAAGCCCGTTTACGAGGCCTATGGCTGCTCCCAGCATTATGGCAGCAATTACGCCCGGCAAGATATTTCCTCCCGTTTTAGCAAAGGTTGCCAGAACAGCTCCTGTTATTGCCAGCACCGATCCCACAGAAAGGTCTATGCCGCCTGTCAGGATTACGAACGACATGCCTATCGCGAGTATCGCATTAACAGATACCTGGGTGAGCACGTTCAGAATGTTCGATACTGTCAGGAACCTCGGCGATATCAACGCGATTATTATGCATAGAGTCAATAATCCGATTAAAGAAATATATTTAAGTAAAAAGTTCTTAAAATTAATTACCATTTTGTGTCTCCTTAAGATATCTAAATTTCTTTGTTTTCAATTCCGACGGCAAATTTCATTATGTTTTCCTGATTTGCGTCTTCCCTATTAAGTTCTCCAGTTACTATCCCTTCATGCATAACGATCACCCTGTCGCTTATTCCCACTATTTCAGGCATATCCGAAGAAATCAGTATTATCGCTTTTCCCGTTTTCTTGAGTTCATTCAACACGTCATATATTTCCTTTTTTGCTCCTACGTCAATACCCTTGGTAGGCTCATCCACAATCAATACCTTAGGAGAAAGCATAATCCATTTTGCAATAATCACCTTCTGCTGGTTGCCGCCGCTGAGATGCTTTATCTTCTGGCCAGACCCCGTGGTTTTGATTGATAGCTTTTTGATGTATTCGGAAACAAGTTTGTTTTCTTCCTTTTTGTTCAGCCTGAAAGCAGCCTGCTCCAAATTCTTCAAATTGGATAAGGTCATGTTTTCCCCGACCGACATGCCAAGGACGAGCCCCTCTTTTTTTCTGTCTTCAGAAAGGTAAGCCAAGCCATATTTGATAGCATCTTTAGGAGAATTTATATCTACTTTTTCGCCGTCAACGAAAATGTTTCCGGATGTTTTTTTATGTTCGCCGAATATGATCTTAGCCGTTTCAGTTCTTCCCGAACCCATAAGCCCTGAAAGCCCCACTATCTCGCCGCCTTTTACTTCAAAGGAGACATTCTTAACCTTGTCTTTCCAGCATAGATTTTCAACTTTAAGAACCGCTTTGCCGGTTTCTTCTTTCCTGTAAGGGAATTGTTCCTCCAGTTCCCTTCCGACCATCATAGTAATCAGCTGGTCTTTGGTAACGTCCGAAACTTTGGCGCTTCCTATGAGTTTGCCATCCCTCAGCACGGTGACATCGTCGCAGATCCGGAATATTTCATCGAGCCTGTGGGAAATATAGATTATTGCAATGCCTTCGGATTTCAGCTTTTCGATTACGGCAAAAAGTTTTTCAGTTTCCACATCTGTAAGAGCAGTTGTCGGCTCGTCCATGATTATTATTTTCGAGTGCTTTGAAACTGCTTTGATGATTTCAATAAGCTGCATTTCTCCGACGCTTATTCTTTCCACAATTGTATCAGGCTCAACGCTGCAGCCTATTTTCTGAAGAAGATCGGCGCTCTGCCTTTTCATTTCGGCTTTGTTCAGCTTTCCGAATCCGCTTGTCTTTTCATTTCCAAGAAAAATATTTTCATACACAGTCATGTTTGGAAGCAGGCTTAATTCCTGATGGATTATGGTTATCCCGAGGTCTTCTGCCGCTTTGATCCCGCCTATGTTTACCTCTTCGCCCCGGATCAGGACCTTGCCTGTATCTTTTTTATAAATTCCGCTTAATATTTTCATCAAGGTTGATTTCCCTGCACCGTTTTCTCCGAGCAGCGCGAGAACCTTGCCGGCGTATGCCTGAATGTTTATGTTCTCGAGTGCTTTTACTCCGAAAAAGGATTTGGATATGTCAACCATCTCTAAAAGAGGCGTGCTACCTTTCATTGCTTTTCCCCCTAAAACCTGTTAGAATACAACCCCGGACTGCAATATGATGTTTGCGTATGGAGTTTGTTCTCCAGTCCTGATGACAGCCTTGCACTCGCTGAGCTCAAGCTTAAGGTCTTCATGACTGATGAAGCTCATTTTCACATTTCCCAGCAAATCCACAATCTCTTTATACAGCGCTGGGCTCTGAGTCTTTGTTTCTTCTGCAATTTTGACTTCCTGAACCTCCAGTTCAAGCAGAACTGCCTTTAATGTGTCGATAAAGGTCGGAATGTTCTTTGTCAGTGCAAGATCAATCCTTTCGACTCCCTTTGGTATTGGAAGTCCGCAGTCTCCGATGGCTATCTCGTCTGTATGGCCCATCTTCGATATTACCTCTGAAATTTGGCTATTTAAAAGTCCCGTTTTCTTCACAACTATACCTCCCCGAATTCTTCCACAACTTCATTCAGGCTTGGAAGTGACTCTTGAGCACCTGCTTTTTGAACTACCATTGAGGAAACCTTGTTTGCGAAAACGACTGCTTCCCTGATTTTTTCAAACCCTATTTTTTCAAAACTGCACAGCCTGCTTGCCAGCGCTCCGATGAAGCTGTCGCCTGCCGCAGTTGTGTCAAGCGCTTTTACTTTTAAAGCTTTGACAACCTCAAAATCTTGCTTTGAAACGAGTGCTGCGCCTCTCTCGCCAAGAGTGATTATAACGTACTTAACGCCATGCTCAAGAAACTTTCCAGCCGCTTCCCTGATGCTGTCTTCATTCTCCACTTTTATCTTTGTGAGCTCATAAGCTTCAGTTTCATTAGGAATGATGATATCCGTTAATGCCAGGAGTTCGTCAGGTATCCCTCTAGCCGGCGCAGGATTTAAGATTGTTGTCACGTTGTTTTCCCTTGCTATTTTAAAGGCTTCGATTGTTGCCTCAACCGGTGTTTCAAATTGTGCTATTATCAGCCTTGACTTTATGATTACATCTCTTGCCTTCTGCACATCGGAACAATCAATGTTCATGTTCGCTCCGGGTATAACAACGATTGAATTATTCGCTTCTTTATCAACCATTATTATCGCCATCCCGGTCGGATTGATGTCGTCTGTGCCTATAAACTCTATATCCACATTATCTTTAACCAATTTTTTAAGCAATATATCCCCGTTGTCATCATTTCCTGTTTTGCCTATCATATGTACCTTTGCTCCAAGCCTGCTGGCGGCAACAGACTGGTTTGCTCCTTTTCCTCCTGAATTTTTATAAAAATCTTCCGAAAGAATCGTTTCTCCTACGTTGACCATTCTATTAACTTTAACTACCAGATCCATATTTATACTGCCTAAAACACAGATGTTTTCCAAAATTACCACCTCAAAATCAAACCATTTAGTTAACCGGTTAACTTAATAGTAAGCGTTTTCACCATCGATGTCAATACAGATAATTAATTTTTTATCAACGATTTTTTATATAGTAAGAAACAAAAGAGTAAGGCAAAAAATAAAAAGTCCCGAGGGACATCTCTCAATGCCTCTTGGAACTTTTTCATTTTTACTATATCGTGTCACTCAAGGTCTCTTCGACAGCAGGCATCTCGTTTGGCTTGTCCTTTGGCAGAATTATGTTGAGCAGAACTGCTACCACTGCCGCTATCGCTACTCCTGAACCTGCGAAAAGATCCTTTATCATAGGATTGAAATACTGTGAAGCTGTAGGGACCAGCGCGAATCCTATGCCTATGCCCAGGGACGCCGCAAGGATTGTGGCATTCCTGCCTTTCAGAGGTTCTTCTGCTGCCTGGTTGATCCCGCTTACGATCAGCATTGTGAACATCAGGACTGCCGCTCCGCCAAGAACGCTTGTCGGCATAACTGCGATCACCGCCCCTATCTTAGGGAAAAGTCCGCAGATTATTAGGAATATCGCTCCCGTAGCGACAGTAAACCTGTTTACAATCTTTGTCATTGTTATTATTCCCACATTCTGGCCGTAGGATGTGCTCGGCATAACGTTGAAGAACGCTGCAAAGATTGAGGCTGCTCCGTCTGCTACTACGGAACCGGAAATTTCCTTCTCTGTGGCCGGCCTTCCGATGGCGCCTGAACATATTCCGCTTACGTTTCCTACAGTCTCGATGGAGGATATTATATATATTATGCAGATCTGCAATATGGCATCAGCATGGAATTCAAAACCGAACTGCAGCGGCATCGGAAGTGAAAACCAGGCTGCAGCTCCTACAGCAGTGCCTATTGTTGCAAAAGTGAGTTTGCCCATGAATATTGCAGCAATATACCCCACTATCAGTCCGATGAGTATTGACGCTTTGCTGGCGATTCCCCTGCCGAAATACTGCAGGCCAATTATTGTAACCAGCACTATGGTGCCCAGCAAGTAGTTCTGCAGCGAACCGAAATCTTTCGCTCCTACTCCGCCTGCAAAATATTTCATCCCTGTCCCTACAAGCGACAGTCCTATGGTTATAAGTACAATCCCCGTTACTATAGGCGGGAAAAACTTTCTTATATACTTAAGAAGGAACCCCAAGGCTATCTGGAAAAAGCCGCCTACAAGCGCGGCACCCAGCACTCCAGGCAGGCCGTACTTGCCGGCAATCGCCAGGCATACAGCAAGGAATCCGAAGCTGGTACCCATTATGATAGGCAGCCTTGCTCCGATTGGACCGACAGGATAAAGCTGGATCAAAGAGGCTATACCTGCTACCAACATGGCGCATTGGATAAGGAATGTCTTCTGCTCGACCGGAAGATGGAGCGCTCCCGATATTATGATTACCGGAGTAACATTGCCTACAAACATGGCAAGTACGTGCTGCAGCCCTAGCGGAATTGCTGTTCCTAACGGCGGCTTCCCGTCGAGCTTGTAAATCAGTTGTCTTTTATCGCTGGTTTCCTGATTCATAAATTTTTCCCCCTTAGAAATCTATATGTTTATATTATTTCGCCTGAATCTATATTATCTCCTCTCTTTGCTTTAAATGCAACGCACCGAAAACGTTTACCTTAAAATTTTTTGTTTTTCAATTATTTCTGATTTCAATGTGTTATCATAAAATTAAATAAAATACAATCTTTAGGAGGTATCTTATGGGTCGCGTAAAATGGGTAAAGAACAACATGCCTAAAACAGATGATGAAAATTTAAAAGTGATGGACCTGTCCGAGGTAAACAAGGCGAGGGCGTTCCACAAAACCATGCCCGGGTATGAACCTACTCCTATGGCACATCTTTCAAAAATGTCGGAATACTTGGGTTTGAAAAATGTGTTTGTTAAGGATGAGTCATACCGTTTCGGTTTAAATGCGTTCAAGGTTCTTGGCGGATCCTTCACAATGGCACGCTTCATAGCTGAAAAAGTCGGCAAGGACATATCAGAGCTCGACTTCTCAACTCTGGCTTCCGACAAGCTGAGGGAAGCACTTGGACCTGTAACCTTCTTCACTGCTACGGACGGAAACCACGGACGAGGCGTAGCATGGGCCGCAAACAAGCTTAAACAGAAATCTGTAGTGCTGATGCCAAAGGGTTCAACAATAGCCCGTTTCAACAACATCAAGGCTGAAGGCGCCGAAGTGACAATCGAAGAAGAAAACTACGACGAGTGTGTTCGTATGGCTAACGCTTTGGCTGAAAAAACTCCTAACGGCGTAATGGTCCAGGATACCGCATGGCCTGGGTACGAGAAAATCCCCGCCTGGATCATGCAGGGCTACGGAACAATGGCTATGGAAGCAGCTGAGCAGATGGAAGCCGCTGGAGTCAAGAGACCTACACACGTATTTGTTCAGGCGGGTGTAGGCTCACTGGCTGGCGGGGTAGTGGGTTACTTTGCAAACAGATACCCGGAAAATCCTCCAACCTTCGTGGTTGTAGAAGCCGACGCTGCAGCATGCCTTTATAAAGGGGCGGTCATAGGTACCGGCGAGGAGGCAGTCGTGGGCGGCGACATGGTTACGATCATGGCTGGACTTGCCTGCGGCGAACCAAACACCACCTCATGGGATATCCTGAAGAATCACGTTTCTGTGTTCACCACAGCTACCGACGGTGTTGCAGCAGACGGAATGAGAATGCTGGGAGCTCCGATAAAAGGGGACCCTCAGGTTGTATCCGGAGAATCCGGCGCGCCTCCATTCGGGGTGCTGGCTGCAATAATGACAAAACCTGAACTGGCTGAACTTAAAGCTGAGTTGAAGCTGGATGAGAATTCTGACGTTCTCCTCTTCTCAACAGAAGGCGATACCGATCCCGAAAGATATAAAGAGATTGTATGGGAAGGCAAACAGTACGAATAAATATAAACTCCAAAAACAAAACGGCAGCATTCAATCGGTAAACGTTTGAATGCTGCCGTAACTTTTGATATATTATTCGGCCCTTTCCTTGTCGAGATAGCTGTACATTGTATATTTTGATATGCCGAAATAATTCGATATTTTATCGCCGGATTTGGTGATCAGGAAAGCGCCATGCTCATTCAGAAAGTGTATGGCTTTTATTTTATCTTCCCTGGTCATATATGCAACCGGGCGCCCCACCATCTTCACTGCACGCTTAACCAGATCGTCCAGCAGGCTGTTCACATCATTATGAACGTATGTTGATTCCTGAGCTTCAGCTGTATCGATACTTACAAAATCCTTCAACTGCCTCTCAAAGACAACCATTGGCGATATGTCATAATTGATTTCCAATGCGCCGCTGATATTGCCGTCCTCATCCCTTATATAAACTGTGCTTGATTTGATCATCTTACCTTCAACCTCGGTCAGATAAGCAAGCCGATCCTCCACCTCCTCAGGTTTCTTTGCCAATGCTTCAATAACAACGGGTGAAGGTTCGTCCCCTACCTTTCGATTTGTCACATGGCCGTTTTCTATGGCAACAATCGAACTTTCAAGAGAAGCTTTATTCAAATCGTGTATAACCACTTCGCAATTGCTTCCGAATTGTTTTGCCAGAGCTTTTGAAAGACGAGTTAAAAAATCCATTTTCAGATCCATAAATGCACTTCCTTAAATAAAATAATTCCATACTCTAATGATACCAAAAAGTTATTCATTTTGCCAAATTATTATTTTACGATCGCTCCCCTCGAGGAAGCATGGTCCTTATAATGCTAAAGCGTTTTCTTGAAGCCCTTTCCCTGTATTTCGGAAGCGTCAGATATCGATATGAAAGCCCTGTTGTCTGCATCTGTGACTATCTCCTTTAGCTCCGGCAGCTGCGACAGTGGGACTATGCAGTATAGCACCTTCTTCTGCTGCTTTGTATAGGCTCCTTCCCCGTACAGGTAAGTAACGCCTCTGCCAAGTCTGGCCATGATGGCGTCCGCAATCTCTTCTTCCCTGTCAGTGATTATGAATATGGCTTTTGACTGGTTGAGCCCCTTCACTACCCTGTCGAGAACAAAGGATGCTGTGTACATGGCTATCAGCGTATAGAGCGCGCTCGGCAGCCCGAAAACCACCGCTCCAAACGCCACCATGACCAGGTTGATCCCGAAGGATATCTGCCCTACCTTGAAGTTGGTGTACTTCTTTTTAATAAGCATTACAATGATGTCGAAGCCGCCTAGCGAACCATTGTGGGCGAAAACGAGCCCTCCGCCTATCCCATTTATGACTCCTCCGTAGAGGCAGTAAAGAAGCGGGTCGTTGATGTTGAGAATGTTGGATACAGGCCTCGTCAGTATCATAGCCGAGGTGAAGGTCAGTATGCCAACAAACGAGTATATGGTGAACTTCCTTTCAAGCTTAAAAAGGCTCAGAAGGAATAAAGGGATGTTGAGGATAAGTATCATGTATCCAGCCGGGAATTTGAAGAGGTACTGCGTTATCAGCGCGATGCCGGTGATTCCTCCGCTCAGGAGCTTTGCGTTTACCAGGAACATGTTGACCGAAACGGCGCAGAGGACTCCTCCGATCAACGTAAAAAGCAGATCTATCATATTGTCTCTGTTAAAAAAATTTGTTTTCATATTATTCCAAACCACTTTTCTTTCAAAATATTAAGGAAGGCATAATTTCCATGCCTTCCACGTTCTATGTTACTCGCGTATCTCTGAAACACTATAGACTTCGTCACAGTATGTGCACCTGTATTCTCCCTTATCCTTGTCGAACAGATGGAATACGTGCGGTATATAGCTTTCAACAGAGGTAATGCACCTTGGATTTTTGCATTTGATCACGTTCTCAACCTTTTCAGGAAGGCTGAGCTTGATTTTCTCCTTCATCGCGCCGTTCTCGATTATGCCGACAGTTATGTTGGGATCGATGAGCCCAAGGATTGTGTAGTCGAGATCAACCTTGTTCTCTATCTTTATTATGTCTTTCTTTCCGAACTTTCTGCTTGGAGCGTTAATGATCAGTGCGACGCTGTAGTCGGCATTGTCCAGGCCCAGGTACTTGAAAAGCTTGACGCCGAGGCCCACATTTATGTGGTCAATGATCACGCCGTTGTCGATGCTGTTTATTCTCAGCATTATCTCACCCCCAAAAGTTTAAGCATAAGCGCCATTCTTGCGTACATTCCGTATTTTGCCTGCTGGAAGTACATCGCCCTCGGGTCGCTGTCTATCTCATAGGCTATCTCGTTGACCCTTGGCAGAGGATGGAGCACCATCATGCTCTCAGACGCCAGTTCCATCTTTTCGCTGTCCAGGATGAACCTGTCCTTCAGCCTGAGATAGTCGTCCTCGTTAAAGAACCTCTCCTTCTGCACCCTTGTCATGTACAGTATGTCAAGCTCGCCAATAACGTCCTCTATCCTCTCCGCCTCAGCGAATTCGATCTTGTTCTTTATCAGTATCTCGTTCCTTATGTATTCCGGAACCTTGAGCTCCTCGGGAGATATGAGAATTACTCTTATGTTCTCGTACCTTGACAGTGCTTTAATAAGGGAATGCACAGTCCTTCCGAATTTCAGGTCTCCGCAGAAGCCGATTGTGAGGTTTTCCAGCTTTCCCTTCACAGTCTTTATAGTGAGAAGGTCTGTCAGTGTCTGAGTCGGATGCTGATGTCCTCCGTCTCCGGCATTTATGACAGGGATATCCGAAAACAGCGACGCTACTTTTGGCGCGCCTTCCTTTGGATGCCTCATCACAGCAATGTCGGCATAGCAGCCTACAGTCTTGATTGTATCCGCAACGCTCTCGCCTTTTGAAACCGAGCTTGAGCCCGGCTCCGAAAATCCTATCACCTGTCCTCCAAGCCTCAGCATTGCAGCCTCGAAGCTGAACCTGGTCCTTGTGCTCGGCTCGTAAAAAAGCGTAGCCAGAAGCTTTCCTTTCATGGAGTCAGAATATTTTACCGGATCGGCAATAATATCGCCGGCCAGTTCAAAAATGCCGTCCAGTTCCTCTACAGAAAAATCCATCGGGTCTATCAGATGTCTTCCTTTTAGCATGTTGTTTATCCTCCTTAGTAACCTCACGGCTAGTTAAAGGGTACAAAAAATGCCTTCCTATATCAATAGAAAGGCACAGTTATACTCTGGTTGATCAGTTATCGCCTTCCCTGCATCACGGTGCAAGATTTAAAGGGCCTCTTATTTTTTTATCGAATTAATGTTATCATAGAATTTTTTTCAAGTCAACTTAAAGAATTCCCTGCGGGCTTCTATTTTGCCAGCCACTCCGGATCTTCCCTGATGATAGGCCTTATGCCGTATTTAGCCTCAAAGCTTTTGAGCACCTCCGCCCTGCTTTCCGGTGAAAATTTGATCTTTGAGAGCAGCTCCTCAGCTATGCCGTAGGTGAACGGGCAGTTGGCTATGCATATCCCGCAGTCGGTGCCAAGGCTCCTCCACCTTCTGTAGCACTCCTCGGGGTTTATCTTCCACCTGAGGACGCCGTCATACTCCTCCATCTCCCTGCTTGATATGGCCTTCCCGGGACAAGTGCGCGCGCACCTTCCGCAGTCGCTGCAGAATTCCCTGACTCCGAACTCTTCCGCCTCGTCTGTCAAAAGAGGCATGTCGGTCGTTACCACACCAAGCCTTACGCATGAACCGTATTCCTTTGTGATTATGAGCCCGTGCCTTCCGAACTCTCCCAGGCCGGCATCCCTCGCAGCAAGCGGGGCAACCAGGAGATAGTTGCCGTCCATGTGGTTTCTCGCATCGTAGCCCAGCTCCCTTATGTAGTACGAGAGCATCATCCCTATGTTTGCTGCATCAACATAACCCTTCACCACCGCTATGGATTCAGACAGCTCAGGAGCCCTCATGATCATTTCCTGATCCATGGGGACCGCAAATACTATCCCGTATTTATGCTTCCTGTCTATTTCCTGTCCGTAGTTCTCCTCGTGCCTTCCCCTGTGGGAATAATAGTGGTAGTCCTTCATCTCTGTTATGCCTACCAGCTTCGCATTGAAGAACCTGGCCAGCCCCTTTACCCTGGCCGTCATGACAGCCGGGTCTGCCTCCACCCTGCTCCGGGCCGCCTGCCCTTCGCTGTACTTCCTGATATCGCTCAGGTATCTGAAGGCTGCATCCACCATCGGCGAGTTGACCCTGTTGAACATCACGGAGCCCTCCCCGCCCATTTCAGGCAGGCTTTTCAGGGACTCGTCGATCTCTTCAAGCTGAGGATTTCTTCCGTAGTAATCGTTATATATTTCTGTACCTTCCTTGTAGTTCATCCTTGCAAAGATTGTGTCTCTTTCGTCATGTTTTTTCATAATCTCCAACCCCCTGATTCTCTACCTATATTTTATATTTTCCAAGTCGATATTTTTCATGAATTCAAATTTAATCAGGAGAAACTGCTCCAAGTCATTAAGGAACTGATAGAGCATAGCCCTGTTCTCGAACTCTTCTCTTGTTGAGGGAAGATTCATACTTTTAAATTCGCCCCGCAGATCCTCCATCTCCTTTAAAAGGCCTTCGGCGGTGTTTTTTTCATAAAAATCCATCGATATTTTCTCAGTGAAATCCGCCACAATAATTGTATGCTCATCTGCAATAGAGAATCTCCGGAAATTCTCCTTCATTCTTTTCAAAGTTTTAAGCTGCTGTCTTCTCATTTCTATGTATTCTACATAATAACTCATATCGCGTATCAGATAATTGTTCAGATTTTTATACGCCCGCTTTTTGGCAGCCTTAATCCTGTCCTCGAGTTCCCTGAACAATTCATCCTCTGCAAAAGAGCTGTTGTGCTCCTTTAATGCAGCCGACATTTTTACCAGAATCTTTTTCATGCTTTCTTCTATGTATTTCTGGTCTTCCTTTATTAAATTTTCCCTGCTTGGCATATATAGATTCAGGAATAAAGCGGTGCTTACCCCTATTACCATCAATGCAAGCTCGTTAAATATTAGCTGTGCGCTGGTGCTTTTTTCAACAAGAAGGTGGGTGATGATAACCGAGCTCACGATAATGCCTTCC
This sequence comes from Bacillota bacterium, assembly GCA_017861315.1. Lineage (GTDB taxonomy): Bacteria > Bacillota > Clostridia > Clostridiales > Clostridiaceae > UBA699. The sequence goes on along the minus strand of JAGFXP010000020.1, from coordinate 5,720 downwards.
TCCATCTTGAATTTTGCTGTAATGGGAATAAAAGCTACCAGGTACAGCCCGAAAACCACGGGGCTGTAACCGAATATGTTGAAAAATATTGAAGCTATCACCAAAGCCAGCACGCAGGCTGCTATCCTTTTAAGAGCAATCTGGATAGACTCCCTTTTTGTGCTCTGAATGCTAAGCATTGTAATGATTCCTGCAGCTGCTGCATATTTCAACCCGAAAACAGCTGCCAGAATCATTGAAATAGGCGCTCCTATCCCTGTCTTCAATGTTCTCGTCCCAATTATCTTCATATCCAGCCTCCTTAAAATATAATAACAGCCCTTTCAGCTGTTGATGTAAGCAGAAAGGGCCCCAATACTATCCATTGAGCATTTTTTTGATCTGTACCTTGCTTATCCTTCTATCGTCGCATTCCAGCACTATGAAGTCGTAGTCGGCATGCTGTATTTTGTCATTGACTGCAGGATAATTCTTCAGCTGCGAGTAAATCCAGCCTCCGACTGTGTCGATATTTTCAGCGTCGATATCCGTATCCAAAATTCTGTTGACTTCTTCAAGAAGCACTTTTCCGTCCACGATATAACCGCCATCTTCTGTTTTTGTAATCTCGCTGCCTTCATCCATGTCGAACTCATCATGGATCTCGCCGACAATCTCCTCCAGCACATCCTCGATGGTCACCAGCCCGGAGGTTCCGCCATATTCATCATTGATTACAACAATCTGAGCTTTTTCCTTTTTGAACTTCTTTAACAGCTCGCTTATAGACATGGATTCAGGAACAAATTTAACCTCGCGTATAATGTCCATGATATCGGGAGTCGTGTCCTCGATTTTTTTCTTGTACAGATCCTTGATGTGCACAAAACCTATGACATTGTCTTTGCTGTCCCTGCAGACCGGATATCTTGTCAGCTGTTTCCCAAGCGCGTATGCAATTATCTCGTCGAAGGATTCCTCTGCGAAAATGCATTCCATATCAGTGCGGGGCACCATGATATCTTTTACGGTTGTCTCTGAAAAATCGAATATATTATCCACAAGGGTCAGTTCAGCTTTATCCACTAAGCCCTGTTCATAACTCTGAGCAACAAGAAGCTTTATCTCCTGATCGGTGTGAGCCTCGTCATGCTCACCGGCCTGCGATACGCCGAACGCCTTCAGAATGAGATTCGTAGTGTGATTGAACGCCCACATGATCGGGTAGGATACCTTGTAAAAAAGCATCAGCGGGAAAGCAGTTTTCATTGCAATTTTTTCCGCGCTCGTTATTGCCAGGGATTTCGGAACCAACTCGCCCAATACAATATGGAATGCCGTTATTATCGAAAACCCGAGAATGAATGAAATTGAATGAACAAGGCTTACCGGCATATGGAACAATTCAAACAAAGGCTCCAGCATCTTTGCTACAGCAGGCTCTCCTATCCATCCCAGACCAAGAGACGCCAGGGTTATCCCAAGCTGACAGCCTGAAAGGTATGAATTCAGATCATTGACAACAGTCAGGGTGTGCTTTGCGCTTTTGTCCCCTTCGGCCACCAATGTCTCTATCCTGGATTTTCTAACCTTTACCATGGCAAATTCCGTGGCAACAAAAAATGCGTTTAAAAACACAAGTATTAATACGATGATAATATTCAATAAATTAAGCATACGATATCTGTTCTCCTTCTTGTTATCACAGCACTTAGCAGTACTTAATATTTTATCACAAACAGCACCTTTAAACCAGACCGTCAATAAGTTTCCAGGATCAGCATAGAATATTCCAACAATAGTATATCACGCATGTGTCCCATAATGCAAAATCCCCCGGGCCAGTACGTCCGGGGGAAATCAATATTTATTTCTGTACCTCCAAATTTGAAGGGTGTTCAGACAGATAAGTTTCTATGGTTTTCAGGAATTCTTTTCCGTATTTCTGAAGCTTCGATTCTCCTACGCCCTTGATTTTGAGGAATTCCTCATCGCTCTGCGGAAGCTTTTCGCTCATCTCTCTCAAGGCAGCATCTGTAAAGATGATGTACGGAGGCACTGACTCCCTGGCCGATATATCCTTCCTTGCAGATTTGAGCAGCAGGAAAAGAGAACTGTCAGCGGAAATCTTTTTCTTGGCCTTGTGGATCCTTTGAAACACTTTCTCCTCGCCTTTGAGCACCTTCAGAGACTTTTCTGTAAGTTTTACTACCGGGAACTGGCTCCCTGTGAGAAACAGATATTCGTCCGCTATCAGGACATTGACCAAATCCTGTATCTCCTTTACGGTGTAGTTTTTCATTATGCCGTATGTGGAGAGCTGGTTGAATCCGAATTCCAAAACCTTCTTGTCCTTGGAGCCCCTGAGCACCTGGGACACAAGAACGGTCCCGAACCTCTGCTTCATGCGGGCTATGCAGGAAAATATCTTTTGAGCATCTATCGTTATGTCCGCAAGAGACCTCTCATCCTTGCATACGCTGCAGCTGTCACAGGAATCCGGCACAACCGTTTCCCCGAAATACTCCAATATGTATTTCCTTAAGCACTTGGTGGTATGGCAGTAATCCACAACCTCCTGCAGCCTCCTGTACTCATTGATGCGCCGCTCCTCTGAAACAACGTTCTGCTCTATGAGAAACTTCTGCAGGATTATGTCCTGGGCTCCGAAGAGTAGGATGCACTCGCTGGCCTCTCCGTCGCGGCCGGCACGCCCTGCCTCCTGATAGTATGCTTCCATATTCTTGGGGATGGTGTAGTGTATGACGTACCTTACATTCGATTTGTCTATCCCCATGCCGAATGCATTGGTGGCCACTATAATATTTACATTGTCGTACAGGAAATCCTCCTGAGCCTTCGATCTGTCCATGTCGCTCATGCCTGCATGGTATTTGCCTATGGAATACCCTTTCCTTGCAAGGCTGTCATGGATGTTGTCCACTTCTTTTCTTGTTCCTGCGTATATTATTCCAACCTGATCCCTGTTGTTCTCCAGGTATTTCATCAGGTAGTCCTTTTTGTTTTCGCCCCTGATCACTGAAAAGAACAGGTTTTTTCTGTCGAAGCCGGTTGTATGCACATCAGACTCCCGGAGCCCCAGGAGCCGCACAACGTCTTCCTTAACCTCCGTCGTAGCCGTGGCTGTGAAAGCTGAAATAACGGGCCTCTCCCCAAGCTTGTCTATCAAAGGGGCAATGGCCCTGTAGCTTGGCCTGAAATCGTGTCCCCACTGGGATACGCAGTGGCATTCATCTATGGCGATCATCGATATGTCAAGTGTTTTCAGCAGCGCGCAGAAGCTTTCCGTTTCCAGCCTTTCCGGCGCTACATACAAGAGCTTCACATGACCGCTCACTGCCATCAGTATCCTTTCCTGCACCTCGTACTGATCCAGGGAGCTGTTGATGAAGGTTGCCCTTACCCCAATATCGTCCAGCGCATCCACCTGATCCTTCATAAGGGATATAAGCGGAGAGATGACGATGGTAATGCCTTTCATCAAAAGAGCAGGTATCTGGTAGCATATGGATTTGCCGGCACCTGTAGGCATTATGGCAAAGGTATCCCTTCCCCCCAGTATGCTGCTTATCACCTTTTCCTGTCCCTCTCTGAAACTGTCATATCCGTAATATTTCTTCAGTAAAACTTTTGCGTCCTCCAGCATTAAGACAACTCCCCCCGAACTATAAAAAAATCGATACTGCTAATTATACCACAAGGAAAGAATATCACAACGTGCTTCGCCGCAGTTCATAGAAATACTGCACGGCAGGGTGTTTCAGTTTCATCTTCTCCTCCATGCCTAATATCCGCTTTTTCCCAAGGCGCCTGTCGATCAGCGCAAAGACATTCAAAAGGATATCCTTGCTGTCGAGGCACTCCTCTATCGAAAGCGACATAAATGTGTTTGCAGCGGCATTGAAATCGGATTTGCTCAATGCCGCCTGTGCAGCCAGCATTTCCTTTGCGTAATCCGCAATTTTCCTGTCTCTTGCAATCACCGCAAGGCGTTCCTCCGGCACATTCCCCTTCATGCTTGTTCTTACAGCTTCAATGTCATCCACGCTTACAGGAATTTGAATATCAGGATCATTCTTTATTTCCTGCTCGGTTTTAAACCAGCGTATTTCTGCATTTGCTTCGCTCATGCTGAATATTTCCTTTTTATCCACCGAAAGGTAGCAGTGCCCTGCTTTGTCCGCTCTATAGCGGTAGCTTGACGCCCTGTATTCCACCCGCCCCGCAAGTGCTGGGCTTATAAAGCTTTCCAGCTGTTGTTTCATTTTACTCCAGATCATATATGCCTCCCGCGTTTCCTGTCCTGAACGCTTCCATCATCTCGCCTGTAAGGCTTATCTTCAGCTCCTCCGGCGGTATGTCTTCCCTCTTCATCCATATGCCCAAAGCCAGCTCGTCTTCCTGGATCGTGATGGTGTCATCTCCGTCCAGCTCAGCGTAGAAGCCGGCAAGGATTGTATCGGTAAACGGCCAGGGCTGGCTCTTGTAGAACCTTATGTTCTTGACATCGAGTCCTACCTCCTCCTTAACCTCCCTGCGTACGGCCTGCTCAAGGCTCTCCCCTATCTCGGCGAAGCCGGCCACGAGTGCGTATCTGGTATATTCACGTCCTGCATACTTGGTCAGGAGCAGGCGGTCGCCGTCATGGACCGCCACTATGACGCAGGGAGAGATTACAGGGTATGTCTGGAATCCGCAGGCTTCGCAGTACAGCATCCTTTCCTTTTCCGAACGTTTCACAGTTTTCCCGCATTTGCTGCAGAAACGATGATTGTCGTACCAGCGGTTGAGCTGCAATCCTACTGCGCCGGCAAAGGAACGCCAGTATTTTGGCTCAGTCCTGAACCTGCCTGTTGTTACGTATGTCCAGCCTTCCACGGAGTCCAGCCCTTTTTCTTCTATAAGATAGTAGTTGATGTCATCTATGGTGAAAAGGAACTGGGCACCGTCTATGAGCTGCGGATATTCCGCCTCGAAATCAGAAAAAGACGGATACCATAGTTTATCCTTTTCCTCCCTCACCAGGACGGTATCCCCTTCGTATGAAAGGAACAGATCCTTCGGCTCCGCTGTCTTGTTTTTGAAATTGTTGTCGAATATTCTTGGTTCTATATCATGTATCATAATATACCTCTCCCGCTCATGCTGTTCTTTAGTTTCTGAAGCATACACTTATTATAACATTATTGAGGATTTTTTGACCCGAATGTACTATACATTGATGATAAATTGGAATAGAATCTAATTAATGACCAAACACAAGTTTGAAGGTGATACAGTGATCAACAAATCAGAGATAAGAATATCTGTCAGGAACCTGGTGGAGTTCATTTTCCGTTCAGGCGATATAGATTCCCAGTTCATAAGCAATTCAAGGGCACTGGAAGGAACCAAGGCTCACCAGAAAGTCCAGAAGGACAATGGATATGCCGGCTATACTCCCGAGGTTGCTTTGAAGTACACCGTCGAATACAAAGGTTTCAATTTCGTTGTGGAAGGCCGTGCAGACGGAATCATCGCCGACAGCGGTGCCTTTACGATCGACGAAATAAAATCAACAGCCAGGCCGCTGGAACATATTGAAGAAAATCATAATGCTACACATTGGGCACAGGCAAAATGCTATGCCTTTATTTATTGCATGCAAAACAGCATCGAAACCATCGGTGTTCAGCTAACTTATTATCAACTGGAGACAGGCGCTGTAAAAAAGTTTTCGA
>JAGFXP010000079.1 GCA_017861315.1 Bacillota bacterium | reverse complement strand
CTGCGCTTGTCTCGGCGTATGCGGCGTCCGATCCTGTGCCGAAGCCCGCGCTGTTGTTGCCGTCGTTGTTGTATACCGTCGTGACGTCCGCAGCGAAGGCCGGGTCGTTTGAAACCCTGACTATGACGTCGTTGTATTTCCTTCCGTCGCCGTAGTAGTGCCAGAGCTTGATTTTGCTCAGGTCATAGTATGCACCCAGGTCCATCTGCACGTACTGGAGACCGCCGCCTGCCGGGTAGTCGTCGGCGAAGGTGCCTGTGCTCTTGCTGCCGTCAGTGATGCTCCCCAGACCTTTGAATACCGATGATGTGAAAAGACGTCCTGCTGACAGGTTCTTCGGCACAGCCGTCACCTTGACCTGGCATGCTGCCTTCAGCCCTCCGTCAGCTGTTGTAGCCGTTATAGCCGCCGCTCCCTCCTTTACGCCTGTGACGACTCCATCAGGAGATACCGTCGCTATGCTAGTATCAGAGGAGGTCCAGGCCACGCCCTTGTATGTTGTGTTCAGCGGCATGACTGATGCTGTGAGGGCATCCGCTGCGCCCACCTCAAGATTCATTTCGGTCTTGCTGAGGCTCACCGATGTTGGATGAGCCAATCCGTATACTTCCACTTCTACGTAGTGGTTGCTGCTGTTCATGCTGCTGCCGTTTGAGTATAGTCTCACATACCTCGCATTCACCTTGTCGAACTGTATATTATGGCCCAGGCTTGTTTCCGCATATTCGGCATCTGTTCCTGCCCCGAGGCCTGCGCTGTTGTCTGTGTCATTGTTGTACACTGTTGTGACGCCCTCTGCGAATGCAGGATCGCTTGAAACCTGCACAATGACGTCCTTGTACTTCCTTCCGTCACTGAAGTAGTGCCAGAGCTTGATGCCGCTGAGGTCGTAAAAGGCTTCCAGATCCATCTGCACGTACTGGAGCCCGCCGCCTGCCGGATAGTCTTCGGCGAAGCTGCTTGAGCTCCTGTTGCCGTCAGTCATGTATGAAAGATTAGTGAATACTGGTGATGTGAAAAGTTTTCCTGCCGAAAGGTTGACGCTCGTTGTTGTGGCGTCCTTCTTAACCAGCCCGTAATAATCAGCCAGCGCTTGAGCATCGGCAACTCCCAGCTGCTTGAGCTTGGCCTCGCTGGACAGGTATGCCTGCGCCTCTGCAGGATTGCTCATGAAACAGTGCTCGATTATTATTCCCGGGAATCCCCTGTAGGCGCTTTCCCTGATGATGCCGTAATAATCGGCCAGTTCCCCCGTTATCGAAAAGATCGTACCGTCTTCACTTGGCCTGGTCTTCACGCCCCTGTCGTATAGCCCAAGCATCGTGAGCTGGTCCAATATCAGGTTTCCAAGCGCGGAGGATGCCTGGTTGTATGCCTTGAGTACGGAAACGTATACCTCGGCCCCGGCTGCCTCATTTCCGGCAGAATTGTTGTGAAGGCTCACAAGTATGTCCGCTTCCTGCTGCTGCGCAGCATCCGCCCTTGTCGCTGCAAGCGGTATGTACGTGTCTTCCGTCCTAGTCATGCCCACAGTAACCCCTGTGTATGTCTCGAGCTCCTCCTTTGCATACTGGGCAATTTTCAAGTTCAGGTTTTTCTCAAGGTAGGAGCCTGATACGGCCCCCGGGTCGTCGCCCCCGTGTCCGGGGTCGAGAACTATGTTTATGCCTTCCGACGCTTTAACGGTGTTGGCTTCGCTTCCCTGCGCACTAGAAGAAGCGGTCTGCCCTGTTTCGTTTTGCATTGCCTTTCTGGCGCTGTCTATCGCTTTGCCGATATCTTCGCCAGTTATTGAGCTGCTTCCGTCGACGCCTACCACTGCAGATGTTTCAGATATCTGCGCAGCTGCAGGTTCGCCGGTTTCTATCACGGATGCCGCCGCGCTTTTGTCGCCAACCACTTCATAGGATACGGCCATCTCCTTCAGATTGATGCTGTTCAGCGCCGAGCCGTCTTTTGATTTCAGCTGGACATCAAGAAGGCTGTATTTTCCCGGCGAAGCATCCGGATCCACATCGATGTCAAAGGTTATGTACCCGTTTTTTATATCAGATGAGCTTTGCATAAGCACCTTCTCCGATCCTTCAAGCTTGTATCTCAGCCCGGCTTCGCTGACGCTTGCCATATCCAGGCTTAAACCAACCGTTACTTTCTGAGTGCTGTTTCTCTGGAGAATGCCGTTACCCAGGCTGACATAATCAGGGTTAGGCTGTTTTGTGTCGATGCTCTGCAGCACTATCCCCGGATGGTTTTTGCTGGCGCTACCGCCCAGAGAGCTGGCATAGAGGCCCTCGATATCCAGCCCGGCTGCCTGAGCACCCAGCAGCATGGCAAGAACCAATGTAAATGATGTGATTTTTTTAAGCAGTTTCATTTCTTCCCCCCAAATTATTACAAATATATTTTCGAACATTTATTTATACATCTCAACAAACTCAACTGGGTGCTGAATAATTTTTGACGTTTCCTCTATCGAATAGCCCTCAGCAAGATAGCGCTTTGCTATAACTGCCATAGACTCTCCTATCTCTATAATGTGATGGTCCGGGTCATAAATACGAACAACCCTTTGCTGCCATTCATGCTTCTTAGGCTGGTGTACATATTCTATATTACTATAATCCTTCATCTTTTGTATAAATTCATCAAAATCATCCACTTCAAAATACAATTCCATATTATTTGATTTCTCAACAACAGAATCAACAGGCAAATCTATAAGCCATGCAAAGTCCTCTTGTATTGCGAACCCTCCACTGAATGTTACATTTCGCCCTAAGTCGAGGACGACTTCTTGATTAAAAAGTTCCTTATAGAACTGCTTGGAAACATTAATATCTTTTACTGCTAGCAATGCTAATTTAAATTCCATATCAATACCTCCGTTGATAATCGTCAGACACTACAATTGTTCATCAGACATATTTATTTTATCATAATCAGTTTTATATTCCTCAAATTTTTCTGATTTTATGACAAATCAGCGTGACTTTTTGTACTAGCTAAAAAATAAAACCCTGCAACCGTTGAAATTGCAGGGTTTTATTTGGAGCTATTGAAGTTGACATATTTTGAGGTTTCCAGCACCTCATCGTTCTCATAAACCGCATCCCTGACAACAACGCTCATGTAGCCGCTTGCATTCATCACCGTGCTCGCATCGTGGTCCATGCTTCCGAAGTATTCCCTGGGATTGGCTGCCGACTGTGCCGCTGCCCTTTTCCTGAAGCCCTCCATGTCAAGGGTGCATGCAGCAAAGTTAACCAACATGGTTTTAACCGCCCCGTAAGGAATGTTGACGAATTCGCCCTCTTCTATATGAATATTGTAATTCCCCCCGGATTCCTGCATCAGCTTGCTGACCCTGAATTCGGAAAGTTTCGGCAGAAGCTTCTTGATGCCAATCTTCTCGAAGAGGTTTGTCTTTCCGTCATAATACCTGTCAAATATAGCAAGTTCATCCCCGATCACACTCAGCGGGATGATTACGGTGTTAGGATATCCCAACTCTTCAAACTCGTCGTTCTTTTCATCCAATATTATTTTCAGGCCAACAATGCCTAAGGAGAAGCTCTGTCCTTCGCGGATGCACCGGAAGGCTTGCTCAAATATTGCGAATCAGGATCATCGTAGTTGTTCTCGATTATGCTTACCAGGATGAAATCATTGATCAGCTTTTCATAGCCGCTGTCCTGTTTGAACAAATCCTTCAGCTTAAGCCTGACGCCTGTGTTCAGGTCATAACCAACCGCCTTCAGTCTCTGCCTCGACACCGCCTCGGAATTCAGCATGAACTCGGCATTTGCGCAATACTCTGTGAAAAGGACATTGTTGCAGCTGTATGCGACATCCGCACTCGATTCTTTATAGCTGACCTCCTGCGCTTTTCCGCCGTTTTCCGATGCGGCGCCGGCCAACAGCTCGTCCATAGCCTGATCTGTTGTCCCGGCGATGTCCTGATTTATCTTTTCCTCTACAGCCTTGTTTTTAAATCCGCTGAGGACGGGATATCTCTTGTTGATTTTTGTGCTTCCCTCCTGTGACGAAATCTGCTTTTCCGCATAATCTAGGCCGTTTGCGTATATGAAACGCCTTTCGCTGAATGGCATGATGTTCAGATCCTCTGTGCCTGTTTCCGTATTCCCGTTTCCTGGACTCTGGCACCCGGAAATCGCTGCGAGGAGGATGAGCACCAGGGCGGCTGCCAAAGCACCTCTTCTCATAACCTCACCTACTTAAGCGGCACGTAGCCGGCTTTTTCAGCAAGTTTCTGGCCGTCGGAGCCCAGTATCCAGGCCAGAAGCTTCCTTGCGCCGGAGTCCGCAGCCTCTGTTTTCCTAATCACAGCGTAATAAGCGCTTGTAAACGGATACTCGCCACTCCTTATGCTCTTGTTGTTCGGTTCGATGCCATTCACCTTTACAAATTTGATCGTATCCTTGCTGTACATCGAATTGGCATAATAGTAAACAGAATATCCTATTGTTTTGTCCGAATTGTCATAGGAGGCAATAGCCTCTATTAGCTCCCCCATCTCACCCGGCTTAAGGGAAGTAGGGGCATCTGCCATTTTCAGTCCCTTCATGACCTGGTTTTCCATGATAGTCTGGCTACCCGAGTTTTGCGGCCTTTTATAGGCTATGATCTCCTTGTCAGGCCCGCCCATCTCATTCCAGTTTGCTGCAAGTCCCTGGTAAATATCCTGGATCTGCTTGACGGTCAGCGTATCAACGAGGTTCTGCTTGTTTACGAGGAATACGAAGGCTTCCTTAACTACAGGGACGACCTCAAGCTCTATTCCCTTTTCCTTTGCCAACTTCAGCTCCTCTTCGGATGGTTCAGTGACGAAAATTATGTCAGCCTTGCCGTCAATGAGATTAACATAAGCATTGTGCGTGGTGTTGTGCTTGATGAAGCTGTGGGCTTCCTCCGAAGTCAGTGAAAGCAGCTCGGCTGCGATGCTTTCAGACAGCGGTATTGTCGCCGTTGAACCGTCAACCTTCGGATACGTCTCCTTCGTAAAGCTTGGCCTGGCTGCCTCTTTCACGGCAGGTGCGCACGAAGTCATGCCTAATGCTGCCATGAGACCTATTCCAAGCACCACTGCGAGAATCCTTTTCCTGAAGCATGTCGGTTTCATATACTTTCCCCCCCAATATATCGTTTTCCGAATATTCTTTATATTTAAAGTCTAATGCTAACTAATTTTTTTTGTCAATCAAAGGTGAAAAGAGTAAATTAACATGAGAATCTTTTCAATAATTTATACTTTGACTCGTAAAACCTTGAATATTGCCTCTCAAGTCTAAAAAAGGGCCAGATTTCTCTAACCCTTTTATCCTGTTCAATTATATCTATCTATTCAAATTCTACATGAAATATTCATGATTCACTGTCTGGGCCCTAAAAGCGAAGGGGTGCCTTAAAGCGGCCAGGTGTGAGCTGAATATCATTTGTTTTTTGAAAGAGTTCTGAACAGGATTAAAAACCTCAAAGGTACTGTTAAAAATTGTTTGAGGGGCGTACTGTAGAAAACGGCTTCTAACCGTAGACTTATGTACAATACAATTTCTAACGAGTCTATTTTCCCTTAAGGCTAGCCGAAAGCAATTTCCATCTTTATTTCACGTAACTTGCGCCCTTTTCGAGGGCCAGCTTGTTTGACTCATAGAATTTTTCTTTTCCGTGAGCCTTGAGGGATCCAAGCAGCGTGTCCATTGACACTATGCCTGTCTTTGCAACAAGCGCTCCAAGGAGCACCATGTTTGCTATTGTCTTGCTTCCTATTTCAGCCGCAACTGTCTGTGCAGGTACCGAGATCACCTCTATGTCTGTCCTTACAGGCGCTCTGTCAACAAGGTCGGCGTCCATTATGAGCAGGCCGCCCGGCATTATCGTATCCTCGAATTTGTCAAGTGAAGGTCTGTTCATTACAACAACTGTGTCAGCCTTAGTAACGATAGGTGATCCAACCGGCTCATCCTGAACGATAACTGAACAGTTTGCTGTGCCTCCCCTCATTTCAGGGCCGTATGAAGGCAGCCATGAAACGTTTAAATCAGCATCCATTCCTGCATAAGCAAGGAATTTTCCCATTGAAAGTATGCCTTGTCCACCGAAACCTGCAAATATTATCTGCTGTGCTGCCATTTATTTCACCTCCTCAGTTGACTTATCCTTCTTAACTCCAAGCGGATAGTACGGTATCATATTGTCCTTGAGCCACTGCATTGATTCTATCGGGCTCAGTCCCCAGTTTGTAGGGCATATTGACAATACTTCAACTATTGAGAAGCCTTTTCCTGCGAGCTGGTTCTCGAATGCCTTCTTTATTGCCTTCTTTGCCTTTATTACATTGAGAACTGAGTCAACTGATACTCTTTCAACGTAGTATGCTCCGTCAAGCGTTGCGAGCATTTCGGACACCCTTATAGGGTAGCCTTCAGTTTCTATGTTTCTTCCGTACGGTGAAGTCTCTGTCTTCTGTCCAGGAAGTGTTGTAGGCGCCATCTGTCCGCCTGTCATTCCGTATATGCAGTTGTTTACGAATATTGTGGTGAGCTTTTCGCCTCTTGCAGCAGCGTGGACTATCTCGGCTGCTCCTATGGCTGCAAGGTCTCCGTCTCCCTGGTAGGTGAATACTACCTTGTCAGGGTTTGTTCTCTTTATTCCTGTTGCGCATGCAGGTGCTCTTCCGTGAGCAGCCTCGAACATGTCGCAGACGAAATAGTTGTATGCAAGAACTGAGCATCCTACCGGAGCGACTCCTATTGTCTTGTCAACTATTCCCAATTCATCTATTACCTCTGCAACTAACCTGTGGATTATTCCATGAGTACATCCAGGGCAATAATGT
>JAGFXP010000040.1 GCA_017861315.1 Bacillota bacterium | reverse complement strand
CTTATATTATTTAATCTTCATTAAATAATTTAATAATGGTCAATTAATTATACCAGTAATGATAATTTTTTACACCTTTTATTTATTTTTTCTAAAATCTTTTATTGCTCTCCGTTGACTGGCATAATAAAACGACCGCATCAGATCTCTCTGATACGGTCGTTGTTCATTTTGGATTAAAACCCACAACTTGCCGTCGAGGGTTTCAATGGTGAAGATTATCTGATTTTTCAACACGCTTATAATTCGCTGGCGTTAAAAGTATCTCCACCGTTTAATGTTCCTGAAGTATAGCCTTTGTAGAACCAGCTGTTTCTCTGTTCAGAAGTCCCATGGGTAAAACTGTCAGGGACCGTGTATCCATAGGTATTTTGCTGAATCCTGTCATCACCTACCGCACTTGCTGCATTTAACGCTTCTTCGATATCCCCCGCCTCCAGGATACCCATTTGCTCCGCATGGTTAGCCCATACACCAGCCAGATAATCTGCCTGCAATTCAAATCTGACAAGGTACTCATTAAACTCCTTTTCACTTAATTTTGTCTGCAGTTCCATAACCTTATCTGTTGTGCCCAAAAGAGTCTGAACATGGTGTCCCACCTCATGAGCAATGACATAGGCCATTGCGAAATCACCAGGTGCATTTAGTTTAACCTGAAGTTCCTTACAAAAACTTAAATCCACATATACCTTGTGGTCGCCAGGACAATAAAATGGCCCTGTGGATGAGCTTGAAACGCCACAAGTTGATTCTACAGCGCCTGAGTAGAGCACCAATTTGGGATAGCTGTAGGTCAATCCTTCTTCTCTAAATATCTCCGTCCATACGGTTTCTGTATCTGCAAAAACCACCTTTACAAAATCCGAAAGTTCCTTCTCTTCTGCAGTTTCTACATAACCTGATGAGTTTCCTGTTGAAGGCTCCTGAGAATCATTGATAATCTGTGACGGGTCTCCTCCGAGCAATGCCACAATCAGGATAAGAATGATAGTTCCGATTCCCCCTGCTATTAACCCTGTTGGGCTAACGCCCCTGCGGTCTTCAACATTCTGGCTTGAACTGCGTCCTCTCCACTTCATATAAACACCTTCTTATCGGTTATCTGCCGAACATTGCGTTTTATATTTCCCTTTAGAACTGACCTGAAGCAAAACACCGCACTATATATCACGGATATTGCGGTGTTTTTTGATTAATATTTATTACCTGTCAAAGCCGGTTTGTATGCTAAAATAATCTCTGAAGCAACCAAATTATTAACATAATAACCAGTATTGCTCCAAGTATACCCATCAAGCTGTTAGTATTCATAATAACATCTCCTTTATCAATGTGAACACCACATATCTCTACTTGTTTACGACGAAAGATATCTTAACATTGGCGCGATACCTGACAATCTTGCTGCCTTCAAGAACTGCCTGAAAGTCTTGCACATAAACATTCTGAAGGCTGTCAACTGTCCTTGCTGCCTCTGTCACCGCATTTTGTACAGCAGCCTCCCAGCTTTCAGTCGATTCTGCTATTATTTCAATCACTTTGACAACTGCCATTTTTTAAAAACTCCTTTCCTTTGTCTATTCAGCTATTTTGCAAGCTCAAATACAATCCTTGATTTTCCATTGTTCTTATTTGTATTGAAGCCATCAATTAATATATATTTTGCACCTGTTAAGCTAGTATCCGTGCTGTTATCCGTATAGAACATCAAATAGTTCTTACTTGTTGCTGGGATACCAAAAATACGAGCTGAGAAGTTAGTAATTTCATTACCATCTTTGTCGTACACTTTGGAAGTCAACTTACCTGCAGTGCTACCATTTCCTGTAAACTCAATTACTATCGCGTTATTATACTCATCGTTTCCAATAGCCTCATCCTTAAATTTTTCATGTGTTGTGATTGCTACTATGCTCATAGAATCCTCACCAGAATCGGAATCATAAATATAAGCCGTTCCAATATTTCCCACTAAGGCATTGTTGTTTTCTGCGAACGTGCTTAATGTCATTGTTTTTTCGGTTGTATTCTCGGTCGTTTTCTCTGTAGTTGAGACACAACCTGAAAGCATAGCTGCAAAAAGCATTAACACAGCTGTTGCTACTGATATATTTCTCCTCTTCACAACATCCCTCTCCTCTTATCAATAAAAATCTATTAATCTTTGTCCTTGAGTTCCCTAGCCTTTTCTTCGGCTTTATCTTTTATATCCTCAACCTTGTCTTCAACTTTATCTTTTAGCTCTTCCGCTTTGTCCTTTGCTGCCTCAAATGCCTCTCCAACATTTTTCTTGAATTTTTCCATAACAAAACCTCCAATTCATATTTTTTCAAGACAAACTTTCAGGAATCCTAAGAAGCGATTACAGTATTTTTTTACCTTGAAGTAACTGGACTATAATCAAAACCAGTGCAATTACCAGCAATATGTGTATTAACGAACCTCCTGTAGCAGTGATAAAACCAAGAAGCCACAAAACAACTAGTACAACCACGATCGTCCATAACATCATAATCACCCCTTCTTGAATATCATTATTAGCAAGTATTTTTTGCTAAATTAAGATTGTAAGAAGTTTACTTACTGGTCTTCTTTGATAGCTTTCTATTTATCTATTATGTCGTTTATCTTTTCTGTGATGCCTTCTTTTATTTCTCCAGCTTTTTTCTTGACATCCGATTTAGCGGATTGAATTTTACCCTCTAATTCCAATTCCTCATTACCAGTTACTTTTCCAGTTGCTTCCTTTACTTCACCTACGATCTTATCTTTTGCATTTTCAATTTCGCCTTTTAACTTTGTCATAATTAATACCCCCATCCAATAATTTAATATTAAACCAAAGAGCTCACTTGCTAATCAGTATTAGAACACCAGCAGCTATAGCTATAATAGCCATCAATGCTGCAGGAATTGCAATGCTTACCAATTGCAATATGCCGGTTACGATAAGCCAGATGGCTAGCAATATCATTCCCATATTCTTGGTGATTTTCATGTTCCTCACCTCTTAGCTTTTTATTTATGGTTTTGTCTTACTATCCACATAGCTAAAATTAACTTCACTAATTTTAACGCCTAAAACAGTTACAGTCTCAGTCATTGTTTTTTTATCGGCGGAGAATTTTATTTCCTTTTTATCCTCTTCCAGTACTGTCCCTGCAGGATTTTTAACCTGTATGGTTATTGTATTGTCATTATCATTAGTCTTTACAATTGTATATGTCATATTTGTTGTTGTGCCACCTTTTTCAACTTTAATCAATGAAGTATCGGAAAAGTAATAATCCAGAGCGCCTTCAGTATTAACCCAGTGACCAATTAGAGCTTTATCGACTTTCAAAGAATCTCTTTGGACTGTAACGCTGCAACCACCGATTAAAATCACAGAAACGACGACAAGCATAAATATTAAGCTTTTTTTTCTCATTTTCAACACTCCTCTATACTTACATTAATATATCCTGATAAGAAAACACTTCGCCATCTCAAATTCACGACCTCTGTTTACTGAATATTCTGACTAAAGCTTACCATATCATTGCTTTTTATTCAAGAATCTTTTTTTACCGCCTCACTACAGCAGACTATTTTTTTCTAAGTAATGCATCGCTATATTCTCTCGCTGTTCCCACAAACTCATATCCGGTTAAATGGTGTACAAGGATAAAATCTCATTCAATCAAAAAAACAGGCGAAATTAATTCTCGTCTGTTTTTGAAAAATTTTTTATCTTTTTTCCCCTTTCTTAGATCTAATTTCACCAGAAATCACACTAATATTTCCATCCATTTCAAGCATCATCATGCGAACATCTCTTATATTAGATATCCCGTGTTTCCTTAGTAATTCCATTATTTCATCTATAGTAAGTTTCGCCTCTTCAATATTATCTTTATTCAACTTGCCTTTATATATTAGAATCATTTTCTTTCCCTGAATCAAATTGCCAAGCTTAGGAAATCGATATAATAATTGCTTAAATATGAAATTCATTATGAACAATGTTCCAGCAGCAACTAACCCGCCTGCTAGTGTTGAATTTAATCCCACCATTGCATTCTGGACTGAATTGCTTATAAGTAAAATAAATACCAAATCAATTACAGAAAGTTGTGATATTTGCTTTTTCCCAAACAAACGAATTGCTGCAATAATAAACAAATATATCACACCCGAACTTATTATTATTCGAATATATTCATTGTCAAAAATAGTCATGTTGAATCACCCTTTCAATTAAGTAACAATTCCCTATTCAAAATAAAATGTTCCATATAATTCCTATAAGGTTATTTTACAATAAGTGCAGCAGAACATTCAAGATTTATGCCCCATCTGCTTTAAATATGAATAATGCTTTACTTTAACAATGCATCATTGTAAACTTGAATCAAAAAGAATATTCAATCTTTTCCTGATTAATAAAATGTTGAAATATCCATTAATTTGCCGGCAACTAATTCATCAATTTTAGAAAGAAGGTAATAAAATTGGCAACTCAGGGAAAAACAAAAACACCGAATCTTATTACCCTTAAAGAAGCACTGAAATTATCCAGAAAACAAAACATTGAGAATCATCGAAATTTTATTAATCCTGAACTCGACAAGCTGTTGGGACTTTTAAATTTTGATAAATTATTTGTACGTGCACATGATTGTTCGATTTGGGATAGTGATGGCAATCAGTATCTGGATTTTTTGGGTGCTTACGGCGCCATGAATTTAGGCCATAATAATAGTGAAGTTATTGCGGCATTGGGATCAGTAGAAACGCTCCCGAATTTATTGCAAGTATCGCTTAATCCTTTAGCTGGAGCTTTGGCCAGGAATCTCGCGCAAATAACTCCAGGTGAACTTCAGTATTCTTTCTTTGAAAACAGTGGAGCAGAAGCAGTTGAAGGTGCATTAAAGTTAGCAAGGGCATCCACAGGCAAATCCAAGATAGTTTCTTGCTACGGAGCTTTCCATGGCGAGATATTGGGCGCATTATCTGTAAGCGAGAGAGAAAAAAACCAAAAACCATTTTCGCCTCTTTTGCCTGGAATTAGCTTTGTTCCTTTCGGTAATGCAGAGACATTGAAACAAGCTTTATCTGCAAATGATGTTGCTGCTTTTTTAGTTGAACCTATTCAAGGAGAAGGTGGTGTTATTGTTCCTCATGATGGTTATTTGCATGATGTAAGGAAAATTTGTTCTGAAACTCAAACATTGTTGATAGTTGATGAAATTCAAACTGGTTTTGGTCGTACCGGAAGAATATTTGCATGTGAATATGAGAATATATCCCCGGATATTATGTGCGTCGGAAAATCATTAGGTGGCGGTATTATGCCTCTATCGGCATATATTGCCACAGAAAAAGTCTGGAAAAATGCACATGATAGTTTGGGTAAAGCGATTTTAGACACATCTACTTTTGGCGGCAATAGCAGAGCCCTTGCTGCAGGGTTATCCGCATTGGAAATTATCTTGAGGGAAGACCTTGCAAGGCAATCCGCAGAAAAAGGGAAATATTTTTTTGCCGAATTGCAGAAGCTAAAAGAAAAATATTCTTTTATCAAAGAAGTACGTGGCCGTGGACTCATGTTAGGAATAGAATTTACTCAACCAAAAGATAATTTTCTCAACACTTTTACCGGCGGAAAGTTAAAAAATCTTTCATATGAATACCTCGGATCCTTGATAGCTGATGAATTAATTAACAAACACCATATCATCACTTCTTATACATTAAATAATCCTAAAGTGATTCGATTAGAACCACCTCTAACAGTATCTTATAAGCAAATAGAAATGTTAATAGAAGCTTTGGATGCAGTTTGCAAAAGAGTAAATCTATAGCAACATACAATAAAGAATTTAAGGCAAGCTCATTTCAGCAGGTTCGAACAAATCACTTTTTCATTCAAAAAAACAAAATGACCGCATCAGATCTCTCTGATACGGTCGTTGTTCATTTTGGGTTAAACCCCTCAACTTGCCGTCGAGGGTTTCAATGGTGGAGGCGAGCGGTGTCGAACCGCTGTCCGAAAGCACCAGCACCCAAGCATCTCCGAGCGCAGTTCTTATTTTTACATTCCCTCCATCTGACGCCTAAGAACAGGCTTCAGACTTTAGTAGCTTCATAAATTCCGTTCCTGCGGCAAAGCTTATGCAGGCTCGTTTCCCCACTGTCGGCGCCCTATCCTAAGCCGTGGGACTCAAAGGTAGGACGTTAGCAGACTAAGCTGCTAAAGCTAAATTATCGTTAGCGTTTATATTTAAATTCCCAGTTTTTTAACGCAGGCCCAGGAGACCTTCGGCTCGCTTCTTGAACACAGGATACCCCCGTCGAAACCAAGTACGCCCCCTTGTTCAGGACATCCAGACTGCATCGTTTCGACACATTCTGTCATCTTCTTTATAATACACTAATTCTCACTCATTATCAATAAGAAATAGCATCATTAACATAAATGTAATATTTATCTTGACCGTTCCTTCATCTGCCTGTCTATATCACGTTTTGCGTCTTTCTCCATCATGGAATCCCTCTTGTCGTAGTCCTTCTTTCCCCTTGCCACAGCAAGCTGAACCTTTATCCTGCCGTCCTTTAGGTAGAGCGACAGCGGCACCAGCGTGAAACCCTTCTGCGTGATGAATCCGGCAAGCCTCATTATCTCCTTTTTGTGGAGCAGCAGCCTTCTCACCCTGAGAGGATCCTTGTTGAATATGTTGCCTTTCTCGTAAGGGCTTATGTGCATGTTATAGACGAACACTTCCCCGTCCCTAACTTCGGCATAGCTGTCCTTGAGGTTGGCCTTGCCGGCCCTTATGGATTTAACCTCGGTGCCGACAAGTTCAATTCCAGCTTCCATCGCTTCTTCTATAAAATAGTCATGTCTGGCTTTCCTGTTCTCAGCCAGGACCTTGTTCCTGGATTCTTTTTTCATTCCGAACACCTGCTCCTCTAATTCATCTAACAAGCCTCATTATATAACATTTTATGGAACAAATCAAATAAGCTCAAAGGATATCTCGTGGCTGAACATGTCGACCTTCGTGACTTTGATGGAAACCTCGTCTCCGAGCCTGTAAGTCTTTTTCGTCCTCTCCCCCACAAGGGTCAGGTGCTTCTCATCATACATGTAGTAATCATCTGTGATGGTGCTTATGTGCACGAGGCCTTCAATGGTATTGTCAAGCTCAACGAACATTCCGAAGTTTGTAACCGAGGATATGATGCCTTCATATTCCTGGCCGATCCTCTCGCTCATATACTCAGCCTTCTTGAGGTCGTCAACCTCCCTCTCTGCCTCCTGCGCAACCCTTTCCATCTCGGAGGACTGCTTTGACGCATACTCAACCTCTGCTGTAAGCTTCTTTATCCTCTTTTCATCGATCTTTCCATGGATGAATTCCTTTATTATCCTGTGGATCATCAGGTCCGGGTATCTTCTGATAGGTGATGTGAAGTGGCAGTAGTACCTTGCTGCAAGGCCGAAATGCCCAGTGTTTTCAGGGGTGTACCTTGCCTGCTTCATGGATCTGAGGAGCAGCGTGCTTACGACATTCTCCTCCTTCTGACCTTTGACTTTCTCGATCACTTCCTGTAGGGCCTTCGGATGAACCTCCTGGCTCCATTTGACCACGTAGCCCAGGTTGTGTACAAACTCGTTGAATACCATCAGTTTTTCCTCGTCCGGCTCTTCATGTGTCCTGTAAACAAACGGCATGTGGGCCCAGAACATGTGCTCCGCTATCGTCTCATTGCATACAAGCATGAACTCCTCTATAACCCTGTGCGATATGGATCTTTCGTAAGGCTTGACTTCTATCGGCCTTCCGAGGTCATCCAGGAATATCTTGCTTTCCTCAAAATCGAAGTCTATGGCCCCTCTGGCAAGCCTCTTTTCGTACAATATCCTGCACAGCTCCTCCATGGTATTGAATTCCTCAAGGAGGTAGTCGTACCTTTTGAGAAGCTCCGGCTCCTTGTCCACAAGTATTTTAGTCACATTCGTATAGGTCATCCTCTCTGATGTCCTGATGATGCTCTCCGTTATTGTATGGTCAACAACCTTTCCTTTTCTGTCTATCTCCATGAGGCAGCTGAGCGTAAGCCTGTCCACCCTTGGGTTTAGGCTGCATATCCCGTTCGAAAGCTTCTTTGGGAGCATAGGTATTACCCTGTCTATGAGATAGACTGAGGTTCCTCTTTTCAATGCTTCCTTGTCCAGAGCGTTCTTTTCCTTCACGTAGTTTGAAACGTCCGCTATATGGACTCCTAGATAGAAGTTCCCGTTTGGGAGCACCTCTATGGACACCGCGTCGTCCAGATCCTTTGCATCTTCCCCGTCTATGGTGACGATCTTCTTTTCCCTGAGATCAAGCCTGCGCTCATATTCCTCAGCCGGAATCTCCTCATCGATGCCATCAGCATAGCTTTCAACCTTGAAGGGAAACTCTTCGGGCAGGCCGTGCTTCTTTATGATTGTAAGGATATCTATGCCTTTTTCGCCTTTCTTGCCCAGTATTTCGGCTATCCTGCCTTCAGGATTCCTTCTCTTTTCAGGCCATACGGTTATGTCTACAACAACCACATCCCCTGTCTCTGCACCTGCTCTGCCGTCCTTTGGAATGAATATATCCTGAGAGATTCTGGTCTCATCCGGAACCACGAAGCCGTAGTTGCCGCAGTCCTCGAACAAGCCGATGATCTGCTTGTTCCCTCTTTCAAGTATCCTGATTATTTCGCCCTCGCACTTCTTTCCGCCCGGCACCTCTTTTGTTATCTTGACTATGACCCTGTCGGAGTGCATGGCGCCGTTAAGGTTTGAGGAAGGCACGAACACATCCGGCCTGTCTGTCTCGGGCAGCACAAAGGCGAACCCTTTCTGATGGCCCTGGAGCTTGCCTACTACAAGACCCATCCTTTCGGGAACACCGTAATGCTCTGTCCTCGTCTTTACTATTTCGCCGTCTTTTTCCATGTATTTTAAAGTTTTTCCGAATTCGGCTCTGTCCGCCTTCGAAATGTCGAAAACCCTCTCGAGCTCCTGCAGGTTCATCGGCTTGTATGCCTGCTCCCTCATAAAATCAAGTATTCTTTCTTTGATATTCATAAAAATCCCTCCCGAACATAGCGAATAAAAAAACAGCAGAGCTACTAAGTAATTAGCTGCTCTGCTTTAAATCCTTACTGAACTAGGTTGTGCGCCATGGATAACATCGCAAAAAGAATCGCACAAACGATTGTAATTCTCACCAAACGCGCTTCAGTTGTTCTCGATTTGTTTTTCGAATAGAATGATGTAGAGGCTCCGCCAGATGACATTATTCCTTGAAAACCGTTTGTTTTGCCCGGCTGCATGAGAACTACAACAATCAGTACTACAGATACTATAACCTGCAAAACAGTCAACACAATATTTAAATCCATATTTACCTCCGTGTATTTAAAATACTACTGTATGGTAATTTTACCATATTATCCGCAAACATTAAATAGCCAATAACCATTTGGCCTATTTAATGTTGTAGAAGGATTTCAACCCTCTGAACTCGCCCATCTCTCCCAGCTCTTCCTCGATCCTTAGGAGCTGGTTGTACTTGGCTACCCTTTCGCTCCTTGCCGGCGCGCCTGTCTTTATCTGGCCTGCGTTCACAGCCACCACCAGGTCGGCTATGGTCGTGTCCTCAGTTTCGCCTGACCTGTGGGAAATAACCGCAGTGTATCCGGCCCTTTCCGCCATTTCGATCGCGTTAAGGGTTTCCGTCAGTGTGCCGATCTGGTTCAGTTTTATCAGTATGGAGTTTGCAACCCCCATTTTAATCCCCTTATTAAGCCTCTCTGTGTTCGTTACGAAAAGGTCGTCGCCTACAAGCTGAACCCTGTCTCCTACCCTTTCGGTAATAAGCTTCCATCCTCTCCAGTCCTCTTCCGCCATCCCGTCTTCAATGGATATGATGGGATATTTGTCTACAAGGTTTTCGTAGTAATCCACCATCTCTTCAGATGTCAGCACTCTGCCCTCTCCTGACAGGTTGTATTTTTCGTCTTCATATATTTCCGACGCTGCAGGGTCCAGAGCAACAAAGATGTCTTTTCCCGGAATATACCCAGCCTCTTCTATAGCTTCTACTATAATCCTGATAGCCTCTTCATTGCTGCCCAGGTTCGGCGCGAATCCGCCCTCGTCTCCTACCCCGGTGTCATATCCCCTGCCCTTGAGTATGCCTTTAAGGCTCAGGTATACTTCCGAGCACATCCTGAGGGCTTCGCTGAAGCTCTCAGCCCCTGCGGGCATGATCATGAATTCCTGCAGGTCAACGTTGTTGTCCGCATGCTTGCCGCCGTTTATTATGTTCATCATAGGAACCGGGAGAACCTTAGCGTTCACGCCCCCGATATACTGGTACAGGCTCAGCCCAAGATTTTCGGCCGCTGCCTTTGCGCAGGCCAGCGAGACGCCCAGGATAGCATTTGCGCCCATATTTCCCTTATTTTTTGTGCCGTCCAGCGAAAGCATAGTATTGTCAATAAGAACCTGGTCGAAAACGTTCATGCCTATAAGCTCAATAGCTATAAAATTATTGACGTTGTCTACAGCTTTCAGGACACCCTTGCCTTTGAACTTTTCCTTGTCCCCGTCTCTCAGCTCTACAGCCTCGAACATACCGGTGGAAGCTCCTGAAGGAACCGCTGCCCTGCCGATAGTTCCATCCTCAAGAATCACGTCAACCTCTATTGTCGGCATGCACCTTGAATCCATAATCTGCCTTGCTTTAACATCCACGATTTCAACATAGTTTCTCATCTTAACACTCCTCACATTATAAAATAAGGCTTTTGCCTGTCATTTCCTCAGGAACCGCAACCCCCATAGCCTGCAGCAGCGTTGGCGCAATGTCCGCCAGCACTCCTTCGCTCCTCAGAGGCTTCGGATCCCTTGAAACATAGATGAACGGAACAGGATCTGTGGTGTGCGCTGTCATTGTTTTTCCCGTTTCCGGGTCGGTCATCATCTCTGCATTTCCGTGATCCGCCGTTATGCATACCGTTCCGTCCTTCTCCAGGATTTTATCCGCAATTTTCCCGACACATTCATCCACAACTTCGACAGCCTTCTTTGCTGCTTCAAAAACGCCGGTATGCCCTACCATGTCCGGGTTTGCAAAATTGACAACTATAAAATCGTACTTGTCGGAATCCAGCCTCCTGAGCAATTCTTCACAGACCTCATATGCGCTCATCTCAGGCTTCATGTCATAGGTCGCAACCTTTGGAGACGGGATCAGCACCCTCTCTTCATTCTTGTTGGGGGCTTCAACTCCTCCGTTGAAGAAGAAGGTTACGTGCGCGTACTTCTCTGTTTCAGCTATGCGGAGCTGGGTTTTGCCAAGGCTGCTGAGATACTCGCCCAGTGTGTTGCTGTAATTGTCAGGTCCGAAAGCAACTTCCACATTCTCCAGGGTGCTGTCGTATTCAGTCATGGTTACGAAAGTGAGGTCAAGCTTCTCTCTTTCGAAGCCTGTGAACACCTTGTCGTTCAAAGCCCTGGTGAGCTCCCTCGCCCTGTCTGGCCTGAAGTTGAAGAATATCACCGAGTCGCCGCTTTTTACAGTTGCAGCCGGTCTGCCTTCTTCTGCTATTACAGTAGGCAGCACGAACTCGTCCGTCACTTCCTTTGAATAGGAATCCTCCAGCGCCTGAAGAGCGCTTTTTGCCGTTTCACCTTTTCCCTGCACAAGGGCTTCATAGGCAAGCTTGACCCTTTCCCACCTGTTGTCCCTGTCCATCGCATAATATCGTCCGGATATGGTTGCGATGGTGCCGACACCAAGCTCATCCATGCAGTTCTCTATGTCGCTGATGTAATCTCTTGCTGACGAAGGCGGAACATCCCTCCCGTCAAGGAAGGCGTGCAGGCAAACCCGGTCCAGCCCCCTCATCTTGCAGAGTTTGAGCAGCCCCTTGATATGCTCAATGTGGGAATGCACCCCGCCGGTTGAAAGGAGCCCCATCAGATGCAGTGACGAGTTGTTCTTCAATGCATTGTCGACGGCATTGTTCAGCGCCCTGTTCTCGAAGAAATCTCCGTCCTTGATGGACTTAGTTATCCTTGTAAGGGACTGGTATACGATCCTTCCGGCTCCGATGTTCAGGTGGCCTACTTCAGAGTTGCCCATCTGCCCCTCCGGAAGGCCCACACTCATTCCGCTTGCATTAAGCACGGTGTTCGGATATTCTCTGAATATCCTGTCAAGGTTCGGCTTGAGGGCAGCCTTTACTGCATTGCCCTCAGTATGCTCGGACAATCCGTATCCGTCTAGTATCATTAACATAACCGGTTTTTTCATGTTTTCCTCCATGCAATTCAGACTTTATTTGTAATTGACTATCGCCGCGAAATCGGAGGCTTTCAGGCTTGCCCCTCCAACGAGAGCGCCGTCGATGTCTGACTTCTCCATCTGGGCTCTTATGGTGCCCGGCTTTACCGAACCGCCGTACTGTATCCTCACTTTATCAGCTGTTTCTTTTCCATACATTGAAGCAATGACGGTTCTTATGAATGCGATCGCTTCGTTCGCCTGCTCGTCCGTTGCAGTCTTGCCGGTTCCGATTGCCCATATAGGTTCGTAGGCAACGACAACCGTTTCAATTTCATCCTCAGAAAAGCCTTTAAGACCTCTCCTGATCTGTTTGTCAATTATATCGCGTGTAATCTCGTCTTCCCTCTCTTCGAGTGTCTCTCCGCAGCAGACTATAGGAACAAGGCCGTTCTCGAGAGCCGCTCTCACCTTTTTGTTCACGGTTTCGTCGGTCTCGTTGAAGTACTGCCTTCTTTCGCTGTGGCCAATTATCACGTAATCAACGTTTAGCTCCTTGAGCATGGTCGGGGATACTTCGCCTGTATAAGCTCCGCTTTCCTCGTAATGCATGTTCTGAGCTCCAACCTTTATGTTTGATCCCTTGACTGCTTCTGCAACCTGCGCCAGGCACACGAAAGCCGGGCAAACAACCACTTCGCAGGCGATGTTCCTTACCAGCGGCTTCAGTTCCTCCACAAATTCAAGGGCTTCCCTCAATGTTTTGTTCATTTTCCAATTACCAGCAATGATAGGTTTTCGCATTTCACCACTCCTCAATTATTAACTAAAACTACTTCTTGTCGTTTAGAACAGCTATTCCGGGAAGTTCTTTTCCTTCCAGGAACTCCAGGGATGCTCCGCCGCCTGTTGAGATATGCGTCATCTTGTCCCCGTATCCCAGCTGGTTTACTGCTGCAGCGCTGTCTCCGCCGCCGATGATTGTAACTGCGTCTGTTTCCGATAAGGCTTTTGCTATTGCCTTTGTTCCTGCAGCGAATTTTTCAAATTCAAATACTCCGACAGGTCCGTTCCAGATTACCGTCCTTGCATTTTTTACCGCTTCGGCAAAAAGTTCAACGGTCTTCGGTCCGATATCAAGTCCCATGTAGCCCTCGGGAATGTTCACGCCTTCTGTTGTTACAGCTTCTGCATTGGCATCGAATTTGTCTGCAATCACATTGTCCACCGGAAGAAGGAAGTTGACGCCCTTTTCCTTTGCCTTAGCTACCATATCCTTGGCGTAATCCATCTTGTCTTCCTCAAGCAGCGAGTTTCCTATGCTGTTTCCAAGAGCCTTGGAGAAAGTGTAGCTCATCCCGCCTCCGATGATTATTGTGTCAACCTTCTCCAGCAGATTGTTGATTACGTTTATCTTGTCGGAAACCTTGGATCCTCCCAGGATAGCCACGAACGGCCTGACCGGATTTGCTACAGCATTGCCGAGGAATTTGAGTTCCTTCTGTATGAGATACCCGCATACTGAGACAGGCAAAAACCGGGCGACCCCCACTGTCGAACAGTGCGCCCTGTGTGCTGATCCGAATGCGTCATTGACAAAGACCTCAGCCAGTGATGCCAGCTCCTTTGAGAAGGTCTCTTCATTTTTGGTCTCTTCTTTTCTGAACCTTGTATTTTCAAGGAGCACCACGTCTCCGTCTTTCATGCTTTCAACAGCTTTTCTTGCATTTTTGCCGACAACATTGTCGTCTGCAGCAAATACCACTTCCTTATTGAGAAGCTCCGACAGCCTTGCCGCAACAGGCTTGAGCGACATTTCAGGATTCGGCTCCTTTGGTTTTCCCAGATGTGAGCAGAGTATAACCTTGGCACCCTTCTCTATGAGATAATTTATTGTAGGAAGCGAACCCACCAGCCTGTTCTCGTCGGTAATTTTCCCGGCTATGAGCGGAACGTTAAAGTCGCACCTTACGAGGACCTTTTTTCCCTTTACCTCTATATCTTCGATTGTCATCTTGTTATACACCATAATATACACTCCTTTAACAATTCTATTTAGTCATTATCCTTTTATTATACATATTATGGACAAAAAAAGAAAGGAGGGTCAGAATCTCTTCCTCCCCTTTGAGCTTTTTATTCCCAGTTCTTCTCTGTACTTAGCCACGGTCCTTCTCGATATGTTTGTGCCGCTTTTGTTGAGGACGTCGCACATGTACTGGTCTGAAAGCGGCGACTTCTTGTCCTCTTCGCCGATCAGCTTTGCTATGGAGTTTTTGATTATATTTGTGGATACATCCTCTCCGCCCCTGCTTGATGACATGCCTGTGGTGAAAAGATCCTTTATCTTTATAGTGCCTCTTTCAGTGAGCACATACTTGTCCCTTATGGCCCTGCTCACCGTCGATTCGTGTATCTCAAGGGAATCAGCGATTTCCCTCAGGGTCATCGGTTTAAGGCGCTCTTTTCCATAATCAAAAAATTCTCTCTGCAGCTCGATAATCTTTTCCAGAACCCTGTATATTGTCGTTTTTCTGTGTTCTATGCTTTTTATGAGGAATACCGCACTGTTAAGCTTGTCCTTTATATACTCTACAGCCTCTTTGTCGCTGTCATTTTTCAAAATCTGCCTGTAGACTGAGCTGATAGTCAGCTTCGGTCCCAATTCGTCGTTCATGATTATGATGTATTCTTTATCGATTTTTTTAATATATGCATCCGGGATCACATATTTTACCTGCTCACCTGTATAAAACCCGCTGGCCGGTTTAGGCTGGAGCGTTCTTATCATATCGCCGTATTCCTGTGCCTTCAGCACATCTATGCCTAATTCCTTTGCGATGGCGTTGAATTTGTTCTCCGCCAGAAGTTCGAGGTATTCGTCGATTATCCTGTATATGTTTACATCTTCAATGCCTCTTCTGGCTATCTGTATTTTCAGGCATTCCTTAAGATCCCTTGCTGCTATTCCTGCAGGCTCAAGGGACTGAACTACCCTGATTGCATACTCGGCTTTTTCTTTTTCTATCCTGAGTTCCTCCGCCACAACCTCTCCCGGGATGTCCAGGTAGCCTTTTGAATCCAGGCATTCTATTATATAGTTGCAGACGCTCTTGCAGAGCTCTGTCTCATCCAGCTCGCGCACCTGCTCCATCAGATATTCGTTGAGTGATTTTGATTCAGATATGAAATTGAACGGCGAGACCTCCTCGTCATCCTGTGTATATATCTTTGAGTCGCTGGGACTGTATTCAAACTGCTTAGCAATTTCCGCGAAATCGATTTTTTCCTTGAGTTCAGTGTTGAACATCTCACCCGTATCATCCAGAACGGGATTTTCTTCAAGCTCTTTATCAATATGCTCCTGAAGCTCGAATGCTGTCATCTGAAGAATTTTAACCGAAAGCTGCATCTCCTGTGTCATGACCAGCTTCTGTTCCTGAGTCAGATTAAGATTGTATTCCAGGTTGATAAAAATCCCCTCCCCTCCACATAAATAATTTCACCTCTCTTATTATACATTTATTTATTTGATTTTGCACGAAATAAAATGTGCCGCCCGTGATGCATTCAGCATCCCGGCGGCACATTTCAGTGTGAGTTTTTTATTTGAATCCTTCTTTTTGAAGGATGGCTGTGGCCTTTTCAGCTTCGTCTTCGGATACCAGAACTATCGGCCCTGTGCAGCCCATTCCGCTCTCAGCGTATATTCCAGCTTTCCACAACGCCCTGCTGGCATTGTCGAGCTCAAGAATGTCGACTCCGGCTATGCCGTGAGTGACGACCTTCTTCTCAGGCATCTTGATTTCTTCTTCAGCCGCCTTCGGCTTGTCCTTCTCAAGGATCCTGCCTACTATGTCCTTGAGGCCTGCAGCGTTTGCTTTTTTGTACTCCTCGCCAGCAAGCTTCACCAGGTCGTTCTTTGCGCACAGCGAGCAGTACCTGAGAGCTTCGCATATGAGCGGCGCTCCCGACGCCCTGGAAACTATGTTGACCAGCTTGTCGTAGCCTTCGCCCACTCCAGGTCCGTAGCCGTAGCCTACGGTCTCGTAGCTGCCGCCTGTGGTGTATGAAGCGAATATCTTTATA
>JAGFXP010000039.1 GCA_017861315.1 Bacillota bacterium | reverse complement strand
ATAGATTCTTATGTTGTATTTTTTCTTGTAGCGCCTGACGATGCTCATGTACCTGGCTTTGTCCTCTTCATCCCGGAAAAGGTCAAGCTCGCTTATGCTCCTGGACATTATGTGGTACATAGCATCCGGCCTCTTGTCACGGGCAGTTCTTGGCATGAAAAAAACCTCCTCGAAGGCATGATATTATTACTATCATGCCCATTCAAGGAGATTCTATTCATTCATTAATTCCACTTATGAACCGTCCCCAAGCTCTTGGCTTGCTATCCTCTGCGCTAGCTCTGTGAGTTTGTCCTTCACCAGTATCTTTTCACTCCACCTGACCGGAATGGCATCTGCACCGTAATACGCTCCTGCCAGCCCGCCTGTGATGGCACCTACCGTATCTGCATCCCCGCACAGGTTAACGGCTTCGCAGACAGCCTCTTCGAAGGTGTTTGTATTTATGAAGCACCACAGGGCTGACATAAGCGAGTCAACTACATAACCGCTTGATTTCAGATTACATTTGCTTATGTTAAGGACCTTGCTGTATTCAGGATAGTCTGAAAGCATTTCCTTCAGAAAAGTGATTTTAGACTCTCCCTTAAGGTACCCGCTTACAAGCTTGTTGTAAAAGATACATGCCCTGGTTGCCTTATCGTCATAATGTGTAAGCTTTGACTGCCCCTCAGTTACCTTGATCATAATATCGGGATCTTTGTAATAAAGAGCTACAGGTATGCATCTCATGAGGGATCCGTTTCCAGCGCTGATTCCCTCGTTGAATCCGTGAGCTGATGCTGCAGCAATCTCCCAGCTGCCACACTCCGCATATGCGCTGAGGGCAAGGTTGATTATGTTGCCTATGTCCTTTGGCCCGCTGTTATACCAGTTGATGAACCTTTCACCAATATATTTGACTGGATTCTCGGGATTATCAAGGATACCCTCTGCCACAGCTATGGTCATCATTGTGTCGTCTGTGACCTCACCTGGCTCCAGATCCCAGCATCCGCCGCCAATAATATCCTTCAGATATCCGTATCTAATTCTTCCTTCAGCTTCCGATAAAAATTCCAGAGTTCCTCCAAGTGCATCACCGCACGCTACTCCCAAAAGACCCCCTAGAACATGTGAATATCTATCCAATTCATTTCCTCCTCGCAAGTCTATAAATCTTTGTCTGTTTATTGCTGAAGCTGCTGATTAACCGTCCCCATTTGGCCAAGTTGATCCAGCCACCTCCCCTAGTTATTGTTTCTTTCAACAGCCAATTCTATCAGGTTGTCGATCAGTTCTGAAAACGGCTTCCCGGAAGCCTGCCACATTTTAGGGTACATGCTGATTTTTGTGAATCCAGGGATTGTGTTGACCTCGTTCAGATAGACTTCGTCGGTGTCTTTATCTACCAGGAAATCAACTCTCGCCATACCTGAGCAGTCGAGGGCCCTATATATTGAAACCGCGAGTTTCTTTATCTCTTCCTGCTTTTCTTCGCTTAAAGCTGCCGGAATAAGAAGCCTTGATTCCGGATCCAGATACTTCGCCTCGTAATCGTAGAATTCCTTTGAAGGCATTATCTCTCCCGGAACGGCCGCCTCTGGATAGTCATTGCCCAGAACAGCAACCTCCACCTCCCTGGCGTTGATGGCCTTTTCAACCAGTATCTTCCTGTCGTATTTCAACGCGTTTTCAAGTCCGGCCACCAGCTCCGCCCTGTCGTGTGCTTTTGTGATACCCACAGATGATCCGCTGTTTGAAGGCTTCACGAATGCGGGGTAGCCCAGTTCCTTCTCTATCCTGGTTGTGAAAGTCTCTTTTCCATCCTTGTACTCGTGGGCATTGACCACAACATATTCAGCCTGCCTGATTCCGAATCTCTCGAGAATGTACTTGGTGTACACCTTGTCCATGCAAATAGCAGATGACATTACACCCGGAGCAACGCAGGGGATTCCGAAAAGCTTAAGCATCCCCTGGATGGTGCCGTCCTCACCGTAAAGTCCATGCATTACAGGAAAAGCCACGTCGATTTCCTTTCTGAAGATCTTGTTCTGGCCGTCCGGAACAAGATTCCGGGAATCTTGTTCCCATTCTCCGCTCTCGATCTTATCGTAGTTTCCCTTGTATTCATACCAGATGCCATCCAAAGTTATTCCCAGAACACAGATATCGTATTTTTCAGCATCAATGTTCTTGAGTACTGATGTTGCAGACGTCCTTGAAACACTGTGTTCCGTTGATTTTCCGCCAAAAATAATCGCCAATCTTTTCTTCATTAGTAATCTCCCTTCAATACCGAATTATCTCTTTTATAATCACTTTTTTTCTCTTCCCTGGGAAAAAGCATAGGCCTGCCGGAGCCATTTATACACATCAGTGTTCAGCTCTGTTTCATCCTGGATTATTATATGATGCGTCCACCGCCCAGGATAAGGCTCGACCGCTTCGGCTATCTGCTTGCTTTCAACTCTGTGGTCCAAACCAAAGGAAAGGACGATGCTGTTCTTCGGACGTTTTTTAGAGCTGTCAGGAGGTATCCATACCCATGCAAATTTGTATTTTGTACCAAAGGATATCTGCGATTTCATGATCTCGATAGTCAGTGGCCCCAGTGATTTAATCATTTCTTCTATGGATAGGTACAATTTAGTCCTTTCTTCCTGCCCTGAGAAGAATGCATCGATTTCCTTTCTGATCAAGGGTCTGTTCATCTCATCACCTCCCGGATTCTATCATCTTCATTAGGTATTTAGGGGATTCCTCAAAGCCCTGCCTGAAATAGAATCTGTGCGCCAGCCTTCTCCTTGCGTGGCAGTGTACCTCTATCCTGTCGCATTTTCTCTCCGTGGCCAGGTCGAAGCAGTACTGCTCGAGTTCCTTTCCTATCCCATGGTTCCTGTGCTGCCTGTCGACCACAAAATAGCTTATCCTTGCAAAATCTCCCTTAAGGGCTATCTGAGGTATAAAGTGTATCGAAATCATTGCGACAACCCGGTCGTCCTTTTCAAAAACAAGGAGCTTCTCGTCTGGATGTTTCAGAAGCTGCTCGATTTTGTCTTTGATAAAGGATTCAGTTTCCGGATATCCCAGCTGATCAAGCAATTCACTGATTTCTTTCCAATCCTCGGGTTTTGCGCTTCTTATCCCCATGTGAATTTCTCCTCTTTATAATATTCGGCCTTGTTTATAGATATTATATCATAAATTTAGATTTTATAATCATGTTCTCGGCTAATGGGCTGCTGATTTTTAAATGCAAAAAAAAGCGGGATCCATAAATCCCGCCTGCCTGCTATTTCACCTGAAATCTGAAATGACCGCTGATAACCTTGCTTGTCAATGCATCCTCTTCCCTGTTGTACTGCCCCAGATTGTGGATGATGTAGGGTTTTCCATCCTTGTTGCGCCGGTCAGAAACTATTGCAATATGGGATTCCCCGTATGTGACTATGTCTCCCGGCTGCCATTCTTCTATCTTTGATGTGTCAAGCGTCAGAGATACGGCATTCCTCTCAAAAAAAACCTTGAGGTTAGGAACCCTCCTGAAATCTATGTTCGGATCCGGACTGCCATTTACCCTCGGGTATGAAGCTGTATTTTCAGCAATGTCCGCATCCACCATGTCCTTCAGGTTGTAGCCTGCATTTCTGAATGCTCTCCAGACAACGTCCGTGCACACGCCTTCAACCTCCGGCGGGTATCCGCCCTGATAGTAGGCGCT
Source organism: Bacillota bacterium (assembly GCA_017861315.1). Taxonomy (GTDB): domain Bacteria; phylum Bacillota; class Clostridia; order Clostridiales; family Clostridiaceae; genus UBA699. The sequence goes on along the minus strand of JAGFXP010000039.1, from coordinate 21,832 downwards.
CCTGTAAACAGGCCTGTTCTCTGCGTCTGCCCTGGCACCCAGAAGGATATCCGTATAGTCATCTACACCGTTTTTGTTCTGATCCTTGCTGCTCTTGACGGTGGCTATGCCGAAGTCTTCAGCCAGGTAATACTTTTTTGTCCCAGCTGTCTTTGCTTCCGTTTCTTTTGGATTAACCGTGCTGTACGCTGATTTGGTATGCATATAGACGTATCCAGCTGCTGCAATGACCCCTGCCGCCAGAAGCACAGACAGTATTTTTCTCACTTTCTTTTTCATTCCGTTCCCTCGTATACCATTTTATAAACCGAAACTCCTCCGGTCCTCTATTCCTAAGTAAATCATTTTTCCACAGAATTATCAAGGCGGAATCAACACTATTTAATCAGAAACTTCTCATAGGAATTGAACGGCTTTTCTTTACCAAGGAAACTCATTTCGCCGACAAATTTATATCCGCATTTTACGAACAAAGCATTCATCTTGGGATTAACTGAATAAGTATCTGTCTTCATGCATCTTATGCCCCTGCTATTAGCCAGCTCATCCGCAAACTTCATCATCCCTGATGCTATGCCCTTTCTCCTGAACTTCGGATTAACCGCCATCCTGTGGACAACCATTGCCTTCTCCTTAGAAGACCAGTCGAGCTCCTCATACTCAACTGGCTCCACCTGGTTAACACAGATGAAACCGGCAACTTCCCCGTCACGCTCGTCAACATAAAGGTCGCCGCTGTTTATGTCCCTATTAAAATCCTTTTCCTGAGGATAACTCTCATCCCACTGCGTGTTGCCGTAGGTCTTCATCTCTTCAACAGTAGCCTTTATTATCTCCATAATTTTTGCCAAATCTTCCTTGGCTGCTTTTCTTATCATTCTGCATCACCCTTGTATTTCTTTATTTCTTTCCAGTCCTCTTCGATGTTTTCCCTCATTTTCCTGACAAAACTTAACGCTGCTTCCTTTTCTCCGTCAGAAAAACCATTGAAGCACACGCTAATATTCCTGTTTTCTTCCGTTACCACTGCTTCATATACCTTCATGCCCTTATCCTCAGGGTATAGTCTCCACAGCCGCTTGTCATCGGCATCCCTCTTCTTACAGATGTAGCCCGCTTCCTCAAGTTTGGGGATAGCTTTGGTGGTGCTGCTTTTATCCACTTTCAGCATTGTGGCCAGATCTATTTGGCTGATCCCCGGATTTTCGCATATCCTGGTCAGGTAAATGTACTGCCCCTTCTGCAGATGAAGCTCTTTAAAATTTATGTCGCTGATCGACTGTACGCATCTTGCCAGCATTCCAATTTCCCTCAGGACAAAGCTGTCGAGTTCTTCCAATGAAAACACCCCTTTATAGTTGAACTTTCAACTATACTTATAATAGCACGAAGTAGTTGAAATTTCAACTACTTCGTGCTATTAAGACTATTAAATTTCATCCAGCTCCATGAATCTGTCCACAAGCTTGCCATCCACTTCCACCTGTTCCAGGAACATGTCGAGCGGCCTTACCCATATACCACGCTCACCGTAGAGAGCCTGGTACACCACAAGGTCCTCCAGTGTCTCGCTGTGCTTTGCCTGGTACAGCACCAGGTAGTCCTTGCCTTTGTAATGCCTGTATTTTTTTCCTGCCGCTAATTTTCTCTCCATTTTAATCCTCCCCCGGGCTTCCGTCTTCTCTGTAAGGATCAATGTGTATGCTCACCCTGCAGTTGTTGAACTTCGCGCCCATCTCCTTCTTCATAATTCCTATGATCTCATGGGTCTCCTTGACAGTTAGGTCTGGATTCATCGTAAGGTGGAAGTCTATGTGCTTCTTGTTTCCGGACTTCCTCGTCTTGAGCTTGTGGTAGTCAACGTACTTGTCACTGTGGGACTCTATGATCACTTTAATGTCCTCTTCCTCCTGCTCCGACAGCCTGGCGTCCATCAGAAAGTTGAGCCCGCTGCTTGTCAGCTCCCAGGCCTCCTTAATAATCAGGAGGGCAACCAGTATTGCAACTATAGGGTCAAGGATCAATATCCCGGTAGCTTTGATGAGCACTATTCCAACACCGACGCCGATGGATGTGTATACATCTGTTTTCAGGTGCAGCGCGTCAGCTTCAAGTGCCATTGAATCCTCTTCCTTTGCTACTCTGTATAGGGTTCTTGATACAATAAAATTGATAAGTGCTGCTGCAAACATTACTGCTATCGCCACAAACGCCTCTTCGATTTCGACAGGCTCAAAAAGCTTCTTGAAAGCTTCATTTATTATCATTCCCGCAGCCACAAAAATCAGTGATCCTTCCACTACTCCGGAAATATTTTCAACCTTGCCGTGCCCGTAAGGGTGCTCCTTGTCTGCAGGCTTCGATGCTTCCCGTAACGAAAAAAATGCTACAAGCGAAGCCCCGAGGTCCATCGCCGAGTGTATAGCCTCTGATATTATACTTACAGATCCGCTCAGGATTCCCGCTGCAATCTTCATTGCTATCAGTGCTGTGTTTGAAATGATTGAAAGAAGCGCATACCGCACTCTTCTGTCAGTTTTTGGCATAATAATTTCCTCCCAACAATAAAAAAACTGCAGATTTATAATAAATTATAAACCCACAGGTTAGATTCCTGCTGCCCCTCAGGGCCCAGCCTTTGCATATATCGCATGCAAGCCTGTTATTGCGTATTTGAATTGATTAATAGTATATAATACTTGCGTCATTCCTGTCAATATGCTTTTATTGGAATTATTTTGAATCAGCTATTCAATTTTGTTTATTTTGTGTTATAATACAATTAAATTATTGTCGCAATTTTCGCATTTTTTGCCATTAATGAAAGGGGGCGGTAATTTGAATAAGAAAATTATTTCAGCCGTTGTTGCCATGACCTTTGTTTTGACTGCAAATTTCACCTCTGTTAAAGCAGATCTGGCCTCGGATAAGGCCAAACTTCAGGAAATCCAGGCTCAAAGGAGTGAACTTGAAACCAGAATTACAAAAATGGATAATCAGATAGAGACTCTAATGTCCCAGATAAGCAGCAACAAAGAAAGCATCGCTGCTAAAGAGACGGAGATAGATCTCGCTCAGGCTGATATCATCAAAGCGGAAGAGGATATAAAAGCAGAACAGCTTCTCTATCAGGATAGGCTAAGAGCGATGTACATAAGCGGAACCTCCTCGAGCACAATCGAGATTCTGCTTGATTCTAAAAGTTTTGATGACCTGATGTCAAGAGCTGAAAACATCAAGAGGGTTATGGAGTACAACATTAGCGTAATCAACGATTATAAGGTAAAGAAGGATGTTCTGGACAGCAAGAAGGCTGCACTGGAAGTTGAAAAAAATGGACTTGTTACTCTTAAACAGGAAAACGAGCAGAAACTGACGGAACTTAATGCGCAGAAGACAGATCAGGCAGTCCTGATTTCCCAGCTGAAGGCACAGGAGAGTCAGTACGGTGCGCAGATTGCCGCTGCAGAGGCTGCGGCTCTGGCTGCTGCAAAAGCAGAAATAGAAAAAGCTAAAGCTGAAGCAGCTGCTCTCCTTGCCAGCGCAAACGAGTCCAGGGGAACGTCCAGTTCAAACGGGACGTCGAGCTCCTCAAGCTCTTCAAGCGCGACAAGCCCCAGCAGTCCAACGGGATCAACAGGATCATCGACGTATTCAGCTGATGCAGTGATCGCATACGCATCCAACTTCCTTGGCGTACCTTATGTGTGGGGCGGCACTACCCCCGCAGGCTTCGACTGCTCAGGCTTTGTCAAATACGTGTTTGCTCACTTCAGCATCACACTTCCAAGGGTAGCAGCAGACCAGCAGAAAGTAGGAACATATGTGTCCAGAGAAGATCTTCAACCCGGCGATCTTGTATTCTTCGGAGAACCGGCACACCATGTAGGGATCTACGTAGGAAACGGCTATATGATCCACGCACCACACACGGGCGACGTGGTGAAGATCGCACCGCTCAACAGCGACTTCTCATACGGGCGAAGGATTAAATAAGAAAAAAGCAGGTCAGGGCAGCATATCATAAGCTGCCCTGACCTGCTTTTTTACGGCTGGTTAGTCCCAGCTGGTTCCTATTCCCCTATGAATAGCCTTGTCATAGATGCATTTTGCGGTCACAAGATCCTGCGTACCGATTCCCACTGTTTTGAATACGATGATCTCATCATCATCCTCTCTTCCTGGAACGCTGCCCAAAATTACCGCTCCCAGATCGCCTGTGAAATCAGCCTTTGTTATCGTTCCGTCTTCAAGCGGAATAAGTATGTCACCCGCCTCTGAAAGGACAGCCTCCTCGGAATCAAAGTAAATCTTGCTTGCCCTCGTCAGTACAACCGGATCCATCTCCTGCATGTGGTGCTGGTATGATCCGACGCAGCTCAAGGTTGCTCCTTTCTTAACCTTGCTCCCGTCAAACACAGGCTTCGACGAAGGTGTTACCGTCACTATCAGGTCCGCGTCCTCTATCGCCTCATCAGAGCTTTCGGCCGCCTCAACCCTTGTTCCGTAAGCCTTGAGTTCCTCCTGCATCCTGGCGGCAAACTCTTTGGTTCTCTCTAAATTGAGATCGTACACTTTTACGACCTCCAGTCTGCGTGCAACCATCATCGCTTCCAGCTGAGCCGCTGCCTGGCCGCCTGTACCTATCAGCGCACCTTTTTTCGCATCTTTCCTGGCAAGCAGATCAAAAGCCGCACCCGATGCCGCCCCTGTCCTGAGCTGGGTTACGTATGTACCATCCAGAACTGCAGTTATGAGACCGTTAGTTCCGTCGACAAGCAATACCTGTGCAGGTGCAGACGGCATGCCCTTGTCTATGTTCTTCGGGAAAATATTGACTATCTTTATGGAGGCAGTGTCCAGATCAGCCACATAGGCCGGCATGAACAGGAACGCGCCTTCATGCTTCGGTGCGGGGATCATTCCTTGTCTGCTTCTATCGCGTCTTTCATCGAAAAAACTTTTTTGATATCCTCTTTTGACAATAACAGCATAATTTTCTCTCCTTAATATATTTATTTTGCGTCCATCTGATTTCACAGATAGTATCTCATGATTGGCCTGGATCTGGATCTTCTCTCAGCAACAACAAAGCCCGCTCTCTCAAAAGCGGATGGCATGCCCTTCCACATAAATGCATCAGGCACCTTGCTGCTGTAGGGATTCTCGGGGTATGCCTCAATGGTTTCAGCCCCTTTCTCCCTGCAGTAGCTTATTGCTGCCCTTATAAGAATTCCTGACATGCCCGTTTTCCTGTGCAACTGCGCACCATCCGATCGTTTTCCCTTTCCCCCCCAGATAAGCAAGCAGTCCGGGAGGCTCATCCTGTTCTACAATCCTTCTCATCGCCTCTTTGTTGTGCGTTCCTTTCTGCTTATCAAAATCAGCCTTGTTCAGCCTCCAGGACATGCACCCAGCAGCCTCCACAAGCCCCCCCTTTCGCCGAACAGCGTCTCGAAGTCTTCCCACCTTGAGATATCCATGATCAGCATTTGCCTTCATAATTCATCACCTAACAAACAAAAAAATCCGAGAGGATCGATTTCCTCTCGGTGATTTAATTTCATTATATTTTTCACCGATTATCTAGACATTAAACCATGTCCAGGTCTTTTGTTGCCCAATGCACATCTCTCAGGAAATATTCCAGCTCCCTGCTGTCACCTTTCTTGAAGAGCTCAATAATCTTTTTGTGCTCTTTATTAACATCCTTCAAAATCTGGAAAAGCACTTCAGGATTTTTATTTGCATAGGTGACCGGCATAAAACTATGCTCAAGTGTATTTATCATCTCTATCAATTTTTCATTATCGCATTTATTTATATAAACATCATGAAAACCAAACTGCAATTTATTGTATAAAGTATAATCCTTATTCTCAATAGCAAGGTCAATCTTGCCAATTGAGATTTCCATTTCCTTAAAGTCTTCATCTTTCATTTTATCCATAGCCAATGCAGCAGCAAAGCCATCCAGGCAGGCAAGCACAGAGTATACGTCAAGTTTCTCCTTTAAGGATACTTCCTTAACGAAGAATCCTCTCCTAGGAGCATACTCAATAAGATTGTCAGAAGCTAATTTGATTAGGGCTTCTCTTGCTGGTGTTCTGCTGATAGATAAATCGTTACATATCTCTGCCTCACTGATTTTTTGATTAGCCTGCAATTCACCGCTTTGAATTTTATCCGAAATGTATTTGTAAACATAATCTCTTAAAGACTCATAATTTTTAACCAAAACAACTCCCACCTACCTTTTCTTCGATTGTAGTATATTGTATACAAATTGTCAAGAAAACGCTTTTTACTAAAATATTAGCAAAAAATCAGTATAGACTAAAACACCTATACTGATTTTTTCAGAATTTAATTATTCAACACCACCAAAGCGTCCGCAACTCCTACCCCCATACCTTCAGGATAAACAAACAGCGGATTTATATCAATCTCAGACAAGGTATTTTTATTTTTATCAGCAAAAACCGAAATCTTAACTATCATATCTGCCAGAGCATCCAGGTCGCACGATTTTTCACCCCTGTAGCCGGTTAACATTTTGTAAGCTTTCAATTCGCTTATCATCTTGTGTGCTTCAGATTTATTTAACGGAGCAGGATATAATGAGACATCTTTGAAAACTTCAACGAAAACCCCGCCAAGACCAACAAGAACCATAGGGCCGAACTGGGCATCGTTGTTTACGCCAATAATAACTTCCATACCCTTTGGCAGCATTTTCTGCATCAGGATTCCATTAATTCTCGCAGTAGGCTTATGGGTATTAACGTTAACCATTATTTCATTATACGCACTTGATACCTCATTCAATGAATTGATGTTTAATTTTACTCCTCCTACATCTGATTTATGAAGAATATCTGCAGACTCTATTTTCATAACTAGAGGATATCCGATTTTTTCAGCAGCTTCCATTGCTTCAAACTCACTTTTCACAACGTAAGCTTCATCAACAGGTACTCCGTATTCCTTCAACAGCATTTTACTCTCAACCTCAGACAATGCTTTTGTACCGCATTCATCAATATTTTCAGGCAATGCAATCTCCAGCGTATTGTCCTCATATTTGTAATCAACGAAATCAGCCAGATATTTTACTACCTTGAATGCGTATACAGAAGGAGGCAGTACCGGTACGCCTAAATCTCTTAGTTTTTCAGTGTATTCATAGTTGCGTGTGTTTTCAAGGAAAGGAAGTATCATTATCGGCTTGCTGCCTCCTTCCTCCACCACTCTTTTTATGCCTTCTGCCATGTAGTATATGGCAGGATCAGCGATTTCGAACAGCAAAGTGTAGCCTATCAATACTGTACCTATGTTTTCATCATTCATTACCGTTCTAAGTGCATCAGCGTACAATTCCGCATCATAGGATAAAGAGGCCGTCATGTCCAGAGGGTTGTTTGGAGAAGCATAGGATGGCAGCTGCTGTCTCAGCTTTGCTAATGTATATTCTTCAAAATCAGGGAATTCGATCCCGTAATTGTATCCTATATCTGCACAGACACCTGTCTCCCCTCCCGACAAATTCATAGATGCGAATGTTGATTTATGGGGCAGCTTGTCGATAATTGAAAGCATGTTGGATGTAGCCATTAACTCCTCCACGTCATCCACCCTGATAACACCAAACTTTTTAAATATTGCATCGAAAGTTTTGTCGGAACCCGCCAGGCTTCCCGTGTGGGATGCGGCATTCTTTCTTCCTTTCTCTGATCTTCCGGCTTTCAACACTACTATGGGCTTTCTTTTGATTGCAGCTTTTCTTAAAGAGTTGATGAATTTACCAGGTTCCTTAACACCCTCTAAATATATGCTTACAACTTTGGTATTATCATCATCCACTAAAAAATCTATATAATCTTCCATTGTTATAATCTTGCTGTTTCCTGCCGAAATAGCATAAGAGAATTTCATATCCTGTGTTTCCATCAGTGACAAGCAAATCTGTCCGCTCTGGGAAATTAATCCCACATTGCCCTTCCTATCCCTCTTTTTAGATATAAACGCGAAAGGATATACATTATCTATATAGTTCACAAAGCCCGCACAGTTTGGTCCCATTAACGCTATATTTAATTCTTCACACAGCTTTTTTAACGATTCTTCTGCTTTCATGCCTTCCTCAGTGCCTGTCTCAGAATAGCCGCTTGCAAATACTACTGCTCCCCCGCACCCCTTTTTGGAGGCTTCTATGAGCATCGGTTCCACTGTGTTTTGAGGCGTACATATAATAATCATGTCTATATCTGAAGGAATTTCTGATATTGATTTGTAACAAGGACGATTAAAAACGCGATCTCTTTTCGGATTAACAAAATACGTGTTATTTAAATCCTCTGTATATTCAATTATGTTTCTGCAGGTATCACCGCCAAACCCTTCCTTTTCACTGGCTCCAATAACCGCAACAGTTTTAGGCTGCAACAATTTTTTTAAGTCCATTATTGTACTCCTCCCGTATCATTTCAAATTGAACAAATTCAGACTGCATTGAATCCTGCTTCATATGCCTCAACATTCTTTGGATTGAATTTAGCTTTGCCCTTTTTTTCAAAATACTTGCACATAGCATCCGAAAACTGCTCTTTTTCAAAAATCTTTGTAGCTTTCACAAACGCTCCCAGCATCACGATATTCGATCCTTTTGAATTTCCGACCTTGGCCGCCAATTCTATAGCAGGTACCTTAACTACATTTATGTCATCCCTATATTTCCTGGTGTCTTCTACTATAGAGCTGTTTACAAGAAGGTATCCGCCTGGTTTGATGGAACTCTCAAATTTATCTATTGCAGGACCGTTCATGGTGAATAGGACATCTACATTCTTGCAATATGGACTGGCAATCTGACCGTCACTGATCTTGACATTGCAATTAGCTGTACCTCCCCTCATCTCTGAACCATATGAAGGGTACCAGCATACATTCTTGCCATTTTCCATCCCTGCATTTATGATCATCATTCCTGTGGTCAATATACCCTGACCTCCAAACCCTGCGCATATAATTTCAGTCATTATATATTACCTCCTTTATCAACATACTCGCCCGTTTTGTAATAATCAGCCATAACAGTGTCTACTCTTTCCGCGCATTTTACTGGTGTCATTCCTAAATTTACATTGGTAGGGCAAGGTGACAATATTTCGACCAGACAATAGCCTTCGTTGTTCATATGCTTTTCAAAAGCTTTTCGTATGTATTTTTTGGTTTTTCTGATATCTGATGCATTCCCAACTGAACCTCTTGCCAAATATGCTATATCAAATTGACCGATGGCTTTAACTATATCAAAAGGATTCCCTGTTTTTGAAAGGTCTCTTCCGGCTTTAGATGAGGTGGTCTTCTGCCCCTCTAAAGTGGTTGGCGCCATCTGTCCCCCTGTCATCCCATAAACTCCGTTGTTCACTACAATCACCATTACATTGTCGTTTCTGATTGCTCCGTACATAGTTTCAGAAATACCTATTGAATATGCAGCTCCATCGCCGATGTAAGCCAAAACAGGGTTTTCCTTCCTCACCTTTTTTATTCCGGTAGCTGTCGGAATAGGTCTTCCATGTGCAGCCATGATTGTATCGAATCTCCATGTATCAATATTTAATGACGAACAAGCAACATCAATAGTAGTAAGCAATTTCTCCGTTAATCCCATTTCCTCAGCTACCTCGCCTATTAATCTGGCCACTATTCCATGGCCGCAGCCAGGACAAAATGAGGTTTCTGCAAAAGATATTGATTCTGGCGCTTTAATTTTCATCTTTATACCCCCTTACCCTCTAAAATGTCTTTTGCTTTTTCAATGATTATACCTGTCTCCGGAACTTCTTTTACCGTAGCGTAGGAATATACAGGGTATTTATTGCCTGTAGCCAATACAACATCCTCCACCATCTGCCCAAGAATGTTCATTTCAACAGTCATTAATGCTTTGCAGTCAGCAGATATATCTTTGAAAGCATTTACCGGAAATGGCCATAAAGTAATTGGCCTTATGAGTCCCAATTTCATCCCCTGAGCCCTTGCTGCCTCTACCGCTTCAATGCATACTCTTGAGCTTATTCCATATGAAACTATAACTATATCTGCGTCCTCAATCTGCATAGCTTCCCATCTCTGCTCGTTTAATTCCATTTCTTTATATTTATTTATTAGATACGTATCATAATTATCCATATAGTATGATCTGTTAGTTATTTTCTTTTGTTCATCGCCTTTTTTGCAGCCTTTGATCGACCAATCATATTTGTCAATATCATGCTCTATCATTTCAGGCAGCTCTACTTTTTCCACCATCTGGCCTATGGCTGCATCTGATCCGATAAGCACAGGATGTCTGTACTTTTCTGCTAAATCAAATGCTAAATACGCTAGGTCAGCATTTTCCTGGACAGAATTTGGAGCAAGAACAATAGTTCTGTAATCGCCGTGCCCTCCTCCTCTCGTTAACTGCCAGTAATCTCCCTGACTCTGTCCGACATCTCCAAGTCCGTTGCCATATCGCATTACGTCAACAATTACCGCTGGAAGGTCTGCGGCAACTATATAGGATATCCCTTCCTGGAACAATGTAAACCCTGGACCTGCAGAAGTTGCTATTACTCTGGCCCCGGCTGCGGCTGCACCAAGAAGCATATTTATCCCGGATAATTCTGATTCTGTCTGAACATACTCCCCTCCAACTTCCTCCATGCGCCATGACATATACTCCAGTATTTCAGTCTGCGGAGTAATAGGGTATCCGCTGTAAAATCTGCAGCCTGCTCTTATTGCAGCTTCAGCAAGAGCTTCATTGCCCTTCATTAATATATGTTTCATACTTTTACCTCCTAATATTTGAAAGTCTTTACATCAGTTCAAAAACGTAATCCGGACATACGGTGTAGCATATCCCACAGCCTATGCAATTATCTTCATCGACTTTTATTACTGCATAACCTTTTGAATTGACTTCGTCAGAGATTGTAATAGCATTTTTCGGACATGCCTTTTCGCAGTAATAGCAGCCCTTGCATCTTCGGGTATCAGCTTTAGCTTTTTCCATCGTTTCTCCTCCTTAAATATTCATCATTCACAGTTTTCGTATATTGTATATTGTATATTATATATTAAATTTAGTATACAATATATTCTGGATAATGTAAATCGTTTTTTTCATATTTAACCGCCTGTGTACAAACCGACAACTCCTACTAAAATCAAGATTATCGACCCTATTTTCACTGGCGACATGCTCTCCTTAAAAAAAATTATCCCAATAATCGACAAGATCAGGATTCCAACTCCAGACCAAACTGCATAAGCTGTTCCCAGTTCAATTTTCTTAAGGGCATGCGACAGTAAAGTGAAACATAAAACATATGCACACAATGTGCCTGCTGTTGGAATTAATTTAGTGAATCCATCAGACAACTTCATTAAAGTCGTTCCTAAAAGTTCAAATATTATTGCAAGTATCAGATATATCCAGTACATTGATTTTCTCTCCTCTCCTCCGTTTTCGCATATCCTCATATAATAAAAGCACAATCACTTGAAGTGTTTGTGCTTTATTTTCCAACCTCTAACTTGCTTCCTCGTTATCAAGGTCTACTTTTTCATTTTTCAATTGAACATAGATATAGACCGGTATTCCAATCATCATGAATATAAATCCGTACATAACGACATCTCCCCCGGAGCCATAAATCGTGTAAACAGCATAAGCAAATGCGGCAAGACCTAACATGGAGTCCTTAATAAAGGTGATAGGATTAAAGGCCTTAGTTTTAGTAGCAAAGAGCTTAATTTCCGAAGCGGCGCCAAAGGCATAAAATACCAGAAGGGACATGGTTGCAAACAATACTAAAAAATTATATATTCTTCCCTGGTTCGTAAGACATCCTAAAAACATTACAACGGACATAAGGATTGCATTAATAATCAAGCCAAAATATGGCGTCCTATACTCAGGATGCAGCTTGCTGAAACTATCTGGAAAAAGCTTCTGTTCTCCAAGCGAAAATGCTACTCTTGCAGAGGATAAGACCCATGCTCCCACGCAGCCGAAAGCGGAAATACAAACGCCTAAGGAAATAAACCCTCCAGCCCAATATCCCCCTGTGATATTATAAATGATATCTGCAAAAGGGGACCCTGATGCGCTTAAATTTGCTTGCGACATATTCCCTGCTGCGACGACCACCAACAGAAGATAGAGAATAAATACTAAGCCTGTGCCAATTATTGTTGCAAGCCTTACTGTTTTTACATCCTTTACCTCTCCTGCAATCATGCTTGCTCCTTCAAATCCTGTAAATGACCAAAGGCTATAGGCAATGGCAACAGGCAAAACTGAGAGACCGGATACTTCCGGTGAAGAAAGGGTATTCAAGTTTTCGATGTGAAAATTTGGCATAGCTATCACAAGAAATACTAATAGAGGCAGAAGTTTAACTACGGTTAAAAATAAATTTATGTAGCCGGCGTGTTTTATACCCCTTATGTTAATTAGCGTGTATAGCCAAATGATGCAAACGCAAATCAGCGCTTTAACGAGTCCGTTATCAGCAAGTATAGGAAAAAAATAAGTCGCGTAGCTGATCCCGCCAAGTATGATTGCACCATTTGCTATCCAGCATCCGCACCAGTATGACCATCCTACGAAGAATGCAGGAAGATTGCCAAACGCTTTTTTAGTATATACGACAGCCGAGCCTGATGCCGGCATCTTTTCACCCATTTTCGCAAAACATAGTGCAAGAAGCAGGGTGCCAGTCCCTGTAATAACCATAGCTAAAATCGCTGCCTTCGGATTTGCTAATTGAGCTAAACCCTGCGGAGTCATATAGATTCCAGACCCTATCATCTGCCCCATAACAACAGCTATGGCAGCAAACAGCCCCAAATCCCTTTTTAATTCTTTCGAATCTTCTTCAAGAATGTTCTTTTTAATATCCATGTTATCCCCCATCCTGAAATACGCAAAGGATCATATTCCATAATCTAATACTAAAAGCTGGAGAAATATTTGGCAATATATTTCTCCAGACTTATATTTTAGTATTTGCCGATACATAATATCACTTTTCTAATTCTTAAAAAGTTCAAAGTAACCTACTCAGCGACAGCACCTTCCAGGTCTAAATCGTTTTCTATTAAAGCGGCGCTTTTAATTGCATGACGCCTTATTATGTATGCACAAACTATGGCAACTACACAAGTTCCAGCCAGGTACAAGAAAATGTAAGTGTAACCGCCGTTTCCAAGTTTGTCGAGCCAGTTTCCAAACATCACTGACATGAATAAATCCGGCGAATATCCAATGATAGAAGCTAAGCCTATTACTGTTCCAGTAACTTTTGCCGGAATCTTGGTTTCACCGATGAGGGAAAATACAATACTGTAAGAAGCCAAACCAAATGCTCCCGGCAAAAGAGTATATATGCTCACCAATGTTGCATTTGCGCCTGCAGGTATCAGCAATACCCCCAAGAACAATACTACAAGAATGGACAGCGTAATCATTAGCCACTTGCTTGTTGATTTAAATCCTCTATCTGCAATGAAACCTGAAACCGGCGCCAATAACATGAACAGGTAGTTTCTTATTATCGAATATATTCCGGAATCTGTAGGCGATACACCGACAACATCCGTAAGATATGGCGTGAAATAAGAAGTACTTGAGAACAAACTGTATCCGCAGAAAACAACTACCGCAAACAGCCAGACGTACGGGTTTTTAACCAAATGCCCGACATCTTTAAAGTGAAATTTTTCATCCTCTGATGTTTCAACTTTGATGTCATTGTCTTTTTTCAGGAATAGGAATACAAGCAAAGCAGCAATTGCAGTGGCGGCTGCGTAAACCAACACAACGTTAAACATCACTCCTCTTGCAGTAGACGCCTGGCCTGACGCCCACAGAGCTAAGGCATTGAACGAAGCTCCTGTAATTCCGTTAACGGCATAATATATGCCAAACATTGTTCCCTGCTCTTTTTCCGAACCAATCATTCTTACAGCCTTAAGCAATGATGCCCAGAAAACCAGAACTGTTGTAAGCGAGAACAAGAACCAGATAACTAATGCTATTTGATAGCTCATTGTAAAGCCGTATACAACCGTTAATGCAGTTGTACTTAGAAGGGAAACCAGCAGGCATTTCCTAGGCGAAAGTTTGTCGGCCAATATTCCTCCGGGAATGTATAAAATCATGTTGCCTATTCCATACATTGTCAAAAGGAACCCTGATTGCGCATTTGTCATTCCCATCGCTGCAATTTGCTGATCATAGAATACATACTTGATAAATGGGATTAAGTAGATTGAACCACCGCTTACACCTAAAGCAATTATTGATAAATACTTTTTTGTTTTATCACTCATTTTTATCCCCCTTGCAAATTTATTTACATTCAATTTAATTATTCATAGCCCTTATTCCCTCTGCAAGCTGTTTTAAGAATTCATTCATCTCTTCTTTTGTCCCTATAGTCACTCGAATGTGATTTGCGTATCCCCACCCGCCGCATGGCCTGACAATAACTCCTCTCTTTGTGAGGAACAACCCTAAAGCGTCTGCATCACACGGTACTTTGAAGAAAATAAAATTGCTGTAGGATTTTGTAACCTCCAGATTCATCTTTTCCAGTTCATCTGTTACCCTTTCTCTCTCTTCAAGCAACAGCTTTGCAGCTTTTTCAACATTATTCTTGTCGGAAGTAAGGCATTCAATAGCTCCAGCTAGAGCTATTCTATTTGCGTTGAAAGGTTCGCTGACTGTATCAAAACCGCTGATTACGTTTGGCGACGCTATTACATACCCTATTCTCGCGCCGGCCAGCCCATAATATTTAGAAAACGTTCTCACCGAAAGTATACGTTTATTCTTTTTTATAAGATCAATTGTATCCGGCAGTTCGTCAGCATTTGAAAATTCTGCGTAAGCTTCGTCAAGAACCAGCCAAGCCCTTTCTGGTAGTGCATCCAGCAGCCTATCTATATCTGCCTTATCAACAATAGTACCTGTTGGATTATTGGGATTGCACATCCAAACTAGTTTTGTTTTAGGGCTGATGGTTTTGATTATATCGTCAATATTGACTGTATATTTATCGTCAAGCGATACTTCCCTAACGGTGCCACCCATCAGTTTAGAAATTTCCCTATATAGTCTGTATGACTGTTTAGGCAAAATAACTTCGTCTCCGGATTCCACGAATAATCTGGCTATCGTATCGAGAACTCCGCCACCTCCGTGTCCGAGCCCTATATATTCTGAACCCAAATTGAATTTTTCACCCAATGTTTTCCTCAATTTAATAAAATTAGCCTCCGGATAAACGCCGATTACCGGCATCTCGGCAACCATTGCCCTCAAAGAATTCGGGAATGGCGCATAGGGATTTTCGTTGGATCCCAGCTTTACAACCTTTGTCAAATTGAACTCTTTTTTCACATCATCCATACTCTTGCCAGAAACATAAGCCTCTGCAGAATAAACTTCTTTTCTTGCACCTGCAATATTCATTTATAACCACCCTTTCATTAATACAATATGTCTAAATCAAGCAAACGCGAAAAATAATATATAATATACAATATACTGTGTATTATATATTATATATCAAGAAACGTCAATATACTGAATTTTCTTTTATTAATTCATTAAAAAATCGAGAAGATTTTCACGATTCTCCTCGATATCTTTGCGATTTTTTATTAAATTAGCCTCTCGATGTCACACTTGCTTAGCCTGTACCTAATTAACTTAAGGATTACACCCACGCACGGGCACACGAAATAAAAAAAGCCAGGATAAAATCCCGGCCTTCTTCGATCCTATGCTCTACTTCGTATCATTCAAGAGTTTCTTTATATCATCAACCGACATAACCTTGCCTACCGACTTGACTGCATTATTGACTACAAGTCCCGGGGTACTCATTACACCGTACTTCATTATTTGAACAAGATCTTCAACTTTTTCAACGCTTGCCTCGATGCCAAGCTCACTTACAGCAGCTTTTGCATTAGCCTCAAGCTTCTTGCATTTGTCACAGCCAGTTCCTAAAATTTTGATTTCCATGTGAACAACCCCTTTTCCGCTCTTATTCTTAATTTTTCAACTTCATTTCCTGTCCGATCACTTCGTTCCATGCATTGAATATCTTCCTGATAATTGCAGGCCCTGTCTTCGATATGAATACAAGCTGCGATATTGTCTCCGGCGTCTCTGAAAGCTTGAAGTCAATCCTTCTGTTAACAACATCTACCTGGTTCCATCCATCCTCAAGTTTAAAGAATCCTTTGATTCTATAAGCATCTCCTGAAACCTCATCAATGAATTTTTTCAATTCTTCTTTGCTCACATCACCGTCAAATTCCAGGCTTATCGTTTTCGGCTTGTTTTCTGGAGTATTGGTGGTATCTTCTGAATCTGCCCATTGATTTCTCATAAGATCCTCTTTTAAGAAGTCGTAATTGAGTTTCCCGTATACTGAAGTCTGGATTTCCACCTTATCGTTGATTTCACGGATTTTTGCCTTGATTTTGTCAAGCGTTACTTCGTCAACCAGATCCACTTTGCTTATCACCGCTAGATGACAATGCTTCAGCTGCCTTTCCACCGTCTCCAGATCCTCTATCTGCTCAAGGAAATGGACCGCATCGACAAGGCAGATAGCCCCCTGATATTCGTAAGCATCTCCCTTTAGTTCCCGTACAGCATTCATTACATCCCCAATGTTTGAAGGGTCCGCAAGCCCTGAGCTTTCAACAAACAAGTATTTCAGTTCGCGGTCAGCCAATTCGATCATTGCCTGCACGAAAGATATCTTCAGGCAAGAGCAGAAGATTGATCCCCTGTTGATCTCAAGAAGCTCCATACCTTCTTTATGAATGATAGTACCGTCAATACCTACCTTGCCAAACTCATTCATTATAACCCCAACTTTTTCTCCTTCAAGATCATTAAGAACATTTGTCAGGAATGTGGTTTTTCCTGCACCCAGGAATCCTGTCAAAAGATATAAACTTGTTTTTTCTTTCATCCTTGTCCCTCTCCGTTCCTTTATTGATTGCTGTTTTTCTTCTCCTGCCCCTCGAAGAAAACTTTCAGGTTCTCTGGAAGTTCATATTTCTTCATTCTCTGAACCGCAGATTTTTTCTCCCCGTAGACTTTTTTGAGAATAGCGTTGACTATCATTTCTTTCGGCGGTTCATTGTATTCGGAGCCCTCATAAACCCAAACCCTGCATTCAACATTGCCGTCTCCACAAAGATCACCGCAATCCTTGCAAACTGATTCCTTAACTTCCAATGCGATATCGCTGCCGTCGATCCTTATTGTCGGAGAGCTTATAAACCTATGCTTGATGGCAAGTTCTTTTGTGTTAACATTGATCTTATTCACGACAACCTCATAGCCTGCAGCATTCAACACCGCCGACACTTCATCGACAGCCCGCTCAAGATTGGTTTCTGCCCCCTGGCACCTTTCACAAACGGTTAAATCGAGAAACAGGAAGTCAATTATCAGCTTCTTTTTTGTTTGTTCAATGCCCTGCTCTTTCTTTTTTTCCGATCCGCAGCATGTTGAGTTGCCTGAACAGCATCCCGAATTATTTCCCATGATTTCACCCCTAAATTTTTTTAGTTTTATCAAACGTCAATCAACCGCAAATATAGATAATCATCTATCTTTATAATATCCTCAATATTGACAACTGTCAATGTACTGCCGCTATTTTTTATTGAAAAATAACAACAGTAGAAAGAATTATAAATGCCGCCGCATAAAAAAGCGCCAAGAAGATCGAAGAGATCCTCTCAGCGCGGATGTATTGATTTATTCCACTGTAACGGACTTGGCCAGGTTTCTTGGCTTGTCAACGTCGCAGCCCTTCATTACTGAAATGTAGTAGGAAAGAAGCTGAAGCGGTATTACTGAAAGAACAGGCGCAAGAAGGTCGATTGTCCTTGGAAGGAAGACCGCTGAATCAACCGTTTTCTCGATATCTTCATTTCCTTCGAACGCTAATGCTATCACATGAGCATGTCTTGCTTTAACCTCTTTTATGTTGCTTACCATTTTCTCGAACAGGTAATCCTGAGTTGCAAGAGTAATCATTATTGTGCCTTCCTCTATGAGGGCTATAGGGCCGTGCTTCAATTCTCCTGCAGCATATGCTTCGGAATGGATGTAGGATATCTCCTTAAGCTTAAGCGAGCCTTCCATTGCAACTGCGTAGTCGAGGCCTCTGCCCAGGAAGAACATGTCCTCTTCCTTGTATATCTCTCCCGCATGTCTCTTCACTTCTTCCTTCAGCTCAAGCACCTTTTCAGCCTTGTCAGGAAGGTTCAGCATTTCTGTCTTTATCTTTTCAATCTCTTCTTTTGATACCGTACCCTTGTTTTCTGCAAAGAACAGTGCGATTATATACATTGCAACAAGCTGTGTGATGTATGCTTTTGTAGATGCAACTGCTATTTCCGGTCCAGCAAGGGTGTAGAGAACATCACTTGCTTCCCTTGAAACCGAGCTTCCAACAACGTTTGTAACAGCGATTACACGGCAGCCTCTAGCTTTTGATTCCCTTAACGCTGCCAGTGTGTCAGCAGTCTCGCCTGACTGGCTTACTACTATTACAAGGGTATTCTTGTCTATGATCGGATCTCTGTATCTGTATTCAGATGCAATGTCGATCTCTACAGGAATCCTTGCGAGCTTTTCTATTGCGTATTTTCCTACAAGTCCAGCATGATATGCAGTACCGCAGGCAACAATATATATTTTGTTTATCCCTGCTATCTCTTCCTTAGTCAGTTTTATCTTATCCAGTGTTATCGGCTCTCCGAGCATAACTCTTGATGCCATTGTGTCCCTGATTACTTTAGGCTGCTCATGGATCTCCTTCATCATGAAGTGCTCGTAGCCGCCTTTTTCTGCAGCTTCTGCATCCCAAGTGACGTGATATACTTCCTTCTTGATTTCTTTTCCGTCCAGAGTGTAAAGCTTGATATCATCCTTTGTAAGAACTGCAATCTCATTGTCGTTAAGAAGATATACGTCCCTTGTGTAGTTAAGCACAGCCGGGATGTCGGACGCTATGAAGTTTTCACCTTCGCCGAGTCCAACTATAAGAGGACTGTCTTTTCTTACAGCTATAAGCTTATCAGGCTCTTTGGAAGTGATAATTCCAAATGCATAGCTTCCCCTGATTTCGCCAAGAACTTTCCTGACCGCCTCCAGAAGGTCTCCTTCATAGAAAAAGTCCAGAAGATGAGGAATAACCTCTGTATCTGTCTCTGAAACGAATTTATATCCTTTTGATATCAGGAACTCCCTTAGTTTTATGTAGTTCTCTATTATGCCGTTGTGAACGACGCAGATGCTTCCATCAGCATTGCTGTGTGGATGTGAATTCACGTCCGAAGGCTCTCCGTGAGTAGCCCATCTCGTGTGCCCGATACCTGCGTTTCCGTGAACAGGCTCAGCATCAAGAGCATCGCTCAGGTTCTTGAGTCTTCCTTTTCTCTTAACAATCTCAAGTTTATCTCCGTTGAATATTGCTACTCCCGCTGAGTCGTATCCTCTGTATTCGAGTTTGCTTAACCCTGAGATAAGCACTGGTGAAGCGTCTTTTTTACCAATGTAGCCAACTATTCCGCACATAAAAAATCTTCCTTTCGTTTTTGAAATTATAAGGTTTTAACACCTGATTGATCTTGTGCCGCCAATCTCTTGCCGGTTTTATCAATCTTTATCGGTAGTGCGATACCGTGGGGCACCCGCCGAAGAATCGATACTCCCCATCCTCGTCAACTAAAGTGAGACTCTAAATCTGCGATTTAGTTAGTCGAACTTGCTCCGCCTGCGGAGCTTAATTTTAGATCCTCACCCAAGTTCTGGCGCTTAGCTTTTGTTACCTCTGCCCTCCTTTGCAATAATGATTAAGGTATACTATCCTATTATAGTAAAAAATCATGATCCGGTCAAATCGACAGTAAACCCATTATAATTATACTTTAACGGGCCTTCTTAGTACATGTTTTTTGCCGGATTTCTTAGAATGTTAATAATTCAAACTGCCGGCATCCACAAAAATGCCGGCAGCAATAAATTGTTCTGTATCCTTGTTATGCGTTCGCTTTCTTCTCGATGAGCTCTGCAAGCGAATGTGCGAGCTTGTCGATTTCCTTCTGGTCCTCTCCCTCGAGCATTACCCTCACGAGAGGCTCTGTGCCTGACGGTCTGATGAGAACCCTTCCCTTGCCCTGGAGCTTGTCCTCGATCTTTTTGATCTCGCCCATTATCTCCTTGTCTTCCAGATAGATGTTCTTCTTGTCATTAGGTATCCTGGCGTTGACAAGCACCTGCGGAAGTTCCTTGATGAAGGATGCCAGCTCTGAAAGCGTTTTGCCTGTGTTCTTTATGATTGTGGCAAGCATGAGACCTGTAACCAGGCCGTCTCCGGTTGTGTTCTGCTTCAGGAAAATTATGTGGCCGCTCTGCTCCCCGCCGAGTATATAGCCTTCCTTCAGCATCTCCTCCAGCACGTACCTATCTCCCACCTTTGCGCTCACGAGCTTGATTCCCTCTTTTTCAAGCGCCAGGTGCAGTCCAAGGTTGCTCATTACAGTGCCGACGATTACGTTCTTGGTCAGCTTACCTTTTTCCTTCAGATATCTCCCGCAGATTCCCATGATGAAATCCCCGTTTATGAGCCTGCCTTTTTCGTCGACTGCAAGGCATCTATCGGCATCGCCGTCAAACGCAAGACCGAGGTCGCAGCCCTTTTTCACCACATAATCCATGAGCTCCTCAGGATGCGTGGACCCGCAGTTCTTATTGATGTTGACGCCGTCGGGATCATTGTTTATCACGACAACTTCAGCTCCCAATTCCCTGAATGTCTGGAGTGAGGTTATGTATGACGCTCCGTTTGCGCAGTCCAGAGCCACCTTAAGTCCCTTGAGATCGCCCTTTACAAGCGATTTCGAATGGTTTACATAATCCAGCACTGCACCGTCTTCCACCACTTTTCTTCCTATGTCTGCTCCTGTCGGAAGCGGCACTCCTTCAAATCCGCTTTCGATTATGCTCTGGATCTTATCCTCCAGTTCATCTGAAAGCTTGTAGCCCTTGTTGTTGAAGAACTTAATTCCATTGTATTCCACCGGGTTGTGCGATGCCGAAATGACAACTCCCGCGTCAGCTCCGTGCTTTTTAGTCAGATATGCTACAGCAGGAGTAGGAACAATTCCAAGGCAGATCGCCTCCGCCCCAACTGAAAGTATACCTGCAACCAATGCATTTTCCAGCATGTCGCCGGATATTCTCGTATCCATTCCAACCAGAATTTTAGGCTTGTGGGCCCCTTTTGTAAGCACAAAAGCTCCCGCCCTTCCTAAATCGTATGCAGTCTCTGCTGTTAATTCTTTATTTGCTATACCTCGTACACCATCGGTTCCGAACATTCTTCCCATCAATATACCTCGTTTCTATTAGCTTCTTAGGCTGAAAATGCCTGCTACATTATATTATAATTGATATGGCCCGACAACGCAAATCAGCGTTGCGCCCTTAAAATATAACACCCGGGAACATTTTCCCGGGTGCAGTAGACCTAAACAATTATTTTACGTAGCTTGCTCCCTTTTCGAGCGCCAGCTTGTTTGACTCATAGAACTTTTCTTTTCCGTGAGCCTTGAGCGATGCGAGCAACGTGTCCATTGACACTATGCCTGTCTTTGCAACAAGCGCTCCGAGGAGCACCATGTTGGCTATCGTCTTGCTTCCTATTTCAGCTGCAATTGTCTGGGC
>JAGFXP010000038.1 GCA_017861315.1 Bacillota bacterium | reverse complement strand
AGGTAACACCCGTTCCCATTCCGAACACGAAGGTTAAGCTTCAAAGCGCCGATAGTACTGCAGGGGAGGCCCTGTGGGAGGGTAGGTAGTCGCCAGGTCCAGTTATAACCATCCAGCACAGCTGGATGGTTATAACATAAAATCGTTCCGCGATAGCTCAACGGTGGAGCACTCGGCTGTTAACCGATAGGTTGAAGGTTCGAATCCTTTTCGCGGAGCCATTTTTATTTTTTGAAGAAAGATAAAGTTATCCTGAATTTCAATTCCGGATAGCTTTTTTTTTTATGCACGCAGAAATTTAAAGGGATAATAAAATTTGTGTAGAATATTAATCGTTATATTATGCGAAGGGGATGGCGGCATGGTTACTAATTTATTCGTATCGATAATAGTGTTCCTAATAATAGTAGAAATAATTACGGTGCTGTTTAAGATGACAGGACTGACAGACGAAAAGGCAAGGTTCCAGGTAATATCCCTTCTGACGGGAACGGGTTTTACGACAAAAGAAGCCGAACTGATAATGCAGCACCCTACAAGAAGGAAGCTGGCCCAATTCCTTATGATACTGGGCTATTTGGGATTTTTTGTAGGTACATCCCTGCTGGTAAGCATACTGCAGAATCCTTTTACAACGCAGATAGTTGGGACTTCCCTGATATTCATTGTCACAATTTTTGTTGTTGTGAGGAATCCTTTAGTCAAAAGGAACTTCGACAGGATTGTCGAGAGGGTAGTCATAAAGTGGGGATATTCGAAGGCCAAATCCAAAACTAAAATGTACAAGATGGTTACTAGGGCAAAAGGATACGGGATATTCAGCTTGATAATTGATGAGGATTCGCATCTGGAAGGTGTATCAATATTGAATTCGAATCTGAAGGCAAACGATATGATCATTCTTAACATAGATAAGGGTGATGAATTTATCGGGTTTGTTAAGCGAGACTATATTTTGCAGAAAGGGGACAACATACTCATTTACGGCAAGGTTGACCAGGTCCTGAAGACATTCCATTTGAATAAAAAAGCAGCAAGGGAAGCAGAAATAATGGATTTCAAGGGGAAGCCTTAGACTTAACTATAATCAAATAATTTTGAAAATTTAATATATTCGAAAGGATTTTTTTGTATATTGCTAGAATATAATATTTTAGGCTCAGATAAGTTAGGAGGAATTACTTATGAAAAATTACAAAACGGAAAATCTTAGAAACGTCGGCATCCTAGGACACGGTGATTCAGGAAAAACTACACTTACAGAAGCAATATTATTCTATACAAAAGCGATCGACAGATTCGGTAAGGTAGATGAGGGGACCACCGTGAGCGATTATGATCCGGAAGAAAAGAAGAGGAAAATTTCAATTTCAGCGACCGTAGTCAACTGCGAATATGATGACAGAAAAATTAACATCATCGACATGCCGGGTTATTTTGACTTTGTAGGTGAAAAAGTGCAGGGCTTAAGGGCAGTGGATGTGGCGATGATAGTGGTCAACGGCACTTCAGGCGTTCAGGTTGGAACAGAGAAGTCATGGAATTATGTGTGCGCGCATAGTCTTCCAAGGGCTTTTTATATAAACAAGCTAGACAGGGAGAACAGCAGCTTCGACAAGACGCTTGCTGACATGAAAGAAAAATTCGGTATCTCTGTTGTTCCCGTTCAGTATCCTATAGGTGTTGAACACGGATTCAAGGGAGTCATAAACGTCATATCAAGAAGGGCCAGGATTTTCAACGAGGATACGCATGAGATGGAGGAGGCAGAAATACCTGCGGACCTTATTGCCAAGGTTGACGAATGCAAGAATATGATAACAGAAGCAGTAGCGGAAACCGATGAGGTGCTGCTGGACAAATACTTCAATGACGGTGAGCTGACGGACGATGAGATATATCACGGCCTGATCAAGGGCTGCAGCAGAGGGGAGATAGCTCCGGTTATGTGCGGTTCCGCAATCCAGGGAATTGGAACTGAAACGCTGCTTGAGGATATTGTTGAATGCTTCCCTTCGCCTAACGATATGGAACCTATCAAAGTGACAGACATGAAGACAGGAGAAGAGAAGGATTTCGTAATATCGGAAAACGCACCTTTCTCAGCATTTGTTTTCAAGACAGTAGCAGACCCGTTCATAGGAAAACTGTCACTGTTCAGGGTCATGGGGGGGAAAGTCAAAGCCGACTCCACAGTATACAACTCGACTAAGGACAAACAGGAAAAGCTGGGATCACTCTATTTCGTAAAAGGGAAAACACAGGCCGCAACTCAGGAAATCATAGCAGGAGACATAGGGGCTGTTTCAAAGCTTCAATTTACAGGCACCGGCGATACTCTGTGCGATACAGCCAATCCAGTACAGTTCGCAAAGATCGATTTCCCTGACACTGTTATATCGATGGCTGTAATGCCTAAATCGAAAAACGATGAGGACAAGATATCAGCCGGACTCACAAAGCTGATGGAAGAAGACCCTACATTCAAGGTTTCGAGAGATGTTGAAAATGCTGAAACAATAATATCAGGGCAGGGAGAGACACACCTCGACGTTATTGCAAGCAAGTTAAAGGCGAAGTTCGGAGCAGAGGTAACGCTACAGACACCTAAGATACCTTACAGGGAGACAATCAGGAAGACTGCGGATGTACAGGGTAAACACAAAAAGCAGTCAGGAGGACATGGCCAGTACGGAGATGTCACGATAAAGTTCGAGCCTAGGGATGACGGCAAAGACGAGATGGAGTTCGTAGACAAGGTAGTAGGCGGTGTTGTCCCAAGGAACTACATCCCTGCAGTTGAAAAAGGGTTGAGAGAATGCATAGCGCACGGTGTTCTGGCAGGATATCCGGTTATAAGATTGAAGGCCACACTTCATGACGGGTCATACCACCCTGTAGATTCCTCTGAAATGGCGTTCAAGGTAGCGGCTTCAATGGCATATAAGAAAGGCCTTTTGGAAGCGCAGCCTGTGCTTCTTGAACCGGTGAACCATGTAGAGGTGACCATACCCGAGGAGTACATGGGAGACGTCATCGGCGACATAAACAAAAAACGCGGAAGAGTGCTGGGGATGGAAGCTGACGGCGATATGCAGAAGGTTGTTGCGGAGATGCCTCAGGCAGAAATGTTCAAGTACGCTACCGATCTTAGATCCATGACAAGAGGAATAGGAAGCTTCACTTCAAAGTTTGCAAGATATGAGGAAGTGCCTGCTGTGGAAGTGGGGAAAATCATAGAAGCTGCAAAACACAAAATGGAAGAATAACTGATAGAAATGACTGCTGGAAACAGCAGTCATTTTCAATGAGGAATGAAGATAGCATAAGCAATATAGTGATTTCGAAAGATATTTTAGAATATTGGCAAAATACGAGTCAAAAAGAGAGTTGATTAAATAGCAGATAATAACTATTATCTTATTAAGGTCAAAGAAAGACAAAGTCAAAGTCTAAGTCTAAGTCTAAATCTAAGAAGGTGTAAACATGGCTAAGCTATCGGATATTATTGAGGACTTCATAAAGGATATGCTGGAAAACACTCAAAAAAGCCAGGTTGAAATTAAAAGAAACGAGCTGGCAAACTATTTCGGCTGCGCTCCTTCGCAGATAAACTATGTGCTCACAACAAGGTTCACAATGGACAAGGGATACTACGTTGAAAGCAGAAGAGGCGGAGGAGGATTTATTCTCATAAGGAGAATAAGTTTCAACGACAACAGGGCTATGATAGACATGATAAGCGAAAAGATCGGAGAGAGCCTTACATATGACGCTGCATGCGGTATACTTGACAGCCTTTTCGACCTTTCCATGATAACTGAGCGGGAACTGAACATAATCAAGGTATCGCTGAATGACAGGGTTCTGGGCTCCGGCACAAATAAAAACAGGCTGAGAGCCGAAATCGTCAAGGCTATACTGACCATAATTCTGAATTGAAGGGGGAGATGGGGAACATGCTTTGCGATAAATGTAAAAAAAACGATGCTACCTACCGTATAACAAAAATCATATACAACAAAAAAGTTGATCTCCATCTGTGCGAGCAGTGTGCAAGAGAAATGGGAGAAGTCAGCCAAACCTTTCCAATCCAGAACATTATAAGCGAACTGATGGGCTATCTCACTCAGCCTCATGAAATTGAAAAGCAACATGAACCCAGGTGCAGCAACTGCGGAACCTACTACAGCGAATTCAAAAAAGGCGGACTTCTCGGCTGCAGCGAATGCTACAGCAGCTTCGGAGACGCACTTAATCCGGTTCTCAAAAGAGTTCAGGGCAGCGTAAAGCATGTTGGCAAGACACCAAGAAGCAGGAGAAAGGCAAGGACTAACATCAATGAGCTGGACGGGCTTCAGATAATGCTTCAGAAAGCGATAGAGAATGAGGAATACGAGGAAGCAGCGAAAATAAGGGACGAAATTAAAAAAATGCAAAATTCAATATAGAGAGGGGGATTAGTATGGCAGAGGGACTTATAATGACAAGCAGAGTAAGGCTGGCCAGAAATCTTAAAAGGATCATGTTCCCTCACAAGCTAAGCAGTGAACAGGGAAAAAAACTGGTAAGTGAAGTCGAAGAAGCTTTTTATTCTGATGTTTTCAGGGAAGGCGATTACAGCACACTCAAGCTTTGGCAGACAGACAAGCTGTCTCAGACTTCGTATTTTGAGAAGCGCCTTATCAGCAACAACATGATCAACAATAGCAGCAAAGGTGCTGTAATACTGAGCAATGACGACAGCGAGAGCATAATGATAAACGAAGAAGACCATATAAGGATACAGTGCATAAAGACGGGATATAATCTGGAAGATGCGTTCAGGTCGGCAAACAGGATTGATGACCAGCTTGAGAAGAACCTGGATTTCGCCTTTGACGAAAAATATGGATATCTCACAGCCTGCCCTACAAATGTCGGCACAGGTATGAGGGCATCCGTCATGATACACCTGCCATTCATTGCAACTGACAACAAGGTTGAGGAATCCCTCTACGCACTTTCTAAATTGGGAATGGCTATCAGGGGGATATACGGCGAGGGCTCAAAGGTGACGGGGAGCATATATCAGATATCAAACCAGATAACCCTTGGGATGACTGAGCAGGAAACGCTTGCGAATCTTAAAGCAGTGATAAATAAAATCATAATCCATGAGACCAGGGCCAGGGAGGTTGCGTATAAAAACTACAAATATGAAATCGAAGACAGGGCGGCAAGGTCGCTGGGGATACTAAAGTCCGCAGTGCTCCTGACATCCTCGGAATGCCTGAAACTCCTTTCGGACGTAAGGCTCGGCATCGAAATGGGAATTATTAAGACCGTGAGCATCGGCACGGTGGATGCCCTTATAATGGATGTCCAGCCGGCAACAATTCAAAAGCAGGTGGGGAAAAACCTCACAAAGGAAGAAATAAACCTGGCGAGAGCAAAGCTGGTCAAAAGAAAAATCAGAAACAAGGGAAGATAAATAAAAAGGTTGGTGATTATTATGATGTTTGGCAGATTTACAGAAAGGGCGCAGAAAGTACTTGTCTATTCTCAGGATGCAGCCCAGGAGTTCAGACACGGATATGTAGGCACGGAACACATACTGATGGGTATACTCAAAGAGGAAGGTGCAGCAAGAAAAATATTGAACAAGATGAACATAAGGCTTGAAGACGTTAAGGATATGATTGATCAATATGAAGGCTATGGAGACAAGGCGACAGAAGCTGATCAGATCCCGCTTACTCCTAGAACAAAGAGGCTGCTTGAACTCAGCCTGATGGAATCGAGAAATCTGAACCATAACTATATAGCTCCGGAGCATATGCTGCTCGCAATGATAAGTGAACCGGAAGGTGTTGCAGTCACCGTCCTCAGCAGTCTGGGCGCTGATTTCCAAAGGCTCAGGAAAGAGCTTGTTGAAAATCTCAACGGCGACCAGGGCAGCAGCACCAGCGAAGCAGGGGCAGCTGAAAATTCCGAAACACCTACACTTGACCAGTTCGGAAGGGACCTCACCAGCATGGCCGCAGAAGGCAAGCTTGACCCGGTCATTGGAAGAGAAAAGGAAATGCAGAGGGTGCTCGAGATATTGTCCAGAAGGACAAAGAACAATCCGGTATTGATAGGAGACCCGGGAGTCGGTAAAACTGCAATAGCAGAAGGACTTGCGCAGAAAATCGTATCAGGCAATATTCCGGAACTCTTGAAAAATAAAAGGCTTGTGACTTTGGATTTATCCTCGATGATTGCAGGATCCAAATACAGAGGTGAATTTGAAGAGAGACTAAAAAATGTGATGGCAGAAATAAAGAATTCAGGAAATATAATATTGTTTATCGATGAAATCCACACGCTGATAGGAGCAGGAGCTGCCGAGGGAGCCATAGATGCCTCCAACATCCTTAAGCCGGCACTGGCAAGGGGGGAAATCCAGTGCGTGGGAGCTACAACAATAGATGAATATAGAAAACACATAGAGAAGGATGCAGCCCTTGAAAGAAGGTTCCAGCCGATAATGGTAGGGGAGCCTTCCAAGGAAGAGGCGGTGCTTATCCTGAAAGGGCTAAGGGACAAATACGAGGCCCATCACAGGGTTAAGATAACAGATGATGCGATCATGGCTGCCGTGAACCTTGGAGACAGATATATAACCGACAGATTCCTTCCCGACAAGGCTATAGACCTTATAGATGAGGCAGCGGCTAAAGTGAGGATAGAAAACCTTGTAGCGCCTCCGGACCTGAAAAGCATAGAACAGGAGCTCGACAGGGTTACGAAGCAGAAAGAAGATGCCATAAGGATACAGGACTTTGAAAAGGCTGCAAAATTAAGGGACAAGGAAAAAGAACTGAAGGACAGGCTGGAGGACTCAACGAAAAACTGGAAAGCCAGCAAGGATTCTTCATTGCTTCTGGTAGGCGAACCTCAGATTGCTGCGGTTGTCTCAAAATGGACAAACATCCCTGTAGAAAAGCTTACCGAGAAGGAGTCGGAGAAGCTCATGAAGCTTGAAGATATACTTCATGAGAGAGTTATCGGCCAGGAAGAAGCAGTCAAATCCGTAGCAAGAGCAGTCAGAAGAGCAAGGGTAGGCCTGAAGGACCCTAAAAGACCGATAGGCTCCTTCATATTCCTGGGACCTACAGGAGTCGGAAAAACCGAGCTTTCAAGGGCGCTGGCGCAGGCCATGTTCGGGGATGAGAACAACATGATCAGGATAGACATGTCCGAGTACATGGAGAAGCATGCTGTATCAAGGCTCATCGGCTCGCCTCCTGGATATGTTGGCTATGACGAAGGCGGACAGCTGACAGAAAAGGTTAGAAGAAATCCTTACTCAGTGGTCCTTTTCGACGAGATTGAAAAGGCTCACCCTGAAGTGTTCAATATACTGCTCCAGATACTGGAGGACGGAAGGCTCACCGACGGCAAGGGAAAGACGGTCAACTTCAAGAACACGATTATAATAATGACATCAAACGTCGGCGCATCCACAATTAAGAAACAGAAAACGCTGGGCTTCTCCGTTGAAAACGACAAAAAGGCAGAGAACGAATACGAAAAGATGAAGGAAAACATAATGGACGAACTGAAACGGTCCTTCAGACCGGAGTTCCTCAACAGAATAGACGACATAATCGTATTCCATGCCCTTGAGGAAAAAGATCTGCAGAAGATAGTAAGCCTCATGCTTAAGCAGGTGGTGGAGAGGCTTGAGGAGCAGGAGATCCACATTGAATTCAATGACGATGCGGAGAAGATGCTGGCTAAGGAAGGCGCTGATCTGGCATACGGAGCAAGGCCTCTGAGAAGGGCCATAACCAAGATTGTCGAGGATCAGATATCCGAGGAGATACTGAAAGGCGATGTCGGCAAAGGCGACTCTATAAAGGTAGTCGTTGAAGAAGGTAAGCTGGCATTCAAGAAAGGCTAGACCTGTAAGGGGCCGCTGCAAAACAAAATTTTGCAGTGGTTCTTTTATGTTATAATGTAATTGTTAAGAATAATCATCTAAATAGGAGTTAAGCTAATGGCAAAAAATAGAACGGTATATGTGTGCCAGCAGTGCGGCTATGAAGCTCAAAAATGGCTTGGAAAATGTCCGAACTGCGACACATGGAACAGCCTCGTTGAAGAGGAAAAGAAAAACGAGACATCAGCAAGGTGCAGCTTGCTGATGAAAAACAAACCTGTCAGCATTTTGAACATAAAGTCCGGAGAACATGAAAGGCTGGATACCGGCATAGTTGAATTGAACAGGGTGCTCGGCGGCGGCATGGTGAGGGGTTCCCTCACGCTCATTTCCGGAGCTCCCGGCATAGGAAAATCAACCCTGCTGCTTCAGACCGCAAACAACATTGCGAAAAAATACGGCAAGGTGCTCTATGTATCGGGCGAGGAGTCCGAAGAGCAGATCAAGATCAGAGGGGACAGGCTCGATGCGATGTCTGAGAATCTCTTTATTGTTTCCGAGACAAATGTTTCAAATATCGAGGCGCATATAGAGAATCTGGCTCCTGTTTTTGTAATCGTGGATTCTGTGCAGACGCTCTACAAAGACACCCTTTCCTCGGCTCCCGGCGGGGTTTCCCAGGTAAGGGAATGCGCCAATGAGATCATGAGGATAGGCAAGACCGGCAACATACCGTTCTTTATAGTGGCGCATGTCACTAAGCAAGGTGAGCTTGCGGGGCCGAGGGTGCTGGAGCATATGGTCGATACAGTGCTTTCCTTTGAGGGGCAGAGGACTGAGGAGTTCAGGATTTTGCGGACAATCAAGAACAGGTTCGGAACCACAAGCGAGATAGGGGTATTCGAGATGCGCAATTCCGGGCTCAGGGAGATAGCAAATCCTTCCGAGGTGTTCCTTGAGGATACCGAATTCCAGAAGGAGGGCTCGGTGGTAATCGGGGTCATGGAGGGCAGCAGGCCGATCCTTGTTGAGGTTCAGGCCCTTGTGGCTGAAACCAAGGCCGCAAATCCCAGGAGGACTGCGATCGGAGTTGAGCCTCAGAGGCTTAATCTGATCCTTGCGGTACTGGAGAAGAAGCTGAAAATACCTTTCTACAACAATGATGTCTACGTGAATGTGGTAGGAGGCCTGAACATAGAAGGAACATTCGGGGATTTAGGTATTGCTTTAGCACTAATATCTAGTGTAAAATCAAAAGAAAGCAAGCTAAGCAAAATGTTGGTAGTCGGCGAGCTTGGATTGACCGGTGAAGTAAGGCCTACATCATACTGCGACAGGATAGTCAGTGAAGGGTACAAGATGGGATTCAAAAACATCGTGATACCTTTGCGCAATATGGATAAAGTCAAGCTGGATGGCATTTCAGCAATAGGAGTATCAAGCTTATGGGAAGCTGTTAATAAAGTATTTGCTTAGGGGGGATAAGATGAGGATAGAAAAAGAAAAGGAATTGATGAATATTTTAAAGCTTCTGGCCCCGGGAACCCAGATGAGGGAAGGCCTCGAGAATGTTCTCAGGGCTAAAACCGGAGGGCTCATCGTATTAAACGACAGTGAGCAGATTTTGAAGCTTGTCGACGGCGGTTTCGCAATCAATGCCGAATATAATCCCAACTACATCTACGAACTGGCTAAGATGGACGGGGCAATAGTCCTGAGCACAGATCTAAAGAAGATTCTGTTTGCCAACGCCCAGCTTAACCCTGATCATGCAACACCTACCTTTGAAACGGGTACAAGGCACAGGACTGCCGACAGGGTGGCTAAGCAGACAGGCGCTATCGTGATCGCAATATCACAGAGGCGCCATGTAATAACTGTGTATAAAAACAATATCAAGTATCTTCTCAGGGACAGCAGCATAATACTCGGAAGGGCAAACCAGGCTGTACAGACGCTGGAAAAGTACGTTTCCGTGCTTGAGAAGGTCGTGGTGAACCTCGATGTCCTCGAGTTCCAGGACCTGGTCACATTGTACGACGTAGTGACTGCTGTCCAGAGAACCGAGATGGTTATGAGGGTTGTATGGGAAGTGGAAAGATACGTCTGTGAGCTCGGAAACGAAGGAAGACTCATCTCCATGCAGCTGCATGAACTGGTTGAGAATGTTGAGCGCGACGGGATACTTATGCTGAGAGACTACATCCAGGAAGGGACAGATTATGCCGAGATATACAAGCATCTCCAGACCATAACGCTGGAAGAGCTGCTCAAGCTGGACAATGTGGCAAGGATTATGGGGTATGGCGGAGTCCCGCTGGTTGACACACTCGTATCGCCAAGGGGTTACAGGATGCTCAGCAGGATACCGAGAATACCTGCAAGCGTAATAGAAAACATAGTTAAGAATTTCAAGGAACTGAAATGGGTGACAGAAGCGTCATACGAGGAGCTGGACAACGTGGAAGGCATAGGAGAGGCAAGGGCCAAGGCCATAAAGAACGGTCTCAGGAGGCTCAGGGAGCAGATGACGATAGACAAAATAATATAAAATAATTAAAGCACGAAATAATAATATTCCGTGCTTTTCTTTATCTGAAACTGTATTTCCCCAAAGTGCTTATCTTGTCGTATTCCTTTAAAAGTATGTCATAGAGGTTAAGGTCAAGAACATTGCAGAGCGAAGTGAGATAGAAAAGATTGTTTCCTATTTCTCTCTCCAGCACTTCACGACAGTTCTCACAGAGCTCACCGTCAAGGTGTGTTTTAAGGCATTTACCCAGAGCTTCGATTTCGATATCTTCAGGCCTTTCCTGTTTTTCTGCACTGATTTTTACGCATCCGCAGTTGGTTACAGATTTTGCAACTGCCCTGTTTATGCGTGCCTCTGATTCATTCAGCTTTGAAAGTATATCGAGTATGCTTTTGTGCCTTAACAAGGATTCATTGACTGCGTTCTGAAAATCGTCAAATATTATATCTTTCATCAGGTTCAACTCCTTATCGTGATTAGCGCATCTTCTAAAATTATTATAAGTAGCTTATGTTAATTTTGTCAATGAATAATAAAATTATTATGTAAAAAGGCGGAGCATCCTTGAAAAAATGACGCCATTAAGATATATTAGGTATATTGAATGCAAATTTTGTTAAAAATTACAGGGAGGTGAAAATGTTGCTGGATAAAATATTTAGAGGTTTGTTTACTGCGTTGGGCATGGTTCTGGGCTATCTGGTAGGGCGTATGATAACAGAGACCTCGTACATTTCCGGATTGAATTATTTTGGAAGCGCCACAGTCAAGAATGTTATTATTATTCTTTTATCCGTTATTTTTTTTGGAATTATTATTTTTATTATATCCCCGATCATCAACCGGGCAGTAAAGAAGTTAATGAATTACGTGGAAAAGACCATCCAGAATTTTTCGATCATAGAAATAATATTCGGAAGTGCTGGAGCGATTATAGGCCTGGGCCTTTCGGCTGTATTTGTAAACATAGCTGGAAAGATTCCGGTAATAGGTTCGGTATTGGCGTTCCTTATAGCCATATTCATGGCGGTAATTGGAGCCAATATAGCCATAAAGAGGCGTGAAGAAGTGATGACCATGCTGATGAATATCAAGCGCGGAGAGAGAGGAAAGGAAAAGAAGACAAAAGGCAGCAAAGGGGATCCGAAGGTGCTGGACACGTCGGTCATCATCGATGGCAGGATTTTCGATATCTGCCAGACTGGCTTCGTTGAGGGGAGCCTCATAATACCTCAGTTTGTTCTTGAAGAACTGAGGCATATTGCCGACTCCGCGGATTCGCTGAAAAGAAACAGGGGCAGAAGGGGACTGGATGTGCTGAACAGAATCCAGAAAGAGCTTAACATTGACGTCATAATAACCGACAAGGATTTCCCTGAGATCGCAGAGGTGGACAGCAAGCTTCTCAGGCTTGCCCAGGTCATGAACGGAAAAGTCATAACCAACGATTATAATCTTAACAAGGTAGCAGAATTCCAGGGTGTTCCTGTGCTCAACATAAATGAGCTTGCCAACGCAGTTAAGCCTGTCGTGCTGCCGGGTGAGGAAATGACAATACAGATAATAAAGGACGGAAAGGAAGCCGGACAGGGAGTTGCTTACCTGGATGACGGGACTATGATTGTTGTTGAAGGCGGAAGGAAGTACATCGGCGAGACAAAGGATGTTCTCGTGACGTCTGTGCTGCAGACTGCGGCGGGCAGAATGATATTTGCAAAGCCAAAAGAGGACTACAATGGATAAGGCCTGTGCGGTAATAGTTGCAGCGGGAAAAGGGAAGCGGATGGGGACAGGCAAAAACAAGCAGTTTATTGACATCAAAGGCAAGCCTGTGCTGTGCCGCACGCTTGAAGCTTTCAGCCGGTGTCCTGCTGTGGATGAAATAGTACTTGTATGCGCAGGTGACGAAATAGGATACTGCCGCGACGAGATAGTGGGAAAATATGGGTTTGAAAAAGTGAAATCCATAGTTTCCGGCGGGACAGAAAGGCAGGATTCCGTATACAGCGGGCTGAGTGCTGTCAAAGGGCGTGGCATAGTCCTCATCCATGACGGCGCAAGGCCTTTTGTCACGAATAAAATAATTAATGACGGGATCAGGTTTGCTGAGGAATACGGAGCCTCTGCATGCGGAGTCACGCCGAAAGACACCATAAAGGTGAAGGGCGAGTCCGGCTTTTCGGAGTGCACCCTTGACAGGAGCAGGCTTTTTTCAGTCCAGACACCGCAGTGCTTCAAGATCGATCTGATACTGGGATGCTACGAAAAACTGATGGATGAAGAAATCATCTTCACCGATGACACTTCCGTGGCAGAGCATTTTGGGCATAAGGTATACCTGTATGAAGGCAGCTACGAAAACATTAAGATCACGACTCCTGAGGATCTGGCTGTTGCTGAGAGCATATTGTCAAAACTTGAAAAATAAAAAAAGTGCGTCTGGGACTATGTTGTTTTATAATTATAAGAGGCATAGTCCTAAAAATTAGGGAGAAATGGAGAAAAGTAATTTATGCAGTTAAGAATACAGAGAGGAAAGCTTTCGAAGATAGATATAAGACAGCTCAGTCCTCTTATATTGGCGTTTATAGGTGATGCGGCATACGAGCTCTATATAAGGAATCACATTTTGACTGTCAACAGCGAAATGTCTCCTCACAAGATGCACTTGGAAGCGATAAAATATGTAAAAGCACATGCCCAGAGTGAGTTCGTAAAAAGGCTTATGGATGAGCTGAGCGAAGAGGAAGTATACTATTTCAAAAAGGGGCGCAATGCGAAATCGGGAACGGTGCCTAAAAATGCCGATGTTCAGGAATACAGGCATGCGACAGGCTTCGAATGCCTCATAGGATATCTTTACCTTACAGAGCAGGATGAAAGGCTCGAATACATTTTTGAAAAAATAGTCGATTACAAGGAGGAGATCTGATGTCTTTGAAAGTACTTTTGGTTGAACACACGCCCAATCCTGAGGTCCTGATTGCCAAGGCTGCAAAGCTTTGCTACAGCTCGGTGGGCATAGATAAGATGAACGAATCCATGGACAGCGAGAGCACTCTGAAGTTCATAAACATGCTGATGTCCATGGGACATGAGTCCCCTGTCGAGCATGTATCTTTCACCTTTGCAGTTGAAGGCGTTAGCAGGAGCCTGACACACCAGATGGTGAGGCACAGGATAGCTTCCTATTCGCAGCAGAGCCAGAGGTATGTCAAGCTGGACCAGTTTGAATATATAATTCCGCCTGAGATTGAAAACGACAGCAGGGCCAGGGAATTATACATAGGAGCCATGGAAAGCAGCCAGAAGGCTTACAGCGAGATAGCCGACATACTGGTAGGTAAATACGCTGCAGAGGGCATGAAGCAGGGCGCGGCTGAGAAGAAGGCCATTGAGGATGCCAGATACGTATTCCCTAACGCCTGCGAGACGAAGATTATCGTCACGATGAACGTAAGGAGCCTTCTGAATTTCTTCCATCACAGATGCTGCAACAGGGCTCAGTGGGAGATAAGGGAACTGGCATTCCAAATGCTTAAGCTAGTCAAACAAGTATCGCCTGCCATATTCAAGTATGCAGGACCTTCCTGCCTCAGCGGTGAGTGTCCCGAAGGCAAGATGACCTGCGGGCAGATAGTCGAAGTGAGAGAAAAATACAGCCAGCTGTAGGAGGCTGATTGAGAGGTATATTTATGAAGCGTGAAAAATATGATAAAAATATAAAGCAGGAAAAACGTGAGAAACCAGTGCGGGAGAGAGCTGCAAAGCCTGTCGCTGAAGAAAGGGAACCGCAGTTAAGGGAAGACATAGTGGAGGGCAGAAATGCCGTCATAGAGACGCTCAAGTCAGACAGGACGATAGATCAGATACTTGTAGCAAAAGGTGATGTGTCAGGATCTATCAACATGATAATGGCGCTTGCCAAAGAGAAAAGGATTGTTGTGAAAGAGGTGGACAGGAAAAAACTTGACCAGATGACACTTACAGGCTCCCACCAGGGTGTCATTGCCCAGGTAACACCTTTCAAATACTCCGAGATAGAGGACATACTAGCCCTCGCAGCAGAGAGGAACGAGCAGCCGTTCCTGATAATCCTGGACGAGATCGAGGATCCGCACAACTTCGGTTCCATTGTCAGGACTGCAGACGCCTGCGGAGCACACGGGATAATAATACCTAAAAGAAGAAATGTAGGAGTTACTCCGGTGGTCTTCAAAACGTCAGCCGGTGCCTGCGAGCACATGAAGATTGCAAAGGTGACAAACATAAATGCCGCCATAGACAAACTTAAGGAAAAAGGCATATGGATATACGGTGCTGACATGCACGGCAAGGAATACTGCTATGATGCAGATATGAGAGGCGCAGCCGCCCTGGTCATAGGAAGCGAAGGCAGAGGGATGGCGAAGCTAACGAGAGACAAATGCGATGTTCTGGTCAAAATACCCATGGTCGGGAAAATATCCTCATTGAATGCTTCTGTTGCAGGCGGAATTCTTATGTATGAAATACTCAGGCAGAAGATGAAGAGTGAGCGGAAATGAAGATAATATTTGTCGACGGTTATAATGTCATAAATTACTGGCCTGAACTGAAGGATATTAAGGACCAAAGCATGGAGATCGCAAGAGAAAAGCTCGTCGAAACATTGAACAATTATGCATCCTATAAGGACTACCTGGTGAAGATCGTTTTCGATGCTCACCTTAAGAAGGGAAGCCTTGAGAAAACTGATAAGATCAGCGAAAGGCTGTCCGTAGTATACACCAAGGAGGGGGAGACTGCGGACGCGTTCATTGAAAAAAGCGTGGATGATATAGGCAGAAAAGCAGAGGTAAGCGTTGTGACCTCCGACTCGCTTGAACAGCAGCTAATATTCCAGAGGGGAGCTATAAGGATTTCATCGCTGGAGTTCTATCATGATGTTAAGGAGGCTGAATTCTGCATAAAAGGGAACATCGAAAAAAAATACACCCATAACAGACAGATACTGGAAGATGTGGTTGGCAGCGAAGTGCTCGAAAAGCTTGAAAAAATCCGCAGGAGCAAGTAATAGCTGTTGCCCTGAGCAGGTTTCTGCTGTATAATAAAATGTGTGGCTCAATTAAGTTTGGAGGGGATATTTTGGGGAAAATGACAGCTGACTGCAGTGGCACTACTTTATTCTGCGACATGTTGGATGAAGAAGTAATAATCCTAACTAAACAAGGTGACATAAAGGCACAAGAGTACCTTATCAGCAAGTATGAGAATTTTGTCAAGGCAAAAGCGAAATCGTATTTCTTGATAGGGGCTGACAGGGAAGACATATACCAGGAAGGCATGATTGGACTCTTCAAGGCTATCAGGGATTTCAAGGCTGACAAGCTTTCTTCGTTCAAAGCATTTGCTGAGTTATGTGTCACAAGACAGATAATCACCGCAATAAAAACAGCTACCAGGCAAAAGCACATACCTCTTAATACATATGTATCCCTGAACAAACCGATCTATGACGAGGAATCAGACAGAACACTTCTGGACATTTTGTCCGAGGCAAAGGTTACAGATCCGGAGGAGCTGATCATAAACAGGGAAGAGCTTAAGAACATGCATTCCGAAATCGGAGGAGTGCTGTCAAACCTTGAAATGGAAGTGCTCATGTCCTATCTGGACGGAAAATCCTATCAGGAAATAGCCTGCGATCTCGACAGGCATGCAAAGTCAATAGACAACGCACTTCAGAGGGTCAAGCGAAAGCTTGAAAAATGTATATCAAACAAGTGATTTATATGTTGACAAAGAAAATCATTTGTATTAAAATTGATAATCGGTACGGAAATAAAACCGATGCAAGCGGGAGTAGTTCAATGGTAGAGCACTAGCTTCCCAAGCTAGCCGTCGCGGGTTCGAGTCCCGTTTCCCGCTCCAATTAGGAAATTGCCCATATAGCTCAGTCGGTAGAGCGTCACCTTGGTAAGGTGGAGGTCACCAGTTCAATCCTGGTTATGGGCTCCAATAATATAATTCAAACATAACACACCAGGGTAAGTTTACCTAAAAAACTTATAATCAAGGGAGGAAATTAAAAAATGGGAAAAGCTAAATTCGAAAGAAGCAAACCACATGTAAACATAGGAACTATAGGTCACGTTGACCACGGTAAGACAACA
>JAGFXP010000037.1 GCA_017861315.1 Bacillota bacterium | reverse complement strand
TGCCCCCTTTATACACCCGGGATATTTTAAACTCTTCCAGGTTGTCCAACAAAATGAAGTCAGCGGCATATCCGGGTGCAATAGCGCCTTTGTCGTTCAGGTTATATAAATTGGACGGGTTGATAGTTGCCATCTGTATAGCTGTTTCAGGCTTCAGCCCGTACTTAACTGCAAAAGCGATTGAACTGTTTATCGAGCCGTTGTCTATGATATCATCTATGTGCTTGTCGTCTGTGCATAGGCAGAATCTGTTGCTGTTGCCTTCATTGACTGCAGGCAGCAACTCCTTCAAATTCTTGGCGACGCTGCCTTCCCTTATCAGAACGTACATGCCGCGTCTGACTTTTTCAAGGGCTTCTTCGGCATTGCTGCACTCGTGGTCTGTCAGGATATGAGCGCTCCTGTAGGTGTTCGTCATCATGGTTGTGAAACCTGCCCCGTGCCCGTCGATGACTCTTTTATTTGAAATAGCATCATAAAGTTTGTCGACCATATCTTCTTCGCAGTTTGATACTGCAGGGTAGTCCATGACTTCAGCCAAACCCAGGATCCTGCCGTTTTTGTAAAAGGGCTTCAGGTCCCTGGCGAGCAAAGCCGCGCCTGAACTTTCAAAGCTGGTGCCCGGAACGCAGGAGGGGAGCATAAAGTATACATCGAAGGGAATATCCTTCGATGTATCGAGCATAAGGTTCAGGCCGTCGGTTCCCATCACATTCGATATCTCATGAGGATCTGCAATGACAGACGTGATGCCGTTAACCAAGGCAGCCTTATAGTACTCGGCAGGGGTGACCAGGCTCGACTCTATGTGGCAATGGGAGTCGACAAGGCCGGGGCAGATGTATTTTCCGGTGCCGTCGATAATTTCGGAACCCTCATACTCGCCGATGCCCACAAAATAGCCATCCTTGACGCCGACGCTGTCCACAAATCTATCCTTGTTAAAAACATCGATCACAGTCACATTTTTGATCACCAAATCACATTTTATGCTTCCGTTAGAAGCTTTGATATGATTTACCAGCATTTGCTTGTTCAAACCAAATTCCTCCTATGCTTATGAATATATTGTTTAATTATAGTCAAGGTGATAAAGGATGTCAAAACAAATGGGGTTAATCCGGATGTAAAATTCTCGGAACTTTCAAAAAATTATTGTTGACAATCGGTTTTAATGCGTTTATTATAGTCATTAAGGTTGATGACGAGAAGTAGTATGTACGGGAAGTTGGTTAAAGCGAGCCTGGAACGGTGAAAGCCGGGCACTGTAGCCTGTATTGAATGGATCTCCGAAATGCGAAGCGAACTATAGTAGCAGAAGCCGGTAGTCTACCGTTAAAAAGACAGGGTATCGAGAAATCTGTACCTGATAGAGATTGCTTTAACTAAGGTGGTATAGCGAAATTTAACATTTCGTCCTTTGAGGACGGGATGTTTTTTTGTTTTTATGCTGTATTTTCACTTTGTTTTAGCTGATATGGGTGGCACCGCGGCTACTTCGCCCCATGGTTTGGGAGAAGTGGCTTTTTTGTTTTCAAAAAATAAGTTTTGAGGTGAATGAAAATGATAAATCTGTCTGAAAAAGAGTTTGAAAATTTCAAGGGCAAGGGGAAAACATTTCCGGTCAGCCTGACAGTCAATGCGGACCAGCTTACCCCCATAGGCATATATTACAGCCTTAAGGGCAGGAAAAAATTCCTGCTGGAAACAGTTTATTCGGAAAGGGAGATAGGCAGATACTCCTTTATAGGGGCAGACCCGTATATGGAAATCAAGAGCACAGGCGACGAGGTGGTTATATCAGAAAACCTTGCGGACAGGAAGGTTAAAGGCAGGGTGCTCGATGTGGTTAAAGAGAATATGGCTTCCGGCTACGAGGAAGCAGGGCTTTCGCTGCCGTTCACAGGAGGAGCGGTGGGGTATGTCGGCTATGACGTTATAAGGCAGTATGAAAGGCTGCCAGGCTGCAGCGAGGATGAGATAGGCGTTCCCGAGGCATACCTCATGTTCTATAAAATATTCATCTGCTACGACCATTTTGAGCACAGGATAAAGGTGATCTGCAATATTTCTCCCGGGGACAAGGAGGGGTATTCCGAGATAGTTTCAAGGCTTGAAGGTGTATGCCGCATGGTTAAGTCGGGAGGGGGCAGCCGCGAACTGAAGGCGGCGGATACCCAAAAGGAGCTGCAGTCAAACATATCAAAGGATGAATTCTGCAGCATGGTGGATTCGGCGAAGGAATACATCAGGGCGGGAGACATATTCCAGGTGGTCCTGTCCCAGAGGCTGAAATTCAAAACCAGCGACCGCCCCTTTGATGTATACAGGAGACTGAGGTCAAAGAACCCTTCACCGTACCTGTTCTTTATCGATTTCGGGAGCTTCCAGGCGGCCGGATCTTCACCGGAGGCACTGGTCACGGTAAACGGCGACACCGTAAAAACAAATCCGATAGCAGGGACGAGAAAAAGGGGAAAGAACAGCGAAGAGGATTTCAGGCTTAAGAGAGAGCTCCTTGAGGACGAAAAGGAAAAAGCCGAACATGTAATGCTGGTGGATCTGGGCAGGAACGACATAGGGCGGATCAGCGAATTCGGAACAGTCAAGCTTGACCGTTTCATGGAAGTGGATTTCTATTCACATGTCATGCACATAGTATCCATGGTGTCGGGGAAGCTGAAAAAAGGCCTGACCTGCTTTGAAGCCCTGAGCGCCTGCCTGCCTGTCGGAACAGTATCGGGGGCGCCTAAAATAAGGGCGATGGAAATAATTGACGAGCTTGAGGAGAGCAAAAGGGGAATGTATGCGGGGGCAGTGGGGTATTTCTCCCACAACGGGAATATGGATACCTGCATAGCTATAAGGACGATACTTTTCAAGGACGGTTATGCATATGTCCAGGCCGGGGCGGGGATAGTACATGACAGCGTGCCGGAATCAGAGTATATGGAAACATTGAACAAGGCCATGGCCATGAAGGAGGTGATCTGATTGATCCTTGTAATAGATAATTATGATTCCTTTACCTACAACCTCTGCCAGTATATCGGGGAGCTGCAGGTCGACATCCGGGTGGCGAGGAATGACGAGATAAGCATAGAAGATATAAAGGCGATGGGACCCCAAGGCATAGTGCTGTCGCCCGGGCCGGGGATTCCTGAAAATGCAGGAATATGCGTTGAGGTGATAAGGGAATTCGGCCGCAGTATCCCCATCCTCGGAATCTGCCTGGGGCACCAGGCAATAGGATACGCCTACGGAGGAAAGGTTGTGCGGGCCGGAGTGGTGAAGCACGGAAAGACATCTGTGATAAGGCACGAAAATGACAAGCTGTTCAGGGGCGCTGAGGGAGATATAAGGGTGATGAGATACCATTCGCTGGTGGTTGACGAGGAAGCGCTGCCAGAGGAGCTTGTGGTAACAGCCAGAAGCCTGGACGACGGAGCTATAATGGCAATGAAGCATAGGGATTATGATGTTTACGGAGTCCAGTTCCATCCGGAATCCATATTTACGGAAAACGGAAAAGATATTATGCGGAATTTTATAATGGAGGTATGCAATGTTACAGGAAGCAATTAAAAAGATCGTAGTCAGAGAGGATTTGAGCGAGCAGGAGGCATACGGTGCCATGGACGAGATTATGAGAGGGATTGGCACGGAGTCCCAGATAGGGGCCTTCCTGGTGGGGCTGTGCATGAAAGGTGAAAAAATACAGGAGATTACAGGCTGCGCCAGGGCAATGCGGGACAATTCAACCCATGTAAAGCTGAGGTCTGAATATGTAATCGACACCTGCGGTACCGGCGGAGACGGGGGGAAAACCTTCAACATATCCACCGCGGTTGCGATTGTCGCAGCTGCAGGCGGAGTCAAGGTCGCCAAGCACGGAAACCGCGCGGTTTCCAGCAGGAGCGGAAGTGCGGATGTGCTCGCGGAGCTTGGCCTTAATATTGAGCTTGGCTCGGAGGATGCCGCCAGATGCATAGAGGAGAAGGGAATGGCTTTCCTGTTCGCACAGAACTACCATAAAGCGATGAGGCATGTTGCAGGCACAAGAAAGGTGCTGGGCATCAGGACCATATTCAATATACTGGGTCCACTCACAAACCCGGGGTTTGTAAAAGGCCAGATCCTCGGGGTTTACGACAAGAGCCTTACCAACATTATGGCAAACGTGCTCCTGAACCTCGGCTCGGAGAAAGCAATGGTAGTATGCGGGGATGACGGACTGGACGAGATCACGACAACCGCCGCAACCCATGTGAGCGAGATAAGGGACGGAAGGGTAGTCGATTATATAATCGTTCCGGAAGAGCTGGGGATCAGGCCGGCCCGCACTGACGAGATAAAGGGCGGCAGCGCGAAGGAAAACGCCGCGGCGATAATGGAGATACTCGGAGGCGCAAAAGGCCCGAAGAGGGATATAGTGATCATAAACAGCGCGGCGGCGCTTTATGTGGGGAATGCATGCAGGAGCATGAAAGAGGGAGTGGGGCTTGCACAAGAGATAATAGATTCCGGCGCTGCATTTGAAAAGCTTCAGGAGCTTATAAGCTACAGCGGATCGTGCCAGGGGGGAGGGAAATAGGTGATACTTGATGAAATAGTTGCATACAAGAAGGCCCAGATAGAAAGGGAAAAGGAATATTTGCCGCTGGACAGGCTTATTCCTCTGCTCGAGGAAGGGGATAAAAGAGACTTCAGGGCTTCAATTGATACGGGATGCATCTCCATAATAGCCGAAATAAAAAGAGCCTCGCCCTCCAAAGGGATAATAAGGA
The DNA here is from genome assembly GCA_017861315.1 of Bacillota bacterium. Taxonomy (GTDB): domain Bacteria; phylum Bacillota; class Clostridia; order Clostridiales; family Clostridiaceae; genus UBA699. Next base: position 11,834 of record JAGFXP010000037.1, on the reverse strand, counting down.
ATGGCTTCGATCCGGTGAAGACTGCAGAGATCTACGAGGAGCTTGATGTTGATGCGGTATCGGTGCTGACTGAAAAGGAGTATTTCCTCGGGGACGACAGCTACATCCCGGAAGTCAGGAAAGCAATCCGGAAGCCTGTGCTGAGAAAGGACTTTATCGTAGATGAATACCAGCTTTTCCAGTCAAAGGCACTGGGAGCAGATGCGGTCCTTCTCATTGCATCAGTCCTCGGAAAAGAGTTCAAGAGATTCCATGACCTGGCCCTTGAACTGGAGCTCGGCGTCCTCGCTGAGGTTCACGACTATATGGAACTCTACAATGTGATGAACGCCGGCTGCGGCATCATAGGGATAAACAACCGGGACCTGACGACCTTCGAGGTCAGCCTGAGCAACACCGAAAAGCTCATAAGGCATATTCCAGGGGGCATAGTGAAGGTTTCTGAAAGCGGCATAAGGACGCCCGAGGATATAAGATACCTGAAGGGGCTGGGTGTGGATGCGGTGCTGATCGGCGAAACCTTTATGAGAAACCTGGACGAGCCGGCAAGGATCAGGGACTTCATCACAAGGTCCAGAGGCGGCCGCCATGACTAGGATAAAGGTTTGCGGAATAAAAAGGAGTTCGGACGTAGACTGCCTGAACGAACTTCTGCCCGATTACGCGGGCTTCGTGTTCGCCAGGAGCAGGAGGGCGGTTGGCCTGAGGGAAGCCGGTGAGCTGATAGGCGCCCTGGACAGCTGTATCGGCAGAGTCGGGGTGTTCCAGGACCAGGAGCTGGAGACGGTAAGGCATTACGCTGAATGTCTGAAGCTTGACGTGATACAGCTCCACGGGAATGAGAGCGAGGAATATATTGATGCGCTCAGGGGATTCAGGATATGGAGGGTGGGGGCAATCGAAGCGGGAGTGGCTTCAAGCCTTGAAAAGCTGGACAGGATCTGCTCGATGGAGGTTGAGGCGGTCCTGCTCGACAGCTGTGCAGGTGGGGCCAGGGGCGGCAGCGGAATAAGCTTCGACTGGAACCTGCTGCAGAACCTGAAAACAGATAAAAACCTGATACTTGCAGGCGGCCTGAACCTGCAGAATGTTGAAAAGGCCATAGGGAAAGTCAAGCCGTGGTGTGTGGATGTTTCCAGCGGCGTGGAGGAAGACGGAATGAAAAGTTATAAGAAAATAAAATACTTTATTGAGAAAGTGAGGAGTATAAAATGAACGGCAGATTTGGAAAATTCGGGGGGCAGTATGCGCCTGAGACAATAATGAACGTGCTGATAGAGCTCGAGGAGGAGTATGAAAAAGCGATCAATGACGAAAAGTTCCTGGAGGAGTACAGGTACTACCTGAGGGAATACTGCGGAAGGGAAACACCTCTATACTATGCTGACAATCTGACAAGAAAGCTCGGGGGAGCGAAGATTTATCTTAAGAGGGAGGACCTCAACCATACAGGGGCCCATAAAATCAACAACGCTTTAGGGCAGGCGCTGCTTGCCAGGAGGATGGGAAAGAAAAGGGTCATAGCAGAGACCGGAGCAGGGCAGCACGGGGTGGCCACAGCCACAGCGGCGGCAATGTTCGGCATGGAATGCGAAATATTCATGGGAGAGGAGGATATCCACAGGCAGGCCCTTAACGTGGTCAGGATGAAAATGCTCGGGGCCAGGGTTACGGCGGTGACATCGGGCACAGGCACCCTGAAGGATGCCGTAAACGAGGCTATGAGGAACTGGGTGGAAAACATAGAGGACACCTTCTATATAATCGGTTCCGCAGTAGGTCCGCATCCCTATCCGACGATGGTCAGGGATTTCCAGAGAGTAATCGGCGACGAGGTGAAGGAGCAGATACTGGAGAAGGAAGGCAGGCTGCCCGACCACATAATAGCGTGCGTGGGCGGAGGGAGCAATTGCATAGGGATTTTCTATCCTTTCATTGAGGACAAGGAAGTGGCGCTTACAGGCGTTGAGGCAGCGGGACACGGAGTAGACACCGACATGCATGCGGCTACCATGGCAAAGGGCTCGCTCGGTGTTCTCCACGGAATGATGACGTATCTCCTGCAGGATGACGACGGCCAGATAATGCCCGTATATTCCATATCTGCAGGGCTTGACTATCCGGGAATAGGTCCTGAGCATGCGCACCTTAGGGAAACCGGAAGGGCGAAATACGTGCCTGCCACGGACAGCGAGGCCGTGGAGGCATTCATGGAGCTCTGCGGCACCGAGGGCATCATCCCGGCCATAGAGAGCGCCCATGCGCTGGCAGAGGCCATAAAGCTTGCGCCGGGCCTTGACCGGGATAAAATAGTGGTTGTGAACTTGTCAGGAAGAGGGGACAAGGATGTAGATACCATAGCGGCGCTCCTCAACATATAAAAAATTTGAAAGCGGGGTAGAAAGATGAACAGGATAGATGAGAAGTTTAAAAGGCTCAGGGAAAAGAACGAAAAGGCTATGATACCTTTTGTCACGGCGGGGGACCCGGATCTGGGAACCACCGTCGAGCTCGTGCTTGCCATGGAGCGGGCAGGGGCAGACATCATTGAACTCGGGATCCCATACTCGGATCCCCTTGCGGACGGGGTTATAATACAGGAGTCCTCCAACAGGGCGCTCAATGGCGGCGCAAAAATATCGGGGATTATGGGAACCGTCATGAAGATAAGGGATGTGAGCCAGGTTCCCCTTGTGTACCTTGTGTATTACAATTCGGTTTTCAAATACGGTATTGAAAAGTTCCTGAGCGAGTGCAGCGGTGCGGGAGTTGACGGCGTAATAATACCTGATCTGCCCATAGAAGAGAGGAAGGATATTCTGGAGATTGCCGACAGGTACGGAGTCTATCTTATCCCCCTCGTCGCTCCGACCTCAAAGGACAGGATAAAGAAAATCACAGATAACGGAAAAGGCTTTGTCTACTGCGTTTCCACGAATGGAGTCACAGGCGTGAGGCAGGAGATCGGCACGGATATCGGCGCATACATGGGCATAGTGTCGCAGTATACCGACATGCCGAAGGCTCTGGGCTTCGGCATCTCCGGGCCGGAAATGGCGAAGAAATATAAGGATTGCTGCGATGCGGTTATTGTGGGAAGTGCTGTAATAAGAAAAATCGCAGAAGCAAAGGATAAGGAGGAAGCTGTTGAAAGTACAGCGAAATTCATTTCGGAGATTAAAAACGCATTGGTAGGTTAGAGCCTGGCCAGGTAGGATTATCCTAACCTGGCTTTTTGACGAGCGCATCATCATTTCAACACTATTTTGAATATTTGTGCTATAATTGAGTTAATAGATTGTTTACCAGCTTTTCTCAATTGAAAGGGAGTGATGAAATGCAGAATGTCAAAAACATAAAGGTCGGGATCGGTTTTGCTACTGGAAGAAAGACTTTCCAAAGAGTGCTGAGGACCAACATATACAACTGGCAGGATTCCGGTCTTGTGGAAAACAAGAAGGTCAGTTTGAATCTTTTTGTCGCATATGATCTTGATTACAATAAGACCAAAAGGACGGACTACACCAATATACACCCTGAACTGGTCGAGCAGATCGACAGCAGCACATTCATTACCGGCGCCAATATCAAAGATGAAATCGAATATCTGATCAAGGAAAACGTAATCGGTTTAAACGAGGCAAGCCTGATATTCGGCAAGGGATATGCTGCAAAGCGTAACGCTGTGCTGTATTATGCAATAAAACAAAAGATCGATTATCTGATTTTTCTCGACGACGACGAATATCCGATGGCTGTGACCAATACGCACAGCACCACAATTTGGGGAGGACAGCATGTTCTGTTGAATCATCTCCAGCATATCAGCAAAGCGGACATAACCCACGGACACCACTGCGGCTATATATCGCCTATCCCGTATATGGAATTCAACGAAACTTTGGCAGAAAACGACTTCCGGTCGTTCATAGAGGCCATAAGCAATGACATCATAAATTGGGATACATTGAAAGCCGTCATGGAAAACGGCGGGGTAACCTATGCTGATACAAAGATATTGACCACCAATCAGTCCGAAGAGGTTAAGGAAATAAACCATGCCAAATTCATCTCGGGTGCAAATCTGTGCATCAACCTTACAAAGCCTCGCCGTGTTTATCCGTTTTACAATCCGCCGGGGGCGAGAGGCGAAGATACTTTCTTAAGCACCTGCCTAAGCGATAGAAAAGTATTGAAAGTGCCATGTTATACTTTCCATGATGGGTTTGCTACCTATAACCACCTTTTAGAAGGGGTTCTTCCAATCCGGTTGAAGTTCATCAAGGCTGACAGCGAACAGATCATTAATCGTTTTTACAAAGCATGCATAGGCTGGATCCGTTACAAACCATTGCTGATCTATATTACGCAGCCGGATCAATACGAAGAGAAAATAGCAAAAATGCGTGAACAGCTTAAAGAATCGCTGCCAAAAATATGTGCCTATTTCGATGATCCTGCTTTCATGAACATTTCAAAAGAACTTGAGAAATACAATAAGAACGTAAAAAAACATTATCAGGAGTTTCAGGAAACACAAAAAATCTGGGCGAAAATCATGGACCACTTTGCTGATATTAAGTGATGAAAAACACCTGCAGGCAACAGCAGCCTGAATCATATGATTCAGGCTGCTGTTGTTTTCTCATCTTATTTCGTAATTCCTGAGGATGGAGCAGATCTGCCAAATAAATTCCTTTATCCGGTACAATTCGCTCTCGCGGCTCACGGTCCTCCATTCCTTGCAGTAATCCATAAGCCAGTACTCCAGCTTGCCAGCCAGTTCAAAAGGCGTACCCAGAGGCTGCACATCCTGCTTGTACTCGCGTTGTTTGATGAAAAGCGCCAGCTCCTGCATCAGAGCCACTCCGCGCGCCGCAAGAAGATATTCCGACATTTTCCCCTGATGCTTCGCCTTGGTTGCGCTTTCATTCTGCTTGAGGCAATCGAAGATCTCCCTGCACTCTGCAGCTGCATCCTTAAGCTGGCTCTCTGTAACCTGCATAATTGCATTCTTAGCCTTCTCATAGAGTATGACCCCGCAATCATCATGGAGCTGATTGTAGATTTTATAATCCCTGAAAAAAGCCAAATCGTTAAAAATGACTATATCCTGCCGGGAGAGTTTGCGCAGCAGTCCCACCAGATTTTTGCCGTGATCTCCATATTCCACTAAAGAAATAGCCTGGTCTATGGTTGTGAAATCCCTGTCGTCCTCCACGTTCCATCCCTGAGCAGCGCCGTAAATCATGCATGGAATGGCAAGAGCCGGCATATTGATATTGCCGCTGTCTCCCCAGTCGGTGTTAAGAAATCCCTCGGCATTGTACTGGCTGCCCAACTTCGCCATCTCCCTGATGTTCGTAAAGCTCATGTCATAGGCATTTACCAAGCGGCTGTAACCGGAAACGCTGGGACATACGTACTGTTTCCAGCCATGGTCAGAGAAGATTTTAACGATTTCTTCCCTGGCGCCGTAACCATAATACCAGTTGAGGCAGGTAACCTGTGAATTAAGCTCACCCATCTCCTCGTGGTGTTTTTGCACGATATCTCCCCAGATCATCACATTTTTACCTTTGTCCTGAAGATAATCCACCAGCCTGTTGACATAAGAAAGGTACAGCTCCCCGTATTGCATCTTTTGGGCCAGGTTTGCACTTCTGCCCTTGCCAAGATCATATGTTTCATCGCAGCAGATGTTTATTTTATCGCTGCGGAACAAAGGCAGATATTGGTCGAGAATACCGGTGATAAGGGTAAAGCTTTCAGGATCGGATACATTGATGGTGTGGTATCTCATGCGGTTATACCAGGTAAAGGGCTCAGCCTTCTCTTTGTCAATCTCCCTGTATTTGCCGAAGCTGCATGAACGCAGCAGATCGTACAGATGTCCAAAGGTGGCTATGCATGGCACAAGTTCGATGCCTCTTATGCTGCAGTAATGATCCAGCTCCAGGATTTCTTCCGGCAAGAAAGGATCGGTCTGGGACCATATCTCCTCGAAACCGTCCAAACGCAAACAGTTCTCCATATAGAGCTGGAGCTGGTTTATTTTATAAATGGACAACCGGTCGATCAGAACTTTCAGGCTTTCCATGGTTGGAACCCTTCCACGGCTCACATCGAGCATATAGCCCCTGTTGGGATAGGAGGGTTCATCGGCTATATCCATGCAGCCTATTTCTCCCCGGTTTATCCTGCAAAGCTGGATCAGCGTAGACGCCCCGTACAGAAAACCACGGCTGCTGCAAGCTGAAATTGTGATCCTGTTCGGCCGGACAGTGAGTTCATAGGCCTCCATACCTTTTTCCATGCTGACATATTCAAAATATATGCAGCTCCCGGCATAATCATCTGCAAACCGGAGCGTTTTTTTTATCGGAAGCTTTATGGCTATAGTCTTTTCAATCTCCTTCTGAAGCAGCTTCGCTGTTTCAAAATCGTTGTAATTCTGTGCCGAATCGAGTACGATGGAGGTATTGTGGCTTATAGAAAAAACCCCGTCATGCAGGGTGGTTTTATGCGGTAATGGTATCAAACACATGTTGATCCCTTCTTTCTTATTTCGCTTTAATACTTTAAGTATATCACAGAAATATAAACCTAATATGAACATGATTTTTTAAAACAGACTTGCTATATAATAGTATAATGAGATGAAGGCCGGTGATAAACGATGGATAAAAATATTGCCTGCATAAAAGGCGGCAGGATTATTTTGGAAAATGAAGTCCTGCAGGACAAGGTGATAGTATTCAACGACAAGATAATTGACATCCTGGACATCAGGGTTTATGAAGAGAGCGATATTGCTAAAAAAATATATAAGGTGATAGATGCCCGGGGGAAATATGTTTCGCCGGGGTTCATTGATGTTCATATACATGGCGCTGGCGGGAAAGATACTATGGATGGCGGAATATCAGATCTCAGAACTATAAGTGAAGCCCTGGCTGAAAACGGGGTCACAGCATTTCTGCCGACTACTATGACTATGGAAAGAGAAAAGATATATAAGGCTCTGGATGCCGTCAGATCAGCCAGGTCAGAAAGCTTCAGTGGAGCAAAGATTCTTGGAGTTCACCTGGAGGGTCCCTTCATAAGCCGCAAACGCAAGGGAGCCCATGACGAGAACCATATAGTAAAGCCTGATTTTCAATTCATTGAAAACTATATAGACATCATAAAAATAATAACCATAGCCCCTGAAGAGGATCCTGGATTCAGGTTCATCAAAGAAGCCGCAAGCAGAGGCATAGTGCTTTCGATGGGACATACAAACTCTGATTATGAAACCGCCATGGAGGCTGTCAGGAACGGAATAAGCAGCGCCACCCATATGTTCAATGCAATGCCGGCCCTCCATCACAGAGCACCGGGTGCGGCAGGAGCCGTACTATACAGCGATTTGAGTTTTGAACTGATAGCGGATACGCTGCACGTACACCCCGCTTTGTTTCAGATCTTGCTGAACGCTAAAGGAAGAGGCAAGATGATATTGATCACAGACGCCATGAGAGCCTGCGGCATGAGAAACGGGTGCTGGGATCTGGGAGGACGGGAGGTAACTGTGGACAATGATTCGGCAAGAATTGCAGACGGAACTTTGGCGGGAAGCATACTGACGCTGAACAGGGCGGTATTCAATATGCTGAAGCACACTGACCTTGAGATCCATGAAGCTGTGGCATTGGCAAGCATAAATCCTGCAAGGCTTATCAATATGGATGGCACAAAGGGAAGCATAGAAAAAGGGAAGGATGCGGATTTGATCATATTTGACGAGAGACTTGAAGTGGATTTATCCATATCGGAAGGCAGAATAATATTTGAAAAATAATGCAGGGAAGTGATTTGGATGCGAATAATAACAGCAGATACTTATGAAGAAATGAGTAAAAAGGCAGCGGCAATCGTATGCAGCCAGGTTATCCTGAAGCCTGATTGCGTATTGGGCCTGGCCACAGGAGATACGCCGCTTGGCATGTACAAAGAACTGATAAAGATGTATGAAAACAGGGAAGTGGATTTTTCGGATGTCACCATTTTCAATCTGGACGAATACTGCAAACTAAGCAGAGAAAGCACTCAAAGCTATTACTACTACATGCATCACAATTTCTTCAAGCATATAAACGTTAAAAAGAAGAACACGCATATTCCAAACGGAATGGCAAAAAACATTGATGAGGAATGCAGGAGATACGAGCAGAAGATCAAAGAAAAGGGCGGGATCGATCTGCAGGTCTTGGGGATAGGTGCTAACGGGCACATAGGCTTTAATGAGCCCGATATAAATTTCGAAGCGGAAACCCATCTTGTCGAGCTGGATGAAATTACAATCGAAGATAATTCCAGATTCTTCAGTTCAAGGGATGATGTCCCTACAACTGCTATAAGCATGGGCATCAAGACCATAATGCAGTCAAGGAAACTGCTGCTTCTCGCAAATGGAGAAGCTAAAGCTGCTGCAATTTACAAGACCGTAAAAGGCAAAATATGCCCGGAAGTGCCTTCTTCGATTATTCAGCTTCATCCGGACGCCACTATGATAATTGAAAAGAATGCGGCAAAACTGTTATATCCCTCAGCTGAACAATAAAATCTTCAGGCTGAGGATTTTTTCGAGGCAACGGCAGCAACGATCAGGGAAGGCAGGATAGGTGCGGCTATTGCGAACAGTGGATTGGCGCCGCCCATAACAAGCTGCTGGTAAGCGGCGATCAGCACCGCGTTGCAGAGCCATATTATTAGGAAGAGGCTAATCCGTCTGATGCCGATGAACCGTTTGCTCATGTTCAAAAAAGCTATCGCAGCAAAATTCAGAAGGAATGGAGCTATAAAAAGCCCCTGCACCTTCAGGCTAAGGTTTGCCTCCGCATTGATTTGGACGCCTGCTGTCAGAGCGTAGAGTACGGAGAAAACTGCGTAGCCGATGAAAGCGAAGCACGCCCCGGCAAGTGACTGCAGAAGGGCCCCGAATACAGGCGGCAGGGACCGCACTACTCCGGCAGGATAGCGCATGTAAAGGTGGACCAGGGTGCTGAAGGCCAGTGTCTGAAGAAGTATTTCAGGAAGTCCCATAAGGTGGTACCAGAGCGGCAGCCTGGTATAGATCATGCCTTCGATGGAGCATGGTGCGGCCGCAGGGGGCGAAAGTATGCCGATGCCCACAAACACAAGCCACAGGTAAAGCCATCCGTATTTTTTCTCTGCAAGAAAACCTCGGAAGGGCAGCAGCGCGCAGCCGAGTATAAGCCCTCTGACAGGCTGTACCAGCGGGCCCCATACAACAGAAGCATCCCCGTAGCCAAGCATGTAATCGCGGATCACCGGAAGGCCCAGGATCGTTTCGTAATGAAAGACTCTCGAGGCAAGCATGCCGAAGAAATAGTATGTCAGAAAATGAATTGCTATAACTCTGAAAAGAAAAACAGGTATTGATCTGGTGGTCTCTTCTTTCATGGCTTATCTCCTTTAATAATAATATATTATTTATATTCTATCACGCAATTCATGTACATTTTTACATTTGTTGTATATAATATAAATATTTATATAAGTGAGGAGAAATGGAACTATGTCAGAGCAATCAGCAAAAATGTTTCAGGCTGTTTTTGAAAATTCTCCCGTTGGACTCATCCTTGTCAACAGGGACACATCTATACGTGATGCGAACGCCTATATGTTCAACATGTTCAATCTCGACCAAAAGGATATAAAGGGCCGGAGATTCGGAAACCTGTTCAACTGCTCTGTAGTCAGCGGCAGCGGCAAAACCTGCGGGGATTGCGATGCATGCAGGGAATGCGAACTGAGAGGCGGAATGAGTTCGGTGCTTTGCAGCGGGATAAGCATTCCGGACACAATAATAGATCACAAATTTATCATCGACGGGCAGGAACTGAAAAAATGGTTCAAGGTCAGCGCATCGAGGATCGACAACGAGGGCGATTTTTTCGCAATCGTGTCATTCGCAGACATAACCATTCAGAAGGAATACGAGGAGCTGCTCAACTACAGGCTGTCCCTGGATATGGCGACGGGCACCATCAACAAGTACGCCCTGATGGGCACCCTGAGAAGACTCACCGCAGCGGGAAAGGAATTCACGGTGGCCCTCATCGATTTCGACAATTTCAAAGCTATCAACGACAGCTACGGCCATATCAGCGGGGATAAGGTTATCAGCCATTTCTGCGCTGCAGCACTTGCAAACACAAGGAAGCAGGACATTGTGGGGCGTTTCGGCGGAGAGGAGTTCATGATCGTGTTCCAGGGAGCGGCCTCGGGAATGCTGATAAAAGCCCTGGAAAGAATCTCGAAATCCTTCCAGGAGGCCTGCTTTAGAAGCATCGGGATAAAACCTACCTTCAGTGCGGGTTTGGCCGAGTTCAATGCGGCCGCTCAGGCTGAAACCGACGTTGATTCGCTGGTAGGAGAGGCCGATTCGAATCTCTACCTTTCAAAAATCAGAGGAAAGAACATGATCACAAGCAGGGGGCTAACGATGTCCTTTGATTAATAGAAACGATAATCACGGGACCGCGGCAGAAAATGCCGCGGTTTTTTTCTTTGAGATAGCCTTGGATGTAAGAATGTGGTATAATTTGGTCAAAATATTCTGTGAATTCAAAGGTGGTTTGCTGAGAGGGGTTGGTAAAATGGCAGGGAATACCAGGACTATCTGGAACGGTGCGATAAGCTTCGGGCTTGTCAATATTCCTGTGGCGCTTATATCGGCAACGAATGAGACCGGTCTGGACTTCGACTGGATAGACAAGCGGACGATGGATCCGGTGGGCTACAAGCGCATAAACAAGAATACGGGTGAGGAAATTGAAAAAGACAACATTGTAAGAGGTATAGCCTATGAAAAGGGGAGCTATGTCATCCTGACCGATGACGAGATAAGGAATGCTCTGGTCAGGAGCACCCAGACGATCGAGCTTGAATCATTCGTGCATGCTGACGAGATAAAGCCGGAATACTTCGAGAAGCCTTATTACCTTGCTCCGGCAAAAAATGCGGAAAAGGCCTACGCTCTGCTTCGCGAGACGCTGCACAAGACAAACAGGGTCGGGATTGCAAGGATTGTCATACATAACAAGCAGCACGCAGCGGCAATAGTTCCCGAAGGCCGCGCGCTTGTCCTTATCCTCCTGCGCTGGGAACACCAGATACGCCATACCGGTGATATCGGACTGCCTGAAGAAGGGACTGCAGGATTGACCGAACGGGAGATCGCCATGGCGGAGCAGCTTGTCGGTTCGATGGCCGAACACTGGGATCCGGCAAAGCTGAAGGATTCGTTCACTGAAAAGGTCATGGCGCTTGTTGATGAAAAGGTAAAGAAAGGCCAGATCGAAACGGTCCTGGAGAAGGGAGCAGAGGAAGAAGCGGCCACCGGGGCAGAAGTCATAGACTTAACCGAGCTTCTAAGGAAAAGCCTAAAGGCCAAAACTCCGTCGAAAGCTAAAAAGGCTCTATAGCTGAAGGGAAGAGGTGACGCTGCAATATGGACCATGAAAATGACAAACTTCTTGGATACAGGCAGAAGAGGGACTTCGCGAGGTCCCCGGAGCCTGCCGGAGACGGAAAGGGCGCGGAAGGCCCGCTGATCTTTGTTGTCCAGAAGCACAAAGCAAGAAATCTTCATTATGATTTCCGGCTGGAGCTGGAAGGAGTGCTGAAGAGCTGGGCGGTTCCAAAGGGACCCAGCCTGGACCCCAAGGAGAAAAGGCTTGCGGTGCAGGTGGAGGACCACCCTCTGGATTACGCGGAATTTGAAGGCGAGATACCTCCCGGACAGTACGGCGCAGGCGAAGTAG
>JAGFXP010000036.1 GCA_017861315.1 Bacillota bacterium | reverse complement strand
GGTAATTTATAATGCTTGAAAAAAGCTGTACCGAATTTTTGAACATGCTTAGTTCCAAAGAGCCTGTACCAGGCGGCGGAGGAGCAAGCGCTTATGTGGGTGCTCTTGGAATGGCGCTCGGAAGCATGGTTGGCAATTTAACCCTGGGAAAGAAGAAGTACCAGGACGTAGAAGAGGAAATAAAGGAGCTTCTGGTTAAATCCGAAGCTGTTATGATAGAATTGATTAAGCTTGTGGACAAGGATGCAGAAGCATTCTTTCCCCTCTCCCAAGCTTACGGACTCCCAAAAAACACGGAGGAGGAAAAGGCGGTCAGGGAAAGAGTTCTTCAGGGTGCGCTGGTGGGGGCGACCATGGTTCCGCTGGATATTGCAAGAAGCTGCTGCAAGGCGCTTGACCTACTCGAGGAATACGGCAAGAAAGGCACAAGGATAGCCATAAGCGATGTCGGCGTGGGCGCATACTTTGCAAAAGCTGCACTGCTTGGTGCAAAGCTCAATGTATTGATCAATACCAACATTATGAAGGATGAGAAGCTGAAGAAAGATATAGAGGCAGAGCTGAACAGCCTTGTTGAGAAGTACAGCAAAAAGGCGGATGATATTTATGAATCTGTTGAGAAGGCTATAACAGGCTAAAGATAAAGAATTATTTAAAAGGAGACCGGATATGGGAGAGATAATTAAAGGAAAACCAGTGGCGGATGCCATAAGCGAAGAGCTGATCCAAAAGGTCGAGATGCTTAAGTCAAAATCAATAACCCCAAAGCTTGCGATCGTGAGAGTGGGAGCGGACCCGAGCGACCTCGCCTATGAAAGAGGTGCGCTGAAAAGATGTGAAGCAATCGGAATGCTGGCTGAGGTGAAGGAGCTTCCCGTTGACATATCCCAGGATGACTTCATAGCAGAGCTGAAGAAGATAAACGAAGACAAGTCGGTTAACGGCATACTGACCTTCAGGCCGTTCCCAAAGCAGCTTGATGAAAAAGTCATAAAGTATGTCATAACTCCTGAGAAGGATGTGGACTGTTTCAGCCCGGTCAACGTGGCGAAGGTGATGGAGAACGATGAGACAGGCTTTGCGCCTTGCACGCCGTCTGCTGTCATGGAGATCCTGAAATACTACAAGGTTCCTATGAAAGGCAAAAAGGCTGTGGTTGTCGGGAGGTCAATGGTTGTCGGGAAACCGGTATCCATGCTTCTGCTCAACGAAAACGCAACAGTCACAATATGCCATTCGAGGACAGAAAACATGCCTGCGGTATGCTCGGAGGCTGACATCCTCGTGGTCGGCATAGGCAGGGCAAAGATGATCGACTCAAGCTACGTCAAGGAAGGCGCTGTGGTTATCGACGTAGGAATAAACGTGGACGAGAACGGCAACATGTGCGGGGATGTAGATACCGAGGACTGCCTCTCGAAGGCCGCCATGATAACACCGGTTCCTGCAGGGGTGGGATCTGTAACAACTTCAATCCTTGCAAAACAGACGATCAAGGCCTGCATGCAGCAGAATGAAATATAGCTTTTATTAAAATCACAGGCTGTGGTGATCAGAAACCTTGTTCCCACAGCCTGAAGTCTATATAATGAAGTAAAAAGAAAGGGAGGAGCGGGATGAAAAAGGTACTAACAACCTGCGGATACTGCGGTTGCGGATGTAATTTTTATTTGAACGTTGAAAACAATGAAGTGGTGGGTGTCACCCCAAAGAACGATCATCCTGTAAGCAAGGGGAAACTCTGCGTTAAAGGATGGCGAGGCTTCAGCTACGTCAACCATCCAGACAGGCTGAAGCATCCCCTGATAAAGCAGGAGGACGGCAGCTTCAAGGAGACGGACTGGGAAACAGCAATGGCGTTCATCAGCGGCAGGCTTAAGAAAATAATAAAGAGAGACGGAGCTGACTCTGTAGGAATGCTTACTTCCGCCCGCTGCACAAACGAAGAGAACTATCTCATGGTCAAGCTTGCGAGGGCGGTGCTCCACACTAGCAACATAGATCACTGCGCCCGCCTCTGACACAGCCCTACAGTGGCCAGTCTGGCCGCGGCATTCGGAAGCGGAGCAATGACAAACTCAATCGAAGAGCTCGAGGATACGGACGTCATATTCGTAATCGGCTCAAACACCACCGAACAGCATCCCCTTGTTGGAATGAGGATAATGAACGCTGTGAAGAACAAAGGCGCCAAGCTTATGGTTGCAGACCCGAGGAGAATCCCGCTTGCGGAATTTGCGGAAATCTATGCACCGATCACGCCTGGAAGCAACCTGGCGCTTATAAACGGCATGCTGAATGTTATCGTGACAGAAAATCTTTACAACAAGGAATTCATCGAGAATTCAACAGAAGGCTTCGAAAATTTCAAAGCCTCTATAGAAAAATACACTCCGGAGTACGTTTCCGGAATCGCCGGCATAGATGCAGACATTGTAAGGGAAATGGCAAGGGCTTACGCTAAGGCCGGAACATCCTCAATAGTATACGCCATGGGCATAACCCAGCATATCACCGGCACCAAGAACGTCAGTGCGCTTGCCAACCTTTCACTGATCACTGGACAGATAGGAAGGGAATCCACAGGCATCAACCCCCTCAGGGGCCAGAACAACGTCCAGGGAGCCTGCGACGTTGGAGCGCTTCCGAATTACCTGCCGGGCTACCAGTCCCTTAAGGATGAAGCAGTGCACAAAAAATTTGCGGCTGTCTGGGGCGAGGGCTTCTCAAGCGAGGAAGGCATGACAGTTGGCGAGATGATGGACGGTGCCATCAACGGAACCACGAAAGCTCTCTACATCGTAGGGGAAAACCCTATGCTTTCAGATCCGGATCTCAAACATGTCAAGGAAGCGATGGAAAGCCTTGACCTCCTGATAGTGCAGGATATATTCATGACCGAAACAGCCAAGCTGGCAACAGTCGTGCTGCCGGGCGCCAGCTTCATAGAGAAGGACGGAACCTTCACAAACACTGAAAGGAGAGTCCAGAGGATAAGGGAAGCAATAAAACCTGTAGGGGACAGCAAGCCTGACTGGGAAATCCTGAGGGAGCTCACGAAAGCCATGGGATATCCTGCGGATTACGAATCGCCGGGAGATGTCATGGAAGAGATAAGGGGTCTGGTACCGACCTACGGAGGGATAACCTATGAAAGGCTTCAGGAATGCGGACTGCAGTGGCCTTGCCCTCAGATCGACCATCCTGGAACAAAATTCCTTCATTCAGGTAAGTTCAGCAGAGGCTTGGGCAAATTCTCCATAAATGACTACGAGGCTACAGACCAGATATCCACTGCAGAGTATCCTTTCATCATGACGACTGGAAGGATAAACGAGCACTACCACACAGGCACAATGACGAGGCGCTCCTGGGCGCTGGAGAGGGAACAGCCTCACAGCTTCATGGAGATCAACCCTGAAGATGCAAAGGCACTGGGATTAAGGGAGCGCAGCAGAGTCAGGGTTACATCAAAAGTCGGAGAAATTGTTACAGAGGCACGCATCACTGATAGGATAAAGCGGGGAGTAGTATTCATTCCGTTCCATTTCAAGGAAGCGGCTGTCAACAAGCTAATAGGCAAGAATATGGATCCCGTTGTTCAGATACCCGAATACAAGGTATGCGCAGTAAAGGTTGAGGGGGTGAGATAAGTGTATATACTTAGAAAGAAAAATTTAACTGATATTCTCGACAAATGGTCCAAAGCATTCGAAGTCTATACACCTCAGTATGAGGATGACCAGGTTATGCTCCTCCCTTACGAAAAAAGCGGGTTCACAACGGATTACATCAACTTTGCCTTCCCGGTAAAGGAATACTTTTTCAAGGAAAGGGAAAGGCTGTTCGACTGGTCTGAAGAAAGCGGAAACATAGGCATAAGCCAGCCGGGGAATGTCCCTGAGACTAAGAGACTGCTTTTCGGAGTAAGGGCCTGTGACCTGTACGGCATAAACTACATGGACAAGTTCTACCTGGATGATTTCAGGGACAACATCTACGAGAAGAGCAGAAGGGAGAAATGGATAGCAGCTGTAAACTGCACTGCGTACGGTGAAACCTGCTTCTGCAATTCCATGGGAACAGGGCCTTTCGCGGACAAGGGCTACGATGTTCTTCTGACGCCTCTTGAGGATTCATACCTGGTCGAGGCGGCCACGGAAAAAGGAATCGAGCTTGTAGAACTTGCAGGAGGTCTGCTTGAAGCTGCCGATGCGGTCATGCTGGATGAAAAGCAGAAGGTATACGACTCCTTCAAGGACACCTTTAAAATCTCCATCAATACAGAGAATATCCATAAGGTTTATGAAGCCGGCTTTAATGACGAGATCTGGGATAGCCTTGAAAAGGACTGCATAAGGTGCACCGGCTGCACAAACGTGTGCCCTACCTGCACCTGCTTCAACGTAATAGATGAGAATGAAAGCGGCAGCGCAGGCAAAAGGATGAGATGCTGGGATTCCTGCCAGAGCGACGCCTTCACAAGGAATGCAGGCGAGCACAACCCGAGGAACAGCGTATCAAGGGTAAGGTACAGGATTTTCGACAAGTTCAAGTATATTGAAGAGAAATTCGGATTCAAAGGCTGCACAGGCTGCGGCAGGTGCATAGGCGTTTGCCCGGTTTCCATAAATGTAGTAAAAATAAGCAACTACCTGACAAAAAAATACGGAAACGGCGTTACTCCGGGAGAAAAGCAGATGGAATACAACCATGACCACGGCCAGCGCTGCGAAGACGTTTATGTGCCTCAGGTCGCGGTAATAACGGAAATAGTTGAGGAGACGCCGAAGATAAAGAGGTTCTTCTTGAGCTACGAGGACAAATCCATGCACGACAACTTCGAGTTCAGGGGCCAGTTCTTTGAGATAACGGTATTCGGCGTAGGCGAGATAGCGATTTCCATCCCATTCTCGGCAAGCTCAAAGTATGAATTTGACTTCTGTGTGAAGAAAGCAGGCAAGGTGACCAGCGCTCTCCACGAGCTGAAGGTGGGCGACAAAGTCGGCCTGAGGGGTCCTTTCGGAAAGGGTTTCCCTTACGAAGAGTTCAAAGGCAAGGACATTATAGTTGTTGGCAGCGGTGTAGGAATAGCGCCGGTCCGCACAATGATCGTGCAGGCTCTCGAAAACAGGAGCGATTTCGGCAAAATAGTTGTGATAGGAAGCGCAATGTCCTACGAGGACCTGGTTTACAAGGAAGATCTTATAAAATGGAGCAGCCTGGACGGGGTAAAGGTGCTGTATGCGCTGAGCAACCCTACGACAAAGGTTGACGCGCATGTGGGCTATATCAACGACCTGCTGCCGGACCTGGGACTGAACTGGGAAAAAACTGCAGCGATCATCTGCGCTTCGCCGAGAAGGATAAAAGCGGTCTCCAAGGACCTGCTGAAGCTGGGGATGAGCGGCAAAAGCATCTACACCTCGCTGGAAACCCATATGCGCTGTGGCATCGGAAAGTGCGGGCACTGTAAGGTGGGGAGCAAATACATGTGCATAGACGGGCCTGTATTTAACTACGAGGAGATGCTGGAGCTGCCGCCTGAATTCTAGAGATTACCGAGGGGAGGATTTGCGTTGAAAGATTTTGGAACAGCTGTTATTTTATGCGGCGGTAAGAGCACCAGGATGGGCTTTGACAAGAGCCTGCTCAAGATTAATGGCGAGTACCTGATTGACATCATAGGCGCGCAGCTGGAGCAGGTCTTCGACAATGTAATCCTGGCAACAAACAGCATAGGCAAGATCAAGGATATGAAATACAGAGGGGTTACAGACCTTCTCCCAGAAAGCGGTCCCCTTGGCGGAATATATACTGCACTTAATTCCTCCGTTTCCAGGTACGTTTTTGTAACGGCCTGCGATATGCCAGTGATAAATGTCGATTATATAAAACACATGATGGAGATCATAAGAAGAGAGGGTTCCGACGGGGCAATCTCCTGCAACGGCTCATACTTTGAGCCGCTACATGCCTTCTATTCGGTGGACATGATTGGTATAATCGAAAAGGAGATAAAGAATAAAAATTTCAAAATATTTGACGTGCTCGGCAAGTGCAGAATCAGTTACATAGAAGACTGCGCCGTTCAGGAATTCCGAAGGGAAGCCGACATGTTTGCAAACATAAATTACTATTCTGATCTTAAGCTGCTGGAAAAAATATTTACGGAGGATTCTGAAGCCGATGGAAACTGTAAAGCAGATAAAAATATTGAAAATTACGGATAACGTGCCTGAGGAAATGCTCGATTCCATAGTCGTGGAAAAACCCATAAATATCTTTGTGAATTTCGAATTCTATGCGGCACTGATGTGCTCTCCATCGGAGCTGGAAGAACTCGCTGTGGGATTCCTGTTTTCTGAAGGTGTGATATCATCTGCGGGGGACATCAAAAGCATCGGGGAAAAGTACGGCGACAGAGTCTGCGTTGTCCTGAACCATGAATTCAGCAAAGACTCTTTAAGCGTAAGGGCGAGAAGCACAGGCTGCGGAAACGGGAGCATCCACCTGAATGCGCTGGAAAACAGGAGCTTCACGCCTGTGGAGGATGGAGCCGGATTTAAAGCGGAAAGTATAGCCGGATCCATGAAGGAGTTCAACCAAATGTCCGGAGTCTTCAGGGAAACCGGAGGGGTCCACAGTTGCGCAATCTGTTCCGACGGCGGCATTGAATATTTTTCAGAGGATATAGGCCGCCACAACGCCCTGGACAAGATCATAGGGAAAGCGGTACTTAAAGGCATTGACCTGAAAAAAAGGATCATCATGACGACAGGGAGGATCTCTTCGGATATTGTCGTCAAGGCCGCCGGTGCTGGGGTGCCCATGGTCGTCTCTCATTCCGCGCCCACCGATCTGGCGCTTGAGATTGCAGAAGCGGCAAACATAACAGTACTGGGCTTCGTTCGGGGAAAAAGGATGAATGTGTACTCCTGTCGGCAAAGGATAATCATCTGAAGGTTGGTTAGCAAAGGCGGTTTAAAAACCGCCTTTTTTGTGATATAATCATGTCAGATAATCATCACAAAAGGGAGGGGAAATATTGTATAAATGTGAGGTTTGCGGAAGAACGGCAGACAAGCATCATATCGTTCACAGGAGCCAGGGCGGAATAGATTTCCCCCTGAACATAAAGCACCTTTGCCATGAGCACCACCGGGGCAAAACCGGTCCGCATAAGAACAGAACCACTGATATACAATATAAGCTTGAACTGCAGGACAAGCTGCATACGCTTTTGAACAAAGAGTTTTACAAGGAGGAGGAACTGGCCGATAGTCTCAGGATCAACACGGGAATGGCCAGGAAGCTCGTGAAGGAGTTGAAAAACCACAAGGAAGGATACAGGTCAAAGGACATAATCTACAGGCTTATGGGCGAAAAGGAATACCATGAGTACATGCTTGAGGAGTTCTGCGAATTCATAGCCAACTTTTAGCCCGCTTTATGGAAAGCGGGTTTTTTTAACTGAAGGAGGTATTAACAATGAGGGACAGGATTGCGCAGGAATACAGAAAATACTATGCCGACATCAATTTCGAAAGGGCCGGCCTGTTCGAGATTATAAAGGATGAGTACGGCTGCACCACGGCCCTGTACCCGGGAAGCTCCATCCATATAACGCCTTCCTTCTATTTTCAGCACGTGGTCTATGTGGATATAAGCGAAAAAGCGAGAGAGTTCTTCGGCGACATTGAAGGCGTAAGAAAATTCGTGGAGGGCAGCAGGGAATACAGGCAGAAGCCTTTTATCCAGTTCATGAACAGCGACTACACAAAGCCGCTTCCTCTGAGGGAAGAAAGCTTCGACCTCCTCATTTCGCTGTACGCCCCTGCGATAACAGCATCCTGCAGAAGGTACGTAAGGAAAGGCGGCCTCATACTGACGAACAATCACCTGGGAGATGCAGCTGCCGCAGCGGTTGATGAGAGCATGGAGCTCCAGGCGCTGATAAGGAAAAAAGGCAAAAAATATGAGATAGGGAAACCGGATGAACGCATCCTCAGGAATGCGGGGAGCCATGACGTGAAGACAGGAAACATAAGGAGAACCAATACCGGTATAGAGTACAGGGACACCGAGCTGTATTATGTCATGAAAAAGCTATGACAGATGCGCCGAATTTAGAATATTTGCAAAAATAAATGAAAATCTTCTGGAAATATGATAAAATTGATGTAACTAGATTTTCAGTTCTTGATTTAGGAGGTGTCGATTATGGAGAAAAAGATAGTATATTCAAACACAGAGGACAAGATAGTTGATCTGGAAGAATATAAAAAGAGCCCTCTTCATCAGCAAAGACTGGAGGAACATGCAGGCAAACCAAAGAGCAGGAAAGAAGCACCTAAGAAGAAGAGCAAGCAGGTTCCCGGCAAAAATCCTGTGAACAAAGGGGAAAAAATGATTCCGGGCTTCAAGCAGAAGACTGCTAAGCCAGTCCGCGGCAAGGAGTATAACATGGTTGCGTTTTTTGTAATTCTGGCTGTCCTGGCTGCGCTCTGCCTGGCTATCGCTTTTTTCATCCAGAACAGTCAGCCTGTGCAGGAGACTACGGCAAGCGCGCTTCAATATTTGTTTAATATAGCGGCAACATTAATAACAAGCGGAGGTTAGAAATGGACAACAACTTGAAGAACATATTGGACAAGAGAATTAAGAGGACAATGGAGAACCTTGAGAAAAACAACATGGAGGCATACTTTGCTGAGGATCCGGCAAAGGTAAAAGAGATAGTTGAGGGGCTTGTCAGGGAAGGCGATACAGTAGCTGTCGGCGGATCCATGACCCTGTTTGAGACGGGGATAATCGATTATCTGAAGAGCGGAAGGTTCAACTACCTCGACAGATACGAAGCAGGGCTGACTCCGGAAGGCATAAAAGAGGTTTTCAGAAAATCCTTTTACGCGGATGCCTACTTCACAAGCAGCAATGCAGTGACAGAGGACGGGGAGCTCTAC
This sequence comes from Bacillota bacterium, assembly GCA_017861315.1. Taxonomy (GTDB): domain Bacteria; phylum Bacillota; class Clostridia; order Clostridiales; family Clostridiaceae; genus UBA699. The sequence continues at coordinate 7,767 of JAGFXP010000036.1, read as the reverse complement.
AATGTAGACGGAACCTGCAACAGGATAGCGGCTATGCTTTACGGACCTGACAAGGTAATAGTCATTGCCGGCATAAACAAGATTGTACCTGACGCAGATGCTGCAATAGAGAGGGTCAGGAATGTTGCGGCACCAGCCAATGCGGTTAGGCTAAACAGGAAAACCCCTTGTGTGAGCACGGGATACTGCATGGACTGCAGCAGCCACGACAGGATATGCAACAGCTACGCGCTTATCGGCCGCCAGGGAGCTAAAGGCAGAATAAAAGTAATAATCGTTGGATGCGACTTCGGTTATTAAGAAGAAAAGTGGAATTCAAGAAGATATACATTCATAAGTGTAAAGATATACATTTATTTGTGTATATCTTTTTTGCTATAAGACGGAGGGTGGAAAAATGGAAAAAAACAGGATGCTTTTCATAGGTGCAGGGAACATGTCGGAGGCGATAATTCAGGGCATACTGAATTGCAAACTCGCCGAGAAGGAGGATATCCTTGTGAACAACAGGACGCCTCACAAGATGACAAGGCTGGGTAAGGTTTACGGCATAGGGGTATGCCATCAGCTCCAGGAGGGCCTTGGGCAGGCGGATACTGTAGTCCTGGGTGTCAAGCCGCAGGATATGGATGCGGTTCTTGATTCAGTTTCGAGATGGGCGGCGGCAGGAGCGGTGATCGTATCCATAGCGGCGGGAAAGAGCATAGGGTATATTGAGGAGCGTCTTGGAGCCGGCAGGAAGATAGTCAGGGTTATGCCAAACACGCTGGTCGATGCCAGGAGGGGCTTCAGCGCTCTCTGCAGCAACAGCAACGTATCGGAGGAGGAGCTCGGCAATGTAATGGCGCTTTTCTCGGGGATTGGCGACACAGTGAGAATAAAGGAGCAACTTTTCGACGCGTTCACCGGATTCAGCTGCAGCGGGCCGGCTTATATATATGAATTCCTGGAGGCCATGATAGATGCCGGCGTCTACGCAGGCATCTCAAGGGCTGATTCGGCAAGCTTCGCGCTGCAGAACATGATCGGGGCCTGCGAAATGGTCCTGAAGCGGTCCGAGCACCCTGCCATCCTCAAGGAGAGGATGACTTCCCCCGGAGGAGTGACCATATCCGGATTGAAGGTCCTCAACGAGTGCGGCTTCAAGGGGATCGTGCAGAATGCTGTGGCGGCAGCTGTAAAACGATCAGAGGAAATATAAAAATAAAAATGCTTTTGACAAATTCACGTTGTCAAAAGCATTTTTTGCTGCTAGAGGTCAAGCACATCAGAGATCTCCTGCATCGCTGTCAGCGACAGCTCCGCAAATTCCGGGAAGGCAATACCCAGCTTTTCAATTGATTTCATGGCAGTCCTGTCTGCGCCGGCGGCAAAACGGGTTTCCTTCATCCTCTTGGTTATGGATTTAACCTTTACGCTGGAAATCTTCTTGTCCACGTAGACAAGGGTGATGGCGTTTATGAAGCCGGTTATGGGGTCTGAGGCGAAAATCGCCTGGTCCATCTTGTTTCCTATCTTTGCATCCGTTGCCTTGTTGTGGGCAAGGATGGCATTGTAGATCCTGTCGTTGCCGAACCCTTCTGATTTCAGAAGCTCTATGGTTTTTGGCCCGTGGAGCTCGGGGTGGTTCATGTAGTCCACCATCTCCGCGTCCAGGTCGTGCAGCAGCCCTGCTACAGCCCATTCCTCTTCCATTTCAGGCTCCAGCTTCCTGCTCAAGGCTCTCATCACAGCCTCAACCGCATATGAGTGCTTCAAGAAGTGGTCCGTCTTTACATATTTTTTGAGTATTACCTCTGCTTTTTCTCTCTCCGTCATTTTGTACTTCCTTTCATTAATAATTTACTGAAGCCTTGCCTTGACTATCAGCCTGTGGGTAGCGACCCTGATCGGCGTGCAGGTTACAAGGGTTAGCGTGGCATCCTCGGTAGCATCAAGTACCTCCACGTGGGAAGGCTCTACGACAAATTTGTCATAGACAACGTACCTGAAGGACCCTTTAGAGGTTTTGATGGTGATTTCATCACCTGCCGTCAATTCGTCGAGCCTGTTGAAGAACTCGCTGTAGGTGTAGCTTCTGTGGCCTGCAATGCTGCAGTTGCCTTTTTCTCCCGGCAGGGCTGTACCCTCGAAGTGCCCAACCGAGTACTTAAGGGTTTCTGTGCTGACGTCCTTGCCTATAGCCGCCGTGAGCTCGATCTTCGGTATCTCGATCACTCCGAGCACGTTCTCGTCAGTATCGGCTGAAGCCTCCGCACCTGTCGAGGCGCCCTGGTTTGTGTCAGCAGCCTGGAGCGTGGTCTGGAATGTATCGAGCATCGACTTCTGCTTGTAGTCAGCCCACAGCCTCATGGAGCCTGCGGCGGCAATAATGGTAAAGCCTGCTATCATTAAAATTGTACCAAACAGATTTTTCTTTTTCATAAATCCTCCTGATCGGCAGATTAGGACATGGTGTCCTTTATGAACCTCAAGCCGTTCCTGCAAAAAATCTTTTCTATCTCATCCTGCCTGTAGCCGTTGTCCTCCAGGGCCCTAAGGAGCTTGCCCATCTGGCTTATGTCTGAAATCTCCGGCGGAGTATCGATTCCGTCAAAATCGGAGCCTATGGCGAGTACCTCAATGCCGCCCACATTCCTTATGTGGTCGATGTGCCTTACAATCTCTGAAATCTTGCCCTGTTCAGAGTTCCCGAGGAATGTCTTTTCGAAATTGATGCCCACAAGGCCGCCTTTGTTGCCGAGCACCCTTATCATGTCGTCCGTAAGGTTGCGCGGGGTGTTAGTGACAGACCGGGCGTTTGAATGCGAAGCCATAAACGGTTTTCTTGAAACCTCGGATACGTCGTAAAAACCCCTGTCCGAAAGATGGGAGACATCGACGATCATCTTGTAATGGTTCATTGCCTGGACCACCTCGCAGCCGAAATCGGTGAGGCCCATATCCATATATTTGCCTTCGAAGGCCGGGTAGCCTATACAGTTCGGGTAATTCCAGGTCAGTGTTATAAGCCTGACTCCAAGCCTGTGGAGCTCGACCAGATTTTTTATGCTTCCCTCCAGCGCTGCCCCTTCCTCCACTGTCAGGAAGGAGGAGATAAATCCGTTCCTCTGGTTTTCCAAAAGCTCCCCGAAGCTGCCGGAGAACCTAAGCACATCGGAATTGGCGGCAATCTCTCTTCTGAATATCTCCTCCATCCTTATGAATTCGTCGAAAGGATCCTTTGTTTCGGCGAGGTCTATGTAGAGCGCGAAGAATTGCGCGATGGAGCCGGAGTTCTTAAGTTTCTCCGCATCGACGCTGAAGCTGTTTTTACTGAGCCGCTGGTCGGGGGCTTTCCTGAGTTTATAGATTGTATCGCAGTGGAAATCCACCAGATTCATGACATCACCACCTTTGATGGATATTTTCGAACTATTGTTAACTAAAAAAGTTAAAATGGTTGACAATGCTGTTGCTCTGTATTATATTGTTAACATAAACTTACTACGGAGGATATTTATGAAGATTAAGACAAGAAATATGATTTTGGTTTCATTCTTTGCGGCCCTTACCGCAGTGGGAGCATTTATCAAGATCCCGATAGGCCCTGCGCCGATAACGCTGCAGTTCCTTTTCACAGCGCTTGCTGCAGTGCTGCTCGGACCGAAGCTCGGCGCGCTTTCACAGCTCCTCTATGTTGCCATAGGGCTCATGGGCGTACCTGTATTCACCGCTGGAGGCGGTCCTGCTTATATATTCAAGCCGACCTTCGGATACCTGATCGGCTACATTGTCGGCGCATACGTTATAGGGTTGATCGTCTCTAAATACAAGGAGCCGAAGGCTTTGCAGATTTTTATGGCCTGTCTGGCAGGAGTGGCAGTGATCTATGCTATAGGAGTGCCTTACCTCTACCTTATCCTGAACTACGTTTCCGGTGTTCAGATGAGTTTCTCAAAGGCCGTGACTATTGGATGCATCGTATTCATACCGGGCGACATAATCAAGAGCATATTGACAGCCCTCATAGGCGTCAAGCTATTGCCTGCATTGAAAAAGCAGCAGGCGGCTGCCTAGATATATCCGTTCAGCGCTCGCACGGACACTTCGCCTGAGGAGATCGGCTCTATGCGGCCGTCCTCAAGCTGAACTATGAGCTCGCCGTCGATGCTTATATCGACGGCCCTTGCTTTGCGCTCCTTGCTCCTGGCTATTATCCTTATATCCCTTCCGAGAAGAATGGAATTGTCTCTGCATATTTTTACGGAGGCATCGATTGTACCGGTTTTAAGGAAATCAAGATAAAGCGTCTCGAAGTGGTTAAGCACTTTTGCCGCAAGGCATTTTCTATCGACGGCAGAGCCGGTTTCCACATAAAGGGAGCTGGCTTTTTCTGCTATTTCCTGAGGAATGTCCTCCTGTCCGAGATTGGCGTTTATACCTATTCCGACTACGACGAAGTCTATATGGTTGATTTCGCCGCTCATCTCAGTAAGGATTCCGCATACCTTCTTCCCGTTGAGGATGATGTCATTCGGCCATTTCACCGAGGCCTTTATCCCGAGCTCCTGCATCGCCAATACTACTGCTGCTGCTGCTATATGAACGATCTTCGGAACACTCGAGGGTTCGATATCGGGCTTCAGGATGATAGACATCCAGATACCCCTGTGCTTCGGCGAAACCCAATTCCTGCCAAGCCGCCCTTTGCCCGTGGTCTGTTCCTCGCTGACAACTACCGCCCCGTCGAGACCGGGTTTGGAAGCAAGTTCCTTTGCCTTTGTGTTGGTGGATTCAAGGGAATCAAAATGGAAGTAATTTCTTCCGATACATTTTGTGTCCAAAAAAGGTATTACTTCATCGCCGGTCAGGAGATCGGGGGATGAGACAAGCCTGTAGCCCTTCTTGGAGGCAGATTCTATCTCGTATCCATCTTCCTTGAGCGCGTTGATGTATTTCCAGATTGCCGTCCGGCTTACGTTGAGCTTTTCGCAAAGGCTCTGTCCGGATATGTAAACCCCTGGGTTTGATTTTAGAACTGATAAGACTTCTTCCTTCAATTGGATTCCTCCTAAAATGACATATAGCTTATTATACTACATATTGTTGAAAAAATTAAACATATATAATAAACTATAGTAGTGTTGGGAGGCGGAAGTAATGATAAAAGCGATACTGTTCGATCTGGACGGAACATTGATAGATACAAACGAACTTATAGTTGAATGTTTTCAGTATGCACTGAAGGAGCATAAGAACCTCGATGTGCCGAGGGAGGATGTCGTAAAAACCTTCGGAGAGCCGCTTGTGTTCGCCATGCAGAAATACGGCGAGGATAATGTGGATGATCTGCTCAATCTCTTCAGGAAGCATCAGGAGACGAGGCACGATATTATGGCCAGGGAATGCGGAGGCGTCACAGACGGCATAAAGGAGCTCAAGGAAGACGGCATAAAGATCGCGCTGGTAACATCGAAAAGAAGGCCGATGACCGAGAGGGGACTTAACCTCATCGACATATTCAAGTACATGGATGCAGTTGTCGCCTTCGAGGACACAGAGGACCACAAGCCAACAGGAGTACCTGCGCTCAAGGCCTGCGAGCTGCTGGATGTCAGGCCGGAGGAGACGATCATGGTGGGGGACAGCCACAACGATATACTGTGCGGGAAGGATGCCGGCTGCTACACATGCCTGGTCAGCTATACTGCGCTTCCGCTTGAGGAGCTGATGAGCTATGAGCCGGATTTCATTATAGACAGGCTGTCCGAGCTCGTGGAGATCTGCGAAAACATCAATTCTGAGCTTGAAAATAAAAATTAGGGTGCAGGTGCACCCTAATAATTTTTTGCGATATTTTCAAGCTGTTCGGCGTTCGCTGAAAGCTCCTCGATAAGCGAGCTTATTTCCTGGAATTCGCTGGTATGCTTGAGGAAGTTCTCGTTGACCCTGTCGATTTTTTCGCTCACGTTGACCATGGACGACTGGATATTCTTGAGGATCTCCTCTATCTTCTTCAGGCTTTCCGTGCTGGAAGCTGAAAGCTTTCTTGTCTCCTTTGCTACGACGTTGAAGCCTCGGCCATATTCGCCGGCCCTCGAAGCTTCGATCGAGGCGTTGAGACCCAGCAGGTTTGTCTGTTTCGCTATGTTTTTTACAAAGCCGATTATCTCATCTGTGGCTTTTGTCTGGCGGGTTGTTTCCTCCATGCTCTCTGCGATGCTTGCATTGAGCTCTGAGACCTCCAGGGATGAGCGCACGAGTGCGTCCGTGCTGTCCGATATCTGGCTGAGCGCAGTGGACAGGGCTTCCGAGAGGCGGGAAATCTCATAATGCCGTTTGAGGCTTTTAACCACGGCTATGCAGGCCACAGCGTTGTCGTTTTCGTCCACAATAGGGATCGATATGGATTCTATCTCCTGTCCGAAAATTTCCTTCGGGATCTTCTTCTTTACTATCTTCCTGGTCCTCATGGCGTCATAGTCGGCGCCGTTGGGATTAACCTGGTCGCCAGCCTTCATGGACAAGCCGAGCTTCTCTGCACCGCTCACATAGGTTACGCGGTCTCCCTCCGAAATGTTAATCATCACATCCTGTGTGTGAAGATATGGTATGTAAGGCGCAAAAATCCTGAATGCATTTAGTACTTCTAAATTGTTAGTGATGACTGACATGGCATCTCCTTTCGAATCTTAAAATAAATATGTAACAATTATATCACATAATATGCATATATAATGAAGGGATTTTCGAAGGTTGTTAAAAAAGAATTAATTTTTAAACTCTTTTAAATTTATGCTGTTTTTGTGGTATAATTATACGTGGTTTTAAAGTTAAATTTAGGAGATGACCTATGGAGTTTTTTAAAGAATTGTTCAGCCGCGAGGTTGTAAGAAGAGCAATGTTTTTGGTTAGTATAGCTGTTATAATATATCTGCTGGGGCCTATGACAAACCTGATGCTCCTGACGTTTGTTTTTGCATTCCTTATGAACAGCGCGCAGGGCGTGATTGTTAAGCATCTGAAAAAGATAACCCCGGTCAAGGAAAAGCTGGTTACAGGCGCCCTGTATCTTATTCTTTTTGTATGCATAACCCTTGCTGCAATGAAGTATTTCCCTCTGCTGATCAAGGAAGTGACAGGCTTTCTGAATGATTTCAGCGTGGATTACCTCAAGGTCGGCTCGCCGGTTATAGATAACCTTATTGCCCAGGCTATCCAGGAAGTGGATCTCAACAATTACATAAAATCAGGCGTGAACCTGACTATCCAGCTTGCGAGCAAAGTGGGATCGCTCAGCCTTCAGGCTTTCATCGCCATGATCCTTAGCATGTTCTTTATACTGGAGAAGAAGAAGGTCTTCGCTTTTCTTGAAAAATTCAAGGACAGCAAGCTCTCGGGATTCTACAAGTATTTCAGCTTTTACGGCGAAAACTTCCTCAACACCTTCGGAAAGGTGATGCAGGCGCAGATCCTGATCGCCATAATAAACAGCATAATATCGGTCTGCATGCTGTATGTGCTGGGTTTCCCGAACCTGGCGACATTGTGGATAATGATACTGCTCCTCAGCCTGATCCCGGTAGCCGGAGTCATTGTGTCGCTGATACCGCTGTCCATCATAGCCTTCAAAATTGGAGGTCTCGCAAAGGTTGTATCCGTACTCATTATGATAGCTTTGGTGCACGGCTTTGAAAGCTATGTTCTGAATCCCAAGCTCATGAGCGCAAAGGTTGAACTGCCTATATTCTTCACTTTTATCATACTCCTTTTCGCCGAACACCT
>JAGFXP010000078.1 GCA_017861315.1 Bacillota bacterium | reverse complement strand
TTATAAACGCCGGGATTATTCCCAGATAGTGAACGGACGCAACCCGATCGTGGCACATGAATACCTCGGTGCGCCCGTTGACGGCAAAACGGTATTCATAACTGACGACATCATAGCTTCCGGGGAGTCCATGATGGACATCGCATATGAGCTGAAAAGAAAAAATGCAAAGCATATATACTGCTACGGTACATACGCTGTTTTCACACACGGATTCGACAAGTTTGACAAGGCGTACGATGACGGCATCATAGCAGGAGTCCTCGGCACGAACCTGACCTACTGCCCTGAAGAGCTGCATGGCAGGGAATGGTACCATCAGGTAGATGTTTCAAAATACATCTCGTACTTTATAGATTCGATGAACCATGACGTTTCGGTTAACAGCATCATAGATCCGCACGAAAAGATAAAGCATCTGTTGGAGAACAGATTTTAACTGCAGAAGAAGCTGCGTCCGGTATGAACCGGGCACAGCTTCTTTTAAAACGTTTTTCTTAGAAAAACAAAGTCGTTTTCAGAGGACATGGTTTCGCTGAAAACGTAGCCGTCCGAGTCAAACTCCTTAAGCTTTTCAGGATCGTCTACGCGGTTTTCGGCGATGAACCTGGCCATCATGCCGCGGGCTCTCTTTGCGTATACCATGACAACCTTGTAGGAACCTCTGCTGTAATCCCTGAAGACAGGGGTCACTATCCTTGCTCCAAGCTTCTTCCTGTCGATAACCGATGAATATTCATTTGAAGCCAGATTCACCAGTGTTTTGTCACCGTGCGTCTTGAGCTCTTCCCTGAAATAGCTCGTGATTTTGTCCTTCCAGTACGCGTACAGGTCCTTTCCGTTCGGATTTTCAAGCTTTATCCCCATCTCCAGGCGGTAGGGCTGTATCAGATCCAGAGGCCTGAGAACACCGTACAGGCCCGAAATGATTCTCAGGTGGTCCTGCGCGAAGAGCAGTGAACCTTCGTCCATCGTCGCCGCATCCAGACCCTGATATACATGTCCTGCGTAAGCAAAGAAAGCCTGCTTCGAATTGGAAGGAGCATGCTCCGTTTTCCAGATTGCGTTCCTCATGAAATTTGTTTCTGCCAGCCCTCTGTTGATTTTCATAAGGGTTTCAAGCTCAGGAGGGGAATATTTTTCAAGCTCATCCATCAGCACAGCCGCTTCCTTTATGTATAGGGGCTCGGAGTATTTCTTTACATTGTGCGTTTGAGTCATATCCAAAGTTTTGGCAGGGGACAGTATCGAAATCATTTTTATCACCTCAGGGATAGATTAGCATAAGGGGAGCGGAATATCAATTCTGTCCGTATCAAAACAAGACAAAGTTGCAAAATGATACACCGGCGTTTGAAGACAAAGTCTCAATATTATACATCGGTTTTTTATTATACACTCAAACCGCTGAAAAACCTGGACGAGGTTCATTGGCATGATATATGCTTATTAATAACAGCGATGAGTAAAGCCGAAACAGGCTTGTTAAAATCCTGTGGTGCATTTGTCATCCGGTCGTAGTATAATTAAGCTAAATTAAATCGATTAAAAAAGAAAATCTTTTTGATTGCCGAAGGAGAATAGCAACAGATGGATAAAATGAGATATTCGATCCGCGTACAGCTGCACGCAGGCGACTCGTTCTTCGGGGCGGGAGTCGCGGACCTGCTGATGCTGGTCGACGAGACCCGGTCGCTTAACAAGGCCTGCGAGCGCATGAACATGTCATACAGCAAGGGCTGGAGGATAGTAAAATATGCGGAGAAGGAACTAGGCTTCAACCTGCTCATGAGCAGGACAGGGGGCGCAAACGGAGGCGGCTCGGAAGTTACGGAGGAAGGCAGAAAGTTCACCGAATGCTACCTGAATTTCAGGAATGAGCTGAATTTGTGCGGAGAGGCATTGTTCAAAAAGAATTTCAATAATTATTTGTAGAGGGTGAAGGCGTTGAAGAAATTATTCTCAAGTATTTATGACATTGTCAGAAGCGGCGAAGATGTTGTGATGGTATCGGTCATAGGCGAATCCGGATCCACACCCAGGGGTGCGGGAGCAAGGATGGCTGTGAGGAAAGACGGAACTTCCGCGGGAACCATCGGCGGAGGCGCTGTGGAATACAAGTCAACTCATCTTGCGGTAGAGGCGCTGGAAGAAAAGAAATCATACATTCATGGTTTCAGGCTGAGGCCGAACGATATCGCTGACCTTGGAATGATCTGCGGCGGAGACCTGGAGGTTTTCTTTCAGTATATAAAGGGAAATAGCGAAAATGAGGCATTGTTTAGAGAGATAATCCTTCAGCTGGACAGGGATGAGAACTCATGGCTAGTCACCGAAATCCATGAAGCAGACATATGGAAAATGAGGATAAGCCATGAAAACGCTGGACGGCCTGAGGGAAAAGGCATCAGATATTTCGAAGAACCTCTGACGAAAGCCGGCAAGGTATGCATATTCGGAGGCGGCCATATAAGCCAGAAGCTTGTGCCCGTACTCGATTCGGTCGGCTTCAGATGTGTCGTGATAGACGACAAGCCTGAATTCGCAAACGCAGCGCTGTTCCCGAAGGCTCAAAAGACTGTGGTAGCAGACTTCGGACATTTCGGAAGCAGGATTGGAATAAACCCGAGCGACTACGTGGTCATCCTGACAAGGGGACACAAAAATGACTACGACGTTCTAGCCCAGGCTCTTATGACAGACGCCTGCTATATAGGGCTGGTAGGCAGCCGCACCAAGATCGGAAAGACCAGGGAGAGACTGGCGGAGGACGGATTCCCTGCGGAAGCCTTCGACAGGGTATATGCACCCATAGGAACAGCAATAAAAGCCGAAACACCTGAGGAAATCGCCATAAGCATAGCGGGCGAGATGATAAGGGTGAGGGCTGAACTCAGGTGCCCGTTATCCTTGCGTGAGCATAACGAAAATGATGCGTGGAGGGGATAAGATGAAGCTAATAGATGCAAGGGATGCCGTGGGCCACGTTCTGTGCCACGACCTGACGCAGATAATAAAAGGTAAAACGAAGGATGCCGTGTTCAGGAAAGGGCACGTGGTAATCGAGGAGGACATACCTGTTCTTCTTTCCATAGGCAAGGAACACCTTTACGTGTGGGAAAAACAGGAGGGAATGCTCCACGAAAACGAGGCAGCTGAGATGCTGTACGGCATTTGCAGAAACGAATACATGAGCCCCACCGAGGTCAAGGAGGGCAAGATAGAGCTCATAGCCGAGGTTGACGGCCTGCTTAAGATAGACGTTGATAGAATGAAGAAAATAAATTCGCTGGGAGAGATGATGATAGCCACCCGCCACAGCAACTTTCCTGTCAAAAAAGGGGACAAACTGGCCGGAACCAGGATAATCCCCCTTGTAATCGAAGCTGAGAAAATGGACGAGGCGGTGAGGATTGCAGGCGGTGAACAGCTGATGGAGTTGCTCCCTTTCAGAAACAAGAAAGCCGGCATTGTGACAACTGGAAGCGAAGTATTCCACGGCAGGATAAAGGATGCATTCGGGCCTGTTATCAGGGAGAAGCTCGGAGAGTATGGCGTCGAGGTTCTTGGACAGAAGATTCTTGAGGATGACCCGGACGAGATTTCTAAGGCGATCGAGGGCTTTATCAGAAGCGGGGCCGACATGGTCATCTGCACAGGCGGGATGAGCGTTGACCCGGACGACACCACACCTGCAGCCATCAAGAATACGGGCGCCAGGATCGTTTCCTACGGCGCGCCGGTGCTCCCGGGAGCGATGTTCCTGCTGGCCTATCACGACGGGAATGTCCCTATACTGGGGCTTCCGGGATGCGTCATGTATTCAAAGAGGACTATCTTTGACCTGGTGCTCCCGCGGGTTATGGCTGACGACAATATAACGATCGATGACCTTGCAGGCCTGGGACACGGCGGACTGTGCCTTTCCTGCAAAGCATGCACGTTTCCAAACTGCGGATTCGGAAAGTAGAGGTGAATCTGATGCTGGACGGTATCGGGAGAAACATAGATTATCTGAGGATTTCGGTTACTGACAGGTGCAACCTGAGATGCGTTTACTGCATGCCTGAAAAAGGGGTTGATAGCCTTGGGCATGGCGAGATCCTCACATTCAAGGAGATCCTATCCATAGCGAAAGCTGTATCACAGCTAGGCATAAGAAAAGTAAAGATAACTGGCGGGGAGCCGCTGGTGCGCAAAGGCATAGTGAACCTTATAAGAAGGATCAAAGACATAGACGGCATAGAGGAGGTCACCATGACCACAAACGGAGTGCTCCTGGGCGCGATGGCAGGGGAGCTTGCTGATGCCGGCCTTGACGCTGTCAACGTGAGCCTGGATTCCATGAACAGCGAAAGCTTCTGCAGGATAACTCGCAGGGACTGCCTCGGTGAAGTGCTTGATGGTATAAGGAAGGCGTGCAGTCTAGGAATCAGGACAAAGATAAACTGCGTGCCGATAGCTGAGCTCAACGGCGGCGACCTGGCAGGAATCATCGGCATAGCAAGGGAGTACCCTATAGACGTTCGTTTCATTGAGCTTATGCCTATCGGTTTCGGAAAAAACTATTCGCCTGTCAGCAACGAGGAGCTTCTCGAGAGGATGGAACGCGAATTCGGAAAGCCCGAGCCTTCCAGGTCGAAGCACGGAAACGGGCCGGCGGTGTACTACAACCTTCCCGGATTCAAAGGGAGCGTGGGATTCATAAGCGCGATCTCAAATGAGTTCTGCGGGAGCTGCAACCGCATCAGGCTTACCGCTGACGGAAACCTGAAGCTGTGCCTCCACTACAACGAGGGGGTGGCACTGAAGCCGCTTCTCCGTGGAGGGATAAGCAAGGAAGGCCTGAAGAATGTTATAGAAAATGCGATATACAACAAACCGCTGCACCACGTTTTTAAAGGAGGCAGTGCTGAAAATGTCGAGATGAAAAATATGGTGCAGATCGGAGGATAAACAGTTATGGGGAAAGTGATGGCAGTTTGCATCAGCGAGAAGAGAGGGACCCGGAAGAAAAATGTGAATGAAGTGGTTTTGATAGAGAATTTCGGAATTGAGAACGATGCCCATGCAGGGGACTGGCACAGGCAGGTCAGCCTCCTCTGCTGCGACAGGGTGGAGGAATTCCGGGCGAAAGGCGCAGACGTCAGCGACGGCGCATTCGGAGAGAACATCCTCGTTGAAGGCATAGACTTCAAGACGCTGCCGGTGGGGACAATCTTCAGGTGCGGCGAGGTTGTGCTTGAGCTTACCCAGGTAGGCAAACAGTGCCACTCCCACTGCGAAATATACCACCAGGTAGGGGACTGCATAATGCCGCGCGAAGGGGTGTTCACGAAAGTCCTGAAGGGCGGAAAAATTTCAGTGGGCGATGAACTGGTGATACACTAGAATGCTTGAAAGATTATCCCGAGGGTGGCTTGATGCTCCTGAGGGATTATTTTTTACGTTAAATAACTGAATATTTTGAAAAAACTCTCCGTTAATCTTTAAAATTTGACGGAATAGAATTATAATTGAAGTAAGTCAAACATAGCGGGGTGATGCATATGCGTACAGAACAGCGGCTTACTGAAGCTTACAACAATGCTAGGGTCGAATATTTCGACGACAGTTCGAAATATGTATTCATAAGCGACTGCCACAGGGGGAACGGCGGGCCCTCTGATGAATTCAACAAGAACCAGAACACTTTCATTTTTGCCCTCGAGATCTATCTGAACAGCGGCTTCACAATGGTAGAGGCGGGGGACGGGGATGAGCTCTGGGAATACCCGAGGGTCAGGCCGATCAAGAACGCCCATTCCGATGTTTTTGAATTGATGAAAAAATTTCACAATGATAACAGGCTCATAATACTTTACGGGAACCACAACATCTATCTGAAAAACTGGGAATTTGTGGAGAAAAACTACTATGACTATTTAGATGACCACAGCGGCGGGGTGAACGACCTTCTCAAAGGCATAAAGCCGGTGGAGGCACTGCTCCTTAGACACAGCGGGACAGGCCAGGAGATCCTGACGGTCCACGGGCACCAGGGCGATTTCACAAATGACCAGTCCTGGATGTTTTCGATGTTTTCGCTGAAATACTTCTGGAGGTACATCCATGCATTCGGCTTCAGGAATCCTGCCAGCCCTGCGGCCAATGTAAACATACGGCACAAGATAGAGAAGAGGTACAGCAAGTGGATAGAGAAGAACGGGATCATGATCATCTGCGGGCACACCCACAGGTTCAAGTTCCCTAAGCAAAACGATCCCCCTTACTTCAATACCGGGAGCTGCATATATCCGACAAGCATTACTGCTATTGAAATAGCTGACGGCAGCATCCAGCTGGTCAGGTGGAGGACGGCGCCGAATTCGAAGGGCTACGTCCAGATAACCAGGGACATACTCCGGGGACCGGAGCCTATCGGAAATTTCGACAAGAGGCAAAATAAGGAGAAAAATCAGGAGGATTTATCAGATGATTGAGATATCAAACGCTTCTGACACAAAAGATTTATCCCTGACAATATACAACGGAGGATTCGGTGCAGTGAAGGAGGTCCGGAAACTGAAGCTTTCCGGCGAGGAGACGGAGATTGTCTTTGCCGATGTGGCCCAGCTAATCGAGACAGATTCTCTGCTCGTGGAAGGGCTGGATGTCCTCGAGTTCAACTACGACTACGACCTTGTGGACAGGGACAAGCTGCTTCGAAAGTACATCGACAGGGAGGTTTTCCTGAGGAGGAAGGAGACCGGCGACAAAAAGAGCTGCCGTCTGCTCTCTGTCGAGGGCGGAGGAAAATTCGTTTTGGAGGACAGCCAGACCAGGGAGATATACATCGACCCCGAGGATGAGATCGTCCTGCCGTCACTGCCTTCCGGCCTCATGGTGAAGCCTGCCCTCGTATGGAAAATCGCAAGATCCAATGCAAAAGAAGTGAAGGCGTCCTACCTGAGCGGAGGATTCAACTGGAGAGCGAACTACGTGGTGGAGATAATGGACAAGACACTGAATATCGCAGGCTGGGCTGAGATAGAAAACCAGAGCGGAGCAACATTTGAGAATGCGAGGCTGAAGCTCATCGCAGGGGACGTGAACAGGATTGAAGATGAGGAGGAGTTCAGCGGCATGGTCAGGCCTGTCAAGCTG
>JAGFXP010000035.1 GCA_017861315.1 Bacillota bacterium | reverse complement strand
CCCCTTCTCTTTCCTGAACAAGTCATAGAAAGCCGAGAGGCTCCTGAATCCGCAAAGAAGCGCAATATCGATTATGCTGATATCTGTTCCTGATAGAAGCTCTGAAGCTTTAACCACTTTCAGGCCGCTGATATATTTTGCTGGCGTGACTCCGAATTTTCTGCGGAACAATTCCACGAGGTGGTTCCTGCTTACTCCCAAGCCCTTCAGTTCTTCCTCCAGCTTGTCCCTGTCTGAATAATGGATCTCCAGGATTCCCATGGCTCTATTGGCCATATCATCATCAGGATCGTACTTGATCAGATCAGGCCTGCACCTCTTGCAGGGCCTGAATCCCGAAGATACCGCATCCCGGGCGCTGTCGAAGAACTCCACATTCTCGCGTTTCGGCTCCCTGGACCTGCAGGAAGGTCTGCAGAAAACGCCTGTCGTTCTGACCCCGTAGAAAAACACGCCGTCATATTCACTTCGGCACAGCGTCAGGGCCTGCCATTTTTTGTTATTCGTCAGCGACTGAACGTTTCCCATACCATTTCCTCCCATTAATCCAGATATTACTTCCGCTTCATGCTCCGTACCAGTGCCTTTGTCTCCATGTCAACGCGCAGGGATTCCGTTATCTTCTGCAGTGATTTGTTGAATGTGAAATCATCCAGTTCGTTGTCCTTAAGGAAGGCTGCTGTTATTTCCGGAAATTTTACATAGCAGACGGAAACTGCCCATGCGACCGCCATCTTCACGTAATAGCCTTCATGCTTTATGCCGTCAAGCAGCATAAGCAGCCTATCAACATACTCACTCTCAACATAGAAATTCAGGAGCATGACTACGCCGAAGCGTATCTCGTATTCCTCTTCCGATGACAGGTAAGGCTGCAGATGCTCCCATACCTTGTCCATGCTGCCCTTCGTGAATTTAAGCCCTGTGCAGAAGCTGTCGCATACTGCCCAGTTATCGATTTTCGGCACGAACGCCCTTACATGCACCAGCAGTTCTTCGGTTTCGGCATCGGCATAGCCTATGACCATCCCCTGCAGCATCACCTCTTCGAAATAATCGCTCGCTGCATTGTCCAGATAGCCGCGCCAGTCGCCTCTGGCAATCTCCTTTGCAAGGTTGCGCAGAAGCGGCAGCCTCACGCCAACTATATTCTCTGTACCGGGACAGAGCTTGCTCTGAAATTTCCTGTATTCCTCGTCTGCGAGCTCAAAAATTCGATCTCTTATTTCATTTGTCGCCATTTTCTCTATTCCTTATCTAATATATCCCCTGCAACGGCTGGGCACTGTCTATTGAAAGGAAATCTTCCAGAGATAGATAGATGCTACCGAGCCGTAGGGCGAATATCTTGTTTTGTATTCCTGGAACTGTTCCTTTGTTATTTCCGGATGCCCGTACAGCTTCATCATGCCCCGCGTAATCGCCATGTCTCCCCTGCTCACTATGTCGGGTCGCTCCATGGAGTTCAGCAGCAGCATTTCTGCCGTCCAGATGCCTATCCCTTTCAGGGATGACAGCCTCTTTATTACCTCGCTGTCGGGAAGCTCCTTAAGACCTTCAATATCGAAGCTGCCCTCTTGTACCATCTTTGCGGCATCTTTTATATAGCATGCCTTGCGGTAGGTCATTCCGCACTGCTGGATTTCCTTCTCTGAGGCCTCGGCTATTCTAGCCGGAGAGATCTCCCCTACCTTTTCCTGAAGCCTGCACCATACTGTATATGCTGCTTTAGCTGAAACCTGCTGTCCTATTACAGCATAGATGAGGGCCTGAAACAGGTCGGGTATTACGGTTCGTTCAACTCTACCGATTCTGTCCATGGCTTCGCCGAGCACAGGGTCGGCTTTTTTCAGATGTTCGACCTCCTCAGCCCCATATTCAAAACACTTGGTTTTAACCTTCTGCATTCTCTTTTTCCATTCTTATCAGTTTCTCTTTCATCTCAAGTCCCCCGGCATAGCCGATGAGCTTGCCGTTGGCACCTATTACCCTGTGGCACGGAATTATGAACGGTATCGGATTTCTGTTGTTTGCCATTCCAACCGCGCGGCATGCTTTGGGATTTCCTACTTTTTCGGCAAGATCCTTGTATGTGCAGGTTTCGCCGTAGGGTATGTCCAGCAGTGCCGTCCAGACCTTTTTAAGGAAATCGGTTCCCCCGGGAGCAAGCGGGAGGTCGAAGGTTTTTCTTTTTCCTTCAAAATACTCAGCAAGCTCTTTGCCTGCCTTTTTGAGAAGCGGCGTCTCCTCGATTTTTGCATCCTCAGGAAACACCTCACCGAAGTAGACATGGGTTATTGCATCACCGTTTTCCGCGATGGTAACTCTGCCCATCCTTGTGTCATAGCAAAATACGTTGTACATATCATACCCTCCTTTGTGCACGCTTTTCAGGCACATCAAATATATATTGGAATTATTGTCTGAAAGTCATATTTGTATTCACAGAATATATTTTACTACATTATCTATACTATGTCTTACGGAATTTCACGATGCAATTCTATTATTTTTCTTCGTGAAAGCATATTGCTGACAGTTCCCTGTGAAACCTTCAAGAAATCTCCTATTTCTTTTTGCGTGTACATGTTTTTAGCCGCCTCTTCTGCGAATTTCACCTTGTGGGCTGCTATTTTTTGTTTTTTGCTGCCGCTCCTTATCAATTCAGTTGTTTCTGAATCAAGCCTCATTGTAGTCATGATTTCATTCAGGGATTTTCTGCTTCGATCCGCCTGATTGCAGATGATGACGACCTTCCCGTTTTCGGGGAGGTTAAATTCCTGCTTTGCTTTTTCAAAGTCGGACTTACGGTCTGACTCCTCGTTCATATTCATGAGCCTCCTGAACATTTGAACTGCAGAGTTCCTGTCTTCCGACAATTTTTCCAGCAAGTAATCCGTGTCGACCAAACCGTCCGACTCTTTTCCGCTGAAGCGTTCCTCATAGAGATGGTGGCTGCTCCAAAAATAACCGCTTACGGTGCTGCAAAGTTCAGCCCTCACAGGATTCCTGTGTATGTATCTCGATGTCCAAAGCAGGTATGCGTCGTTATGGATGAGTTTGCATCCGTACCTTTTTTCAAAAACGTGTCCCGTCCTACCCAACTCTCTCTTCAGGTATTTCCCCAGTGAATTGTTGATTGCAAACATTATATCGCTGATTGGTGTCTTGTTTGTTTTCATAAGAAGGTGGTAATGGTTGTTCATTATCACATACGCAAGCAGCTGAAAATCAAAGACCCTGTTGCTATCCTTTAATTTTTCAATCAGGTATTCTTTGTGCTTTGATTCTTGAAAGATATATTCGCGATTGTTTCCTCTGGCAAAGATATGGTAAATAGCTCCCTCAAATATAATATTTTTTCTGGCTGGCAAAAAACCACCTCCCGTCATTTATTATTGACAAAAGGTGGTAATATAAACGCTTGAAATATTATATTCGGTTGGAATCTAATATCCAATATGGCAGGCAACCATTTTTATCCATAATCTAGTTCAGCAGCACCATGTATACCGGTATAAAGAATATGCTGGCTATTGTGGTGACAACTGTCATCACTGCTGCATATTTATTGTCGGCATTGTAGAGCCTTGCGACTATGGCTGTGCTGGTGACCACAGGCATTGCCGATTGTATGATGAAAACATTTTTCATGAGCGTATCTACCGGAAAATAAAATGCCAGCAGGAAAACTATCAGCGGAGATACGATGAACCTTCCCAGGATTACGCCGAAAACGTCTTTGTTGAGTTTGATCTCGCTGAACTTTACGGAGTACATTGTTATACCTATGTAAAACATGGATAAAGGCGTAGTCAGATTCCCTATGTACATGCAGGAATCCAGTACAAATTTCGGTATGTAAACATTCAGCAAAATGATTATAATCGCCCCCATGAAACCGAACAGAGGCGGCGAGAATATCCTCTTCACGGTGTCGTAAGAAAACATTTTGACTGTTCCCTTTTCCATTCCATCCTTGCTTATGCAGTATGCTCCAAGAGACCAAAAAAACAGGGTGTTCGCTATATAGTAGAGGAGCACGTAAGGCACGCTCCCTTCACCGAAAAGGGCCAGATTGACGGGGAGGCCTATGAATATGGCGTTTGATGAAAAGAACATTGATTCGAAGGTTCCCTTTCGTTTTTCGTCTATTTTTAGAGCTTTCGCTACCAGGATTCCTATCAGATAGCATATCCCGATCGAGAGGAACGGAATAATGAGGCCGCTGGCCAGATGGCTCAGTTTGGTTCTGTCAAAATTGCTTACAATATTAAAGAACATGAGCAGCGGCAGGGACACATTCACCACAAGCTTGGAAAAAAGCTCAGCCACTTCAGAATTGAACCACTTCCTGGCAGTGAGGTAGTAGCCTAGAGTTACCATTATAGCTATGGTGAAAACGCTCTCGAGAGCACTGAATATTACCATGATCACATCTCCTCTAGCAGTCGAATACAAACAGCCTGTCAAATCAATATCCAATATGACAGGCAACCATTATTTTCCTATTTGTTGTAGAAGACCGTTGGTGCTTTCCTTTCAGGAGGAGTCATCTGCATCTTCATGTATCCCATGGACAAGGTACACACTAGATCGTAGTTTGCAGGCACGTTGTACTTGGCCTTGAATTCAGGCGTATTGCAGTAGCGCTCTGCAAAACCGATCCAGCAGGTGCCTATGCCCATATCCTGCGCTGCAAGGATTATGTTTGCGGCTGCAAGCGTGCAGTCCTTGTCATACCAGTGCGAGCTTGTGTCGCCGTATATCACCATGATGCAGTTCGCCCTGTTGAACACGTTGAACTTCGGATTAGTGAGCCAGCTCTCATACTGCCTGAAGTAAGGGTATTCCTCGATACTGTCGTGTATCTTAACCTTTATTTCGTCGGACATGGCCTGGATCGCTTCCTTGTCTTTAATGACTACAAATCCCCATGGCTGTCCGTTAGAGCCTGTGGCTGCTTTTGTACCAAGTACCAGAAGTTCATTTATCACCTCATCGGATATAATTTCGTCCGTGTAGGATCTCACGCTTCTCCTGCTGTTCATACATTCCTTAACATTCACATTCAACACATCCTTACATTTTATTATCCAGCATTATCCCTCTTACTTTATTATAGCAAATCTAATCGGCTTTTCCATATATGAAGCCGATTATAGCTTCCGCTGTCTGCCGCTGCTGATCCTCCCTGGTTATCAATGCTTTGCCGTCGCCTTTCTGCTCCCCGTAATAGCCGAAATACGCATGGTTGCCGCCTGATATCCGGGTGATATTCTTTACACCCTCAAGCTTGGTTCTGTCCAGCACCAAGTCTTCGCTGCCGTATACAGTCAAGGTGGATATATCATTGCTGCCTACAGGGTAAGCTCCCAGCAGCACAACCCCTTTGATCTTGTCTGTGTTTTTGCCTGCATAGCTGCTTGCCATGGCCCCTCCCAGTGAATGCCCTCCTATATACCAGCTTTTTATATCCGGAAGCATGTCATAAACCCTGTCGGCCGCATTCACATCAAAAACGGCCAGATTGAAAGGCATCCTTACGAGAACGCATGTGATTCCGTTCTGGGAAAGCCTTTGAAGCAGAGGTGCATATGCCGCAGCCTCTACTTTGCCTCCCGGATAGAAGATGAGAGCGCTGCCTTTGTCAGTAGCTGAATCCGCCAGAAACACAGTAATGCCGTCTCCGCTTTTTATGCGAGCCCCATCTGCCTCGATTACCTGGACAGCTGAAGCGTCTGCACGGTAATAATCCAGTGAATAAATGTAAAATGCAGCCGCAAATAATGACACAGCAGCAATTATGGCGATTATGGCCGCCCTGATGCTCTTTTTAATCTTCACTCTCATTCCACGCCCTTCCTATGTACTATTATGAGCTCTCTAGCTCTCCACTTCTGAATCTCAAATTTTCAACATCGACTTCTTCCAGATTGACAAGCCTAGTTTTGTGCTTCAGCTTGTAGTAAAAAAAGAGTATCAAGAATAGCGGAACCCCATAAACCAGCGACAAAGCCGCCACCTTGTCAAAGGCCTGTCCGACCAAAACAACGGCGCAAAGCACTATTGAAATTACAGGTCCGACCGGGAACAGCAGTGCTTTGTATTTCAAGTCATTAAGCCTTAAGCCTTTCAGCAGGTACCATTTTCTGAAACGGATATGGGAAATTGAAATTCCAAGCCATCCCACGAGTGTAGATACACCTACGGCAGATACCAGCGCGACATAGACTGTTGATTCCGCCCATACCGAAGTTGTCAGCGCCAGAAGTCCGAATGCTATTGTAAATGTAAGGGCAGCGAACGGAACCTTGTTTTTGCTCACGGTGCCAAGAATCGGAGGCGCTTCTCCTTCACGCGCCATAGCCCAAAGCATTCTGCTTCCTACGTATAATCCCGAATTTGCAGCTGATAGCACCGAAGTTAGGACCACGATATTCATGATCGTTGCAGCAAAGGTTGAGAATCCAGGAATTCCGCTGTTCTGGAAAACAACAGTGAATGGACTGACGTCTATGCTGGCTGTCTGCCATGGAATTATGCATCCGATAACGAAAATTGCCCCGAGATAAAATATCAGTATGCGCCAGAATACCGTGTTTATGGCTTTAGGTATGTTTTTCTCAGGATTTTCGGATTCCCCTGCCGCCATACCCACGGTTTCGGTTCCTGCGAAAGAGAACGCAGCTGAGAACATAACCATCACAACAGCCCAGGCACCATTTGGGAATGCATTCCCGTTCATGAAATTTGCCACCCCATAAGCTTCGTGACCGCCGAGAAATCCAAGGATCATCAGAACTCCAAGAATGATGAATAATATTATTGCAACAACTTTGATGCCGGCAAACCAGAATTCGGTCTCACCATAGCCTTTTACGGAAATCGCGTTAAGAAGATACAAAATCGCCGTGAACGCTATAACCCAAATCCATCCCGGCACATCCGGGAACCAGAATCTCATGATTATTTCCGCAGCCACAAGTTCAACCGAGAGTGTCAATGCCCAGTTAAGCCAATATAGCCAACCCACTGCAAATCCTAAAGCAGGATCTACGAATTTGTTGCAGTATGTCTGAAAGGATCCTGAGACCGGCATAAAGGTAGCCATCTCGCCTAAGCTCGTCATCAGAAAGTATACCATTACACCCATGATTCCGTATGCCAACAATGCACCGCCAGGTCCGGCTGTATGGATGGTGTATCCTGAGGCAAGAAACAGACCTGTGCCTATAGCTCCGCCGATGGCTATCATCTGGATATGCCTTGCTTTTAAAGAACGTTTAAGTTCTCCTTGAAGAACTTCATTTTTTTCATTGTTCATGAAAATCCCCCTCGTGTATTTTGATATTTCACGGTTAATCCTGAGAATATCAAAAACCGACCATGTCTGGCCGGTTATTGCATTAACCGTTTCTTATTTCATTTTAATTCAAATAGATTATACCACGGTTGACTTTCATTTGGTACATTTTTTATTCCCGGATTTTATGTTTTCTATCTGCTGATTTGCCTGACAGGCCTTGCTTCGATGTAGCCTCTGTAGCCCTGAGGCTCCAATTGGAATCTTGGGGCTTCGTCGTCCGCCCATTCATAGCCGTAAATCTTTGGATTGTAGTCCTTCATTGTCTCCCACAGCTCCTCTATGGCTTCTTCGAAGCGCTCGTCATCGTACGGTTCTCCCTGGAAGACCATCATTTTGCAAGGCTCAAGGTCTATGATCTCGAAACCCTCAGGTATTTCGCCGCTGTAATCCACAGGCACCTCGACTCCCTGCACATATGCCGACGTCCCAGGCTTGATCAGTTTTTCAGGCAGCCACATACCCGCCGGTTCATACATTGCCTCTTTGATGCCGGTAAGAATGTCCCACACTTCGCAGCCGACCTCTTCGCAGTATTCGAAGTAGTGTGTCGCCTTCACCCCTCTTTTAATTATGAGCTTCCTTGCAGGCCTCTCGACAACCTGGACAAAAACTGTATTAGCTCTTTTTTCTTTGCTCATATCAATTTCCCCTTTCTGAAGCTTGGTATAATAATCCCTAATGCGTTCAGGTATGAATGCCTGAACCGGTCCCTTCCCTTTGCTGAATTTTTTTGGTGAAACTCCGAACTGTCTGCTGAACGCCCTGGTGAATCCCTCGTGCGAGTCGAATACGAAATCGAAAGCAACATCGGCAACCTTCTTATGCCCGTCCCTCAGCTCCAGTGCAGCCCTGCTCAGCCGCAGCTCCCTTATGTACTCAAAGGGCGTCTTTCCAGTGAGCTCCTTGAATATTCTTGAAGAGTGCCACTGCGAGTAGCCTGCAGCCCTCGCCAGGTCCCTGAGCGTGATGCTGCTGTTGAGATGCTCTTCTATATAGTCCTGCATCCTCTGAACCGCTTTTATCGCTTCCAATCGTTCCATCCCATCACCTCTTTGAATAAAGTATATCATGTTATCTGCCCTATTTCTTGACCTGTAGTGCTAAAATTGAGGGTTTTGGCAATTAATAATTGTTTATTATTGCCAAGCCTCTGAAATTGTGCTAAAATATCATTATTGCGGGCGATTAACTCAGCTGGTAGAGTGTCTCCTTGACGTGGAGGAAGTCATGGGTTCGAGTCCCCTATTGCCCACCAATACAAAAGCACTGCGGATATCCGCAGCGCTTTTTTTATTTGTACTTTTCGAGATCCTCCTTTATCCTTATGAACTCCTCGTATTCAATCTCGCCGCGGGCGTATCTTTCCCGGAGGATTGTCATCGCGGTGTCCTCCTTAGGGCGCATGAAGGCTCCACCCTCAAAATACTTTTTTGCCATCCTGGCAGCAATGATAATTACCACGCCCCAGAAGAGGAGATACATTGCCATTGATAAAATCCCCGCCCACCAGGTTGTGCCCTGGGATAAAAGCAGGCTGCTCGGTCCGTAAAAAGGATGCATGCGATACACCTCCTTCAATCTTACCAGTAAAAAAACCGGCCTTTTCCTGGCCGGTTGCACGCTTCTAGTTACTCCAGGAAAACGTTCAATTTATACTATTGCATTTATTATACCATGCCGGGTAATATATATCATTACCCGAATGCGGCTTTAAAATCATTTTCTATCTCATCTATGCTTCCATAGATCCTCTCGATTCCCATGAGCCTTTTCAACAGCACCATCTGCCTCTCCGATAACGGCAGTTCGCTGTACCAAGGCCCGCCCCTTTCGCCTTCCTTCTTCTGAAAGGAGGAATATAGAAGATAGAGCAGGACATCTCCAAGATATGAGTAATCCTGGCAATATCTGCAGTTCACGTTGTCCGCAAACCTCGCCAGCCCGAAGTCAACAAGGCTCAGCCTGCCGCTGCTGTCCACGATTATGTTGGGTATCCTGATATCCCGATGCACGATTCCCTGCTCGTGAAGATGCCTGATAATTTGTATCAGCTGCATGCCGAAGGAGAAAAATTCAGTTCCCGACAGTCTCTTCTTCTCCCTGAACAGGAGCTGCTCAAACGTGCAGCCAGGCTTCTCCTCCATCACGAAAGCATAGAATCCGTCATGGTTTATGACACCCAGAAATTCCGGGAACCTGTCATCATTGAGCTGCGAGAGGATTACTGCCTCGCATTCTTTAATCCGGCCGTTCTTTTCGAAAATTCCCGGTTTAAACCTTTTGATTATCACATTGTTTCCGGTATCCGAGACCGCTCTAAAGCAGGAACCGTACCTGCCCTCGCCAGCGAACCCGGTTATGGTATAACAACCGATCCTCCTGCCTATATATCTTTTCGGTTTTAAAAAAACATTTCCCAAAATCGCCATTTCTAACCGCGCAGTCTTTTTCCGCATTTCAGGCAGAACTTTGAGCCTGCAGGCACATTTTCTCCGCAGTCGCTGCAGAAAACCGCCCCGTTAACCTTGCTGCCGCAGTTAAGGCAAAACTTTGAACCTGCGGGAATGCCTGAACCGCAACTGCCGCATTTCATACCGTAATCGGCATTTCTGGCATGCCCGGTTTGGTGAGCATTCTGCCTGGGGGTTCTTTCGTAGTAACCGCCTGAGCCGGTTTTCGAAACTATGAGGTTGAAAAGGTTGCCAAGAACACCCTTCCTCTGATAGCGGCTGCTTCCGTAATTTGCTCCTTTAAAATATTTCCCTCTTGATGATCCCGAGGATCTTGAAAAAAAACTCATCTCTATAAAACCTCATCTTATTATTTTTATGGTTCACAGCTTCAGCGCCTGTGATGCACACATTTTTCCGCGGCTGTATACTCCCGGTTCTATTATTATGATTGAATATCGATTTCGAGTCAAGATTTGCTATATTTCTATCAATACAGCGCTAAGGTGAAAACAAGAAGCGCCGGGCAGAACAATTCCTTTCCCTTTCCTTGTTGGACTGCTTATCTTCATACATCTTTTTGTCCAGCAGCTTTTTGAACTCCTCCGCCTGCATCCCTGAACGGAAGTCATATACCGCGTAGCCTATGCTGAATTCGAGTTTGTAGCTTTGCTGACCTGATTCGTTATAACTTTCTATACAGTCCTGTATCCTGCTTACGATTCCCTCCAGAGCGGAGGGTTCTGAAGTGTCAAGAATAATGTAGAATTCGTCACCGCCATAACGTGCTATAAAATCCTTTGATCTCAGACATTTTCTTAGCAGCTTCACACACAGCTGGAGCGCATCATCCCCGCTCTCGTGGCCGTAGGTGTCGTTGATGGTTTTGAAATGGTCCATATCCATGAGTATTGCGGAAAATGTCTTCTTTTCATCAGCCGAGGCGATTTTTTCATCCAGGTATGCGTCGAATTTCTTTCTGTTGAACACCCCTGTAAGATAGTCTGTGTAGATGCTGTGATTCTGGATGTTCAGAAAGACCATCAGCAGCGACAGCACAAGGCTGTTCAGCATAAGCGACCATCCGTAGTACAGGATCTGCAGAACTATGCCTGCAGTCGGCGGAATGGCGAAGAACACAAGGGAAAAATAATGCTTTTTCTCGATTTTTTTGCGGTTCATCGTAATCAGCATGAAGGCAGCAGAAATGAGCGCCATAGTAAAAGCCGCCGAAATTAGGAAAAGCGGTCCCCTGTGGTATACATTGTCTGAATCGATATAGTAGAACCATCCGGTAAACTGTGAAATCATAAGCATTACAAAATTAACCGCAATGACTCCGTAGAGCGGAATAGCAAGTTTTTTTGTCTTCTCCTCATCCTGGAAAACTTCGCAGTGCGCATACAGGAGCCAGATGGACGGCAGAACAGGGCTCAGCATAAATATCAGGAAATTTCCAGCCTGGTTAATAAATGGGTATACCGTTCCCGGGTTCCCGTCGAACCTGCTCAGAATATCGACAAAAAGCATTAGCATGGTCGCCTGGAGCATCTGCATGTAGAGCTTGTAATGCAGTGATGCCCTTACGCCGTGCTTTCTGGATTCATTATACAGTATGACTAGAAGCAGTATTGAGAAAATATTCAAAATTACGTTGTCATAAAAATACATATTGACGGCTCCTTCTGCCCAAAGCTCTATTTATATGAACATTTCTGGTTCGCGTCTGGCGCTGAACTCAGCTTCCAATTCGTTCTTGTGATTCAGATACTTTTCGTCATCAAAACTCTTTGCCTGGACAGGGCATTTTTTGACGCAGGCGCAGCATTTAATGCAGATACCCTTCAGGACAGATGTGTCCCCTAAATCGATGCTGCCCATCGGGCATGCCTCGGCACAGATACCGCAGCCGGTACAGCTGCTGCTTGTTTTCGGGGTTACCTTTCGGATATCGACCGGATTTCCTTCCCTGTCCCTTGGCATGTAGTATGATCTGTACGGCCTCTCCCCCTTTACCGCCGGGGTCGCTATTCTTTCTCCGGAAGCAATTTTCCGGAATAAGCTCCGGGCAAAATCGGCTGCCGCAGCTATATCCTTTTCATCAGGCCTCCCTTTAGCCAGGACCTTTGAGAAAGAGTGCTCGCCGATAAATGCTGCTCCAGCAGCTACTCTGAAACCGTCGGCTTCCAGGATATCCGTCAGCTCCGCAAGTGCATCGTCATAATTCCTGTTGCCGTAGACAACAACGGCTGCTGCAACCGCGCCGCCGGCATTTATAGACCTGAGGTATTTAAGCAGGACATTGGGAACCCTTCCCGCAATGACAGGAACCCCGAAGATCACGATATCCTCCCCCGAGAAGCTGACAGCTTCCTTTCTTCTGTCAGGGTGAGTGAAGTCGATGAGCCTGACTTCGCCACATCCGGAGGCGGTTCCCGCAATTTCTGACGCTATTTCTGTTACCACTTTTTCCGTTGTACCGGTTGCACTGAAATACATTGCATTGACTCTTTTCGGCATGCTGCAAAACCTCCGCCAGACAAATTTTTTAAATAACAGAATTATACCGCTTTAAGCCGGCATTGTAAACTCTGCCTATAACTTCCAGCTTCATCTTTCCCACGTCTCCCATACCTGAGGCTCATACCCTACTGTTGCCTGCTTTCCGTTCCTCACTATGGGAAACCTGTAAAGGCTTGGATTCTTCAAGAGTATCCCCTCCTTGATTTCTGAGCTTCTGATAGCTCCGAGGTTCAGTTTGTCATAATCCTTTGACTTTGCGTCTATCAGGTTGTCGAGGCCGACCGCAGCCTTGATGCTCTCCAGCTCCCTCTTGCTTATCTCTTTCTGTTTCAGGTCTATGAACTGGTATTTTATCTTCCTCTCCTTGAAATAACGCTCCGCCTTCTGTGTTTCAAATGATTTCTTTACTCCGAAAATCTGAATGTTCATCTTTGCTCCTTGTGATTAATGATATCTTCAACATTAATGATACCTCACTTCACAAAAAAGAACAATTGCCCCTCCCTCTTACTCGGTAGAAGCAATTGCAGCATCAAGCAGTCTCCTCTTTTTCGCCTTCCAGTTCTGATGATATTTTTTCTACAGAGTTCTCTATGATGTCCAGCCCGGCGTTTAGCTGCTCATAGGTTATGCAGAGCGGCATAAGTAATCTGATTACGTTGCCCCTTATCCCCGCATCCAGAACTATCAGCCCGTTCCTGTTGCACTCTTTAATTATTGCCTTGGTTTCGGCATCGGCCGGTTCCTTCGTAACCCTGTCCCTTACAAACTCAATCGCCATCATTGCGCCCAGACTTCTGAAATCGCCGATAATCCTGTATTTTTTTGCCATTTTGGCGACCTTTTTCCGGGTTACCCTTTCAATATTCAGGGCTTTTGCTGCATAATCGTCTCTTTCCATGATCTCTATCACCTTCAGCGCAGCGACTGCAGCCAGCGGATTGCCTCCGTATGTCCCGCCTATCCCGCCTGCCTGGACAGCATCCATGATCTCAGCTTTTCCGGTAACTGCGCTCAGCGGGAGTCCGGCAGCAATTGATTTCGCACTGGTGACTATGTCCGGATATATGCCCTCTTCTGCCCAGTATTCTGTAGCGAACATCCTTCCGGTTCTGCAGAATCCGGTCTGGACTTCGTCAGCTACAAGGACTATGCCGTGTTCGTCGCAGATCCTCCTTAGCTCCCTTACATATTCTATAGGCGCAGCGACGAATCCCCCTTCTCCTATGACCGGTTCTATTATGATAGCAGCGACTTCATCCATTGAAACGGTCTCGAGAAAGAAGCTGTTCAGCTTTTCCAAGAAATATTCCATCGCGTTTTCCCCCGGAACTGCTGCAGGACGCCTGTAGATATAGGGGAATTCCGCCCTGTGGAATCCTGATGCCAGCGGCCCGAAGCCGTACTTGTAGGGTTTTACCTTTGAAGTCATGGCCATAGTCATGTTGGTCCTGCCGTGGAAAGCTCCAGTGAATACAACAACCTCGCTTCTGCCTGTATATCTCCTGGCGATCTTTATTGCATTTTCATCCGCTTCCCCGCCGGAGTTGATGAAGAATGTCTTCTTGGGAAAATTTCCAGGCACTATACTGTTCAGCTTTTCAGCAAGCCTTATGTATGATTCGTACTGAACGGTATTAATCATTGCATGGAAATATTTTTCTGTCTGCTCCTTGACCGTCTCTATGACTTCAGGATTCGAGTACCCCAGATTGAGCACGCCGAGCCCTCCCGCAAAGTCAAGAAAAACATTGCCGTCTATGTCCTGAAACATGGCTCCTTCGCCGCGATCTATGAAAACCGGACATCCGTGGGACAGCCCTGCCGGACAGTTCTCTTCTCTAAGCTTCATGAGTCTTCTCGATTTGGGTCCCGGTATAGATGTAACTGCTTCCGGTAAACTTTTTCCTAAATTCGCCATTATGAAATATCCTCCTCGTTATCCTTAAAATATTTAATATAGCTTTTCGTAGATTTCTATGATATCTTCCCTCGACAGCGGCACGTAATTGTTTGCCAGAAGTCTCTGCTGGGACCCGATCACTCTGTCTGCGAAGCTCACTATCTCTTCTTTTTCCATTCCAAATTCCCTCAGAGGCTTCTTGGCAAGAAGCCTGCCCAGTATCCTGTCCAATTCCTCATAGAGTTCCTGCCCTCCAGAAATGTTCAGTATATCCGCCAGAACAGCATTTAGTCCTGCAATCTTCCCGTCCGGATTCTTTATGCTGTATGCTTTGAAAACCTCTGTAAACATCTGATAGTTGGCTTCCCCGTGGGGAACATGGTATGCGGCTCCCAGCGGATACGACATTGCATGGACAGCTCCCACGCCTGTGTTGCCGAAAGCGATTCCCGCATAATTGCTGGCAACCGCAAAATCCATAAGCAGCTCTCGCCTGTAGTCTTCTCCCCTCTCAATTATCTTCAGATAATTACTCATGATCATTTCGATAGCTTTCACTGAAAACAGCTCCGTATAATGATTAGATTTTGGCGACACATAGGATTCAACTGCATGTATAAGGGCGTCTATTGAGCTTGATACAAAGAACTTGAAGGGCAGCCCTTCCATCAGTTCAGGGATAAGGACCGCAAAGTCTGCAAGCAGTTCATCGGCTGCGAGACCCATTTTTGTCTTTCTGGATTTAAGCTCAAGTATCGAAATATTCGTCACCTCGCTGCCGGTTCCGCAGGTTGTAGGAACTATGATCAGTTCCCTCTTCCTTTCAAAGGGCACCTTTCTGTCAAAGAGGTCAAGGACATCTGTTATGCCATCGAACACCAGCAGCTTGGCTATGTCTATGACTGTTCCGCCTCCTACAGCGATGATCCTCCTGATCTCCTTTTTCGGCAGGTCAAACAGTATCCTGTTCACCATTTCATCGGAAGGTTCTCCGGCTCCGTACATTTCCTGGAATACGAATTCAGCCTTCAGGTCTTTCATAAAGTCCTTATATAAAAATTCATGAGTCAGGATTAAGTCACCTTCACGTATATTGAATTCTTCCGCAAACTCCTCAAAGCGGGAGAATGAAAATATCTTAGGTGTCAGTTGAAAATTCTTCATATTGCTCATCCCTTCTAAATATATTACGTTTTAATGAAAGCAATTTCTGTGCCAGTTTCATTTGTGCAAAACAGCCTGAAACCTGCTGAAGCAGACAAGTTTTTATCAGATTTTTCATTTTTCCGCCAGAATCCGAGTTGTTTTTGACTCGGGCACAACGGCGATTTCCGCTTGTCAAGTCAATTTCGACTCACAATCAGGCAGCAGCGCTTTTCCAAGTCATATTCGACTCGATATCCTGCTGGATACCAAAAGACGCGGTCAGAGATGTTCTCCAACCGCGTCTTTTATTTTATATATTTCCTGTACAGCCTGCTTGCTTTGCTTTGTGAAATGCCCAATGCATCTGCAACCCTGTAGGAGTTGCCGTATTGTTTATAGCACCTCCGAATTGTTTCCTTTTCCACTCTTTCCATTATATCATCCAGCTTTTCAGCCTCACCTAGAGCTTCCTTTTCCACACCGATGGCGTTCAGAATATAATCAGGCATGTGCTTTACCCCAAGCAGGCGGCATGGCGCTGTTACAACCATGTGCTCCAGTATGTGCCGAAGCTCCCTTATATTCCCCGGCCATTTATATTCCTTCAAAATATTAATGCATTCAGGAGTTAACGAAACGTCCCTGTTATACTCTTCGTTGAATTTGGCTATGAAAAACCTGCTCATCTCCACGATTTCTTCCTGCCTTTCCCTCAACGGGGGTACATCCAGTTCTATCACTTTAAGCCTGTAGTAGAGATCTTCCCTGAAGACCTTCTCTCCGACCAATTTATCTAGCCGGGCATTGGTGGCCGCAATAATCCTGACATCAATGCTTTTCGATTCCGTACCGCCCACAGGGGTAAATGCCTTCTCCTGTATGAGGTCAAGGAACTTGGCTTGAAGCGAAAACGGTATCTCGCCGATCTCATCCAGAAAGAGGGTGCCTCCGTCAGCCAGTTCCACCAGCCCTATTTTACCTTGTTTATTGGCGCCGGAAAAGGCGCCTCCCACATATCCGAACAGCTCCGACTCCAGGAGGTTCGGGCTTATGGTGGTGCAGTTTATTTTTATAAACGGCCCTTCCTTTCTTGAGCTTGTTCTATGGATGTGTTTTGCCAGCATGCTTTTTCCCGTGCCCGATTCACCGGTGATAAGGATATTGGCACCTGTATCCGATATTCTCTCAACTATATCCATGACAGCCTTGAATTTGCTGCTTTTTACTATCAGGTCTTCCTTGTTCTTGATTTCCTCCCGCCTCAGCTGCTCAACCTCCTGGCGGTATCTGAGAACCTCCTGCTTCACGCTTTCAAGGTTCTCCCTCATTTTTTTCAGCTCGGTTATATCCCTGCAGTTTTCAACTATGATGTCTACATCCCCGTTCTCCTTCAGCTTTGGGGTTGCTGTCACAATCAGATTCCTTCCCGTTTTAGTGGTCTGCTGAATGCTGAACTGTCTTTTGTACTTCATTACCAAGGGGAGCGGAGACTTGTCGCAGTAACCGTGCGCAATGAGATAGTCGATGTGCTTCCCTATAACCTCCTCTTTGTTCATCCCGTAATTATTCTCGAAGGCCTTGTTGCAGTAAATCGCTACCCCGTT
>JAGFXP010000103.1 GCA_017861315.1 Bacillota bacterium | reverse complement strand
TTGTCCTTGTGCTTTTCTCCGTCAACCCCGTAATAGTAGTGGCTGTAATATCCGTAATACCCTTTGTCGTTCATGTCAAGCTTGTTGAGCACCGCCCCCAGTATCTTGCCGTTTACGTTGTCCAGAAGCTCTTTTGCTTTTGCAGCTGCCTCGCGGTCAGCCTCGCCTGAGGCTATGGTCAGTATGTATCCGTCAATGTAGTTTGAGAGCAGCTGCGCGTCCGTAACCATGAGAAGCGGAGGCGTATCGATTATTATGAAGTCCAGCTGGCCCCTCAGCGAATGTATGAAGTTTTTCATCTTTGACGAAGCAAGAAGCTCCGACGGGTTCGGAGGCTTTGTGCCTGAAGTGAGCAGCAGCAAGTTGTCCACACCCGACTTCTGTACAACCGCGGCAAAGCTAGCCTCTTCGGCCAGCAGGTTCGAAAGCCCATACTCGTTAGAGAGCCCGAAAACCTTGTGCTGCCTCGGCTTTCTCTGGTCGCAGTCGATCAGCAGCGTCTTCTTGCCCGCCTGGGCGGTTACAACGGCAAGGTTTGCCGCTATTGTGGATTTCCCTTCACCCGGCCCCGAGCTTGTGACCGCTATCACCTGCACCTTTTTGTCTATGGATGAAAACTGTATGTTTGTCCTCAATGTCCTGTAGGCTTCCGCCACAGGAGAAAGCGGATTGTTTATCGTAATCAACTCTTCTTTACCCATCACTCGCACTCCAATCAATTATATTTCTAAACCTGCTTAAGGAAGCTGAAGAAGCTCTTCTTCACGCTGATCCTGGCATTGGCTTTTATCTTCCCGTCCCTGAGCAGAAGCTCCGAATTGCCGTTTGCAATCTCCGCTGCAGTTCTGCTTATATTCTCTGCGATCTCCAGAGCCTCCTGAAGCCCTGTATTCCTTCTGCCGTTTGTGTGGGCATCGGATGCCACGAAATTGCACAGGCCGTTCTCTATCAGCACCTTCGACGCCTTCTGCACAGTCTTGCCGAAAATCCCCTCAATGCTGCCTGCGTTTATCTGGAAAAGGCAGCCTTCGTCTATGAAAGGGTTCAGCTTGTTGACATCATTGATTATGTAATCATATCGCTCCGGGTGGGCTATCACTGGGACAGCGCCCAGAAGCCTGAGCTCGTATACCATGTCCAGGAAGCTATCCGAGTATTCATGCATGGGCATCTCAACCAGCAGGTACCTGCTCATGTTGAGCCCCTTTATGTCTCCCCTTTTGTACATCTCCACGGTCCTGCCGTCCAGGAAAACCTCCTGCCCGGGGTACAGCTCTATGTCTATGCCGCTTTCGGCCGCAGCCCCTCTAAGTGTATCCAGGTTCCTGAGAACTTCTTCGAAGCCGTTCTCAAAATATCCCCTGTAGTAGTGAGGCGTGGCTATTATAGCTTTGGTGCCGCATCTGACCGCGTTCTCCAGCATCCTCATGGATGTATCCATATCCCCCGGTCCGTCATCCAGTCCGGGGAGGATGTGGCAGTGGATATCTACCATTACCTTGTCCCTTCCCTAGGTATCATCCCGATAACCGGAACGCCTAAATACCTTTCAATGTCATCCTCGGTCTTAATCGTCCTGTCCAGCATCTCCATCACGAATGCCAGTCCCATGGAGCCCATAAGGCCTATCAGGAAGGCTATCGCAAGGTTCATCTTCTTGTTCGGGCTTACAGGTGAAACAGGCACCATGGCGGTGTCCATAACCTGTATGTCTCCTCCTGTAGGGAATACGACCTTGCTCTGCTCTATGAACGCCTGAGAAACGGCGCTGCATATCTTTGCCGCCTCTACGGGATCTCCGCTCTTCGCTTTTATCACAAGTATCTGCGTATCAGCCTGCGGCGTTACCGTAACAACTCCCTGAATTTCACCGACTGTATATTTCTTCTCCAGTATGGTGTATGCCTGTTCAGCCACCACCCTGGATTTTGCTATCTCCTGGTATGTCTGTATGAGCTTCTGGTAAAGCATGACGTCGTTATACTCCGTCTGAGTCTGGCTTGTGCCTTCAGGCTTGCCCACTATAATGCTCGTAGAAGACTCGTATACGGGTTTAAGAACATAAAAACTGACCAGGCCCGACACGAGAGTGCATGCCAGGGTTATCAGTATTATCGTCTTCATCCTTTTCCTTATTATATGAAAAATGTCGCGTAGATCCAGTGTCAGTTCTTCTTCCATCATTTATACCTCCGGGGCATTAAATTGTTATTGAAACCGGGCTTGCGATGATGCTCGTCAAAATCGCTTCAAGCGCGGTCATACCAAATATAATGATAACACTTTTTGAACAAATCGTAAAGTTGAATTCAATTTTCGAATAAAAAAACTGCAGGCGCCATTCCTGCGCCTGCAGACTTGCTGCGGATAGTCGTGCACTATGGAGAGTATCGTCTTTATGACGAACGTGTGGGTGACCACCAGTATCCTGTCCCCGACCGCTGTCGCTATGAGGTCATCCAGCCCCTTTTCAACCCTTTCCCTGAGCTCCTCGAAGCTTTCCCCACCCAGAGGTTTGAAAAGGTTAGGCCTGTTCATGAAATCGAAGTGGTCCTCGGGATATCGGCTTTTAACTTCCCTGTCAACCATGCCTTCCCATTCCCCGAAATTCATCTCCTTGAACGCCTCAAACGGTATGATCTCCTGGGTCCTCCCCACCATGATGTACCTTGCGGTTTCCATAGCCCTTTCCAGAGGGCTGCTGTATATCTGCGAAAACTCAGTATGGCTCAGCTCCTTTGCAAGGTACTTCGAATCCTCCCTGCCCATCGCGGTCAGGTCCGAGTTCTTCCGGCCCTGCATCCTGCGCTCCTCGTCCCATTCAGTCTGCCCGTGTCTAACCAAATATATATCCATGAAGCACACCCCCTTACTGAAGTAATGTTTAGAGTAATTATAACATTTTTACGCCA
>JAGFXP010000102.1 GCA_017861315.1 Bacillota bacterium | reverse complement strand
ACGCTAAGATAGGTGTGCTGATCGCGCTTTCAAAGATACTCAAATAAATAGCAGGGCCGCTGCACGGACCGTCCTTTGGTCTGGATTGCAGCGGCCCTTTTTTAAAACTTGATGAACTAGCATAAATGATTAAGGTTATAAAAAAAGAGCGGCAAAAGCCACTCTTTAATATTCCCTGTAAAGCCCTACGAGCTTGCCGATGATAGCACAATTGTCCACTATTATAGGGCTCATGCTGCTGTTCTCGGGCTGAAGCCTGATATGGTCCTTCTCTTTGAAGAATCTTTTCAGCGTGGCCTCGTTATCTATCAAGGCAACAACAATGGAGCCGTTTTCGGCATAGTTTGTCTTTTCGATGATAGCCAAATCTCCGTTGTGTATTCCTGCTTCTATCATGCTGTCTCCCTTGACATGGAGCATAAAGAGCTCTTTGTTGCTCCTCACATGCTCAAGAGGAAGGGGGAAGACATCCTCGATATTTTCCTCGGCAAGGATAGGAAGGCCGGCTGTTATAGTGCCAAGTACGGGAATGTTGATCATTTCCTTTTTTACATCCTTCTCCACTATCTCTATAGTCCTGGGTTTGGTAGGATCCCTCTTTATAAGGCCTTTTTTCTCAAGCCTCGCTAGATGGCCGTGAACAGTTGAAGTGGAGCTTAATCCGACGGCGGCACAGATTTCCCTGACTGACGGCGGGTAAGATTTCTCATTTATATATGACTTGATAAATTCATAAATCCGCATTTGGTTATCATTGTTTTTAACAGGCATGTTCATACCTCCTCGAAAGCATAATATTGCTTAAATTATGCTGTTTTTTCCATTATAACACGGAACGGGAACAATATCAAACTTATGTTCTCTAAAAAAATGTTGGCTCTTTCAATAAAGTCCTGTATAATAATATATGGTTTATTTTTAAGGAAGAAGGGAATCATATGGCTATTAAGAATTGTATTTTTACAGAAAATAAGATCTGTGACAACTGCGGTGACTGCGAAACATGCGATCTAAGTCCGCTGAAGATTTGCGACAACTGCGGGAAATGCCTGGGGGGAGAAGGGGACTACGCTTCGAAGGCAGTAGAAATAGACGAAATCATTGAAGGGGATTATTTCGAGGAACCAGAGCAGTATTCCGGCGAGGCAGGGGAGGAAAAAGCAGCTGAAATCGATGAAGGTTTGGAAGAGGAGCTTGAGGTCGAACTGATAGATGACATCGAAGGGCTCAGGGAATTGCTCGAAAACAAGGCTCATTCAGAGAAATACACCAAGGAAGAGTTCCCGGGTTTTATAAGGTTTAAAGTGGATGGAAACAAATGATAATAATTGGAAAAGAGCCTGGCGAACCAGGCTCTTTTTGCTATTCCTCGCTAAGCGGATTCGATGAAACTGCATTTCTCAGTTTCTCATCATCAACATGGGTATATATCTGGGTCGTATTAATGTTTTCGTGGCCAAGAATCATCTGGAGGCTCCTGATATCAACGTTTCCGTACTTGTACATGAGCGTTGCGGCAGTATGCCTCAGCTTGTGCGGAGAATACTTGTCCTTGTCCAGACCTGCATCTTCTATGTATTTTTTTACTATTTTTTCAATCGTCCTCATGTTGATCCTGCTCTTGCGCTCGCTTATAAACAATGCATCACGGTGAGAGGGCAGGATGTTCATCAGGTTTCTTTCTGTCATATATTCTGAAATCGCCTTTATGCAGGCTTTGTTCAGATATACGGTCCGCTCCTTGTTTCCCTTGCCTATGATAGTGAGTATGTCGCCCTTTATGCTGGAAATGTTTATGCTGCACAATTCGGATAGACGCAGTCCGCAGTTCAGGAAGAGGGTTATGATGCAGTAATCTCTCTTCTGATGCTTGTTCTCCGAATCGACAGATTTCAAAAGGTCCTTGCTTTCATCCAGGGTCAGGTATACCGGATGCCTTTTAACTATTTTGGGCGATTCCAGTTCCGCTGTCGGATTGAAATCTATTATCTTTGCCTTCGTGTGCAGAAATTTGAAAAAAGATCTGAGAGAAGCAACCTTTCTTGCCCTTGCATAGGAGCTGTTGCTCCTTTCGTTTTCCAGGAAGGCCAGGAACGCATAAAGATCCATCAGGTTTATTTTCTTTATGAATTCGCTTCCCATATCCGAGATTTCTATATCGCTTATTTCCATGTCTTTGGGACAGAGCTTCTTGTATCTTTTCATGAACCTGAAAAACAGTATCAGGTCATTTCTGTAGCCGTTTATAGTATTTGGAGACTTGGCTCTGATGACATTGAGATAATTCAGGAAATCCTCCAGGCTCTCCGGAAGCTGGAGCTCGTCCAGTGGTATCCTGCGTTTAATAAACAAGTCGGGAGAATCACCGTCAGAACACCTGTTCACATTCGGAGAAATAAGAAGAGCTTCTGATTTTGACCTGTTCAGTCCGAGCTCCTTCAATATGCTCTGGGTACGCCTCAGGCTTATTCCATATATCTCGGCAATCCTTGAGGCGGGGTAGCTGTTTTTATGCAGTTTGAACATCTGTTCGATGGCAGGGGAATAAGATCGTTTTTTGAATGCCGTTTTGAGATCATCCAGATCCAACCGGTCTGCCAAAGTA
>JAGFXP010000101.1 GCA_017861315.1 Bacillota bacterium | reverse complement strand
AACGCATCCGGCATAAACGACGGTGCTGCGGCTATAGTCGTAATGAGCGCCGAAAAAGCGGCTGAGCTCGGCATCAAGCCTATGGCCAAGATAGTATCCTACGGATCAAAGGGCCTGGACCCTGCGATTATGGGCTATGGACCCTTCCACGCAACAAAGAAAGCGCTTGAAGCATCAGGCCTGACAATCGGGGACATAGACCTTGTGGAGGCAAACGAGGCGTTTGCAGCCCAGAGCCTTGCTGTGGCAAAGGACCTGAATTTCGACATGGACAAAGTGAATGTCAACGGCGGAGCGATAGCGATAGGACATCCTGTCGGGGCTTCGGGCGCGAGAATCCTGACAACCCTGCTGTACGAGATGCAGAGGAGAGACGCCAGAAGAGGGCTTGCAACTCTCTGCATAGGCGGCGGAATGGGTACTGCGCTGATTATAGAAAGAATTTAGGAATGAGGTATTATTACAATGGCAAATAAAACGATTATTACAGTTGCGACAACGGGTGCATGGCCCAAGAAAAAAGACAATCCCAATATACCTATGACTCCCCGGGAGATAGCGGAAGACGTTTATGAATGCTACAAGGCCGGCGCTGCCATTTGCCACCTCCATATGAGGGACGACGAGGGCAACGGCACTATGGATACAGCGAAGTTTGAGGAAACTGTTGACCTCATAAAGAAAAAATGCGACATAGTGATCAACTGCACAACCTCGGGAGACCTGAACGCCACAGATGAAACACGTCAGGCCCATTTGAAAAGCATCAGGCCGGAACTCGCTTCCTATGACTGCGGGTCCATGAACTGGATGCACAGCAGCCTGTTCATTAACCACCCTAAGTTCCTGGAGCAGCTTGGGATGACAATGCAGGAAGCGGGAGTCAAACCGGAGATCGAGATCTTCGATGCAGGAATGATCTACAATTCGCTCTACTACCTGAAGAAGGGCGTTCTGAAGGCGCCGGTTCACTACCAGCTGGTATTGGGCGCGGCGGGCGGTTCGGCTGCGACTGTAGAAAACCTTGTATACCTGAGAAACCTTCTTCCGGAAGGCTGCACATGGGGAGCCCTGGGCATTGGCAAGCAGCACGTGCCGATAATGCTGACAACAGTTGCCATGGGAGGGCACCTCAGGGTAGGAATGGAAGACAATGTTTTCTGGAGCGCTGGAGTACTTGCAGAATCAAACGCGCAGCTGGTAAAACGTGCAGCCGACATTGTAAGAATAGCAGGCAACGAAGTGGCAACTCCTGATGATGCCAGGGAAATACTGAACTTGGACAGGAAATGCGCTTTTTCAAAATAACTTTTTCTGACCCCGGATAATATAATAAAGCAGGGAGTGAAACTGGCATGAGACTGATTATGCCAGTTTTTCCTTATACAAATGTATTGGAATAAGCTATAATGTTAGTAGAATTTAAAGGAGGGCATGGCCGTGATCAACAGGAAAATCACACTGCTGCAGATAGAATATTTTCTTGCAGTGGCTAAATATCTCAGCTTCACCGAAGCGGCGAGGAACCTTTATATTTCGCAGCCTTCTCTCAGCAAGCAGATCGCCATGCTGGAAGAGGAGATGGGGGTCAGGCTTTTCTTCAGGACAAAGAGAGATGTCAGGCTTACGCCATCCGGCGTTGTCATGTACAGGGAACTGAGCGGGCTGACTGAAACTATCGAAAAGGCCATTGAAAAATCGAGGCAGCCTGAGCTTGGAGACAACCTTACGCTTGCGATCGGGTGTCTGGAGGCTATGGACACGGACCTGTTTTTGCCTCGTTTGATAAAAGTTTTTAAAGATAAGCACCCGGGGGTTACGCTTGTCGTGGAAAGGCACAGCTTCAAGACTCTCAGGGAGAAGCTGATTAACGGGATGATCGACATCGTATTCACCCTTTCCTTCGAGATTGCTGATATCCCCGGCATAGTATCGGATGAGGTCTACAAGGAAAACAGCGGGATATTCATGAGCACAGCAAATCCGCTGGCAGCCAGGGAGAAAATATCTCTTGAAGATGTCAAGGATGAAGATTTCGTAATGATCTCCAGGGATGAGTCCCCTAAAGGATTTGACGGCATTATAGCTCTCTGCAGGAAGCACGGCTTCAAGCCCTGCATTGTCAAGCAGCTTCCCAATATCGAATCACTCCTTTTGTGCGTGGAGCTGGGGCTGGGGGTAACGATCTTCGATTCTAATATCAGGATGAGCGGCAAAAGCGGCCTGAAATTCTTTGAACTGGATGACGATTTCCTGAGCGTTGTCATGGCCTGGAGAAAAGACAACATGAACCCTGCCGTGTCCATGTTTGTGAACAATGCTTTGAGCACCATTGGCGAATGATATAATAATTAACGGGGAGCCTGACTTATGAGTGGAAAAATATTTGAAATAGACGAACTGCTGAAAAATGGAATAGAAGAGCTCAGGGGCATCGACTTTGTGGAAGCCGATGACAGAACCCTTGAGATACTGAACTTCTACAGGGAGCTGCTGCACAACAAGGACAAGGAGATTGAATATCTGAGCGGATACAAGGAACACTCCGTGACAGCCTTTGAAATCGGTGATGCGGTGTCCGACGGCATATGCCTTGTGGACAGCGA
>JAGFXP010000077.1 GCA_017861315.1 Bacillota bacterium | reverse complement strand
GTATGGATAGGGGTTGTCCTTGTGGCCCTCGAATACGAGGATTTCACCAAGCCCTTCCTCGGCAGCCTTCTCCTTCAGCCAGCCTGAATCCGGCCCGTCACCCACAACGTGCCATCTGAACCCTTCAAAACCCTCCGCCTTGAGCCTCCTGCAGCATTCGATGATCCTGTCTATGCGCTTCTGCAGGTTGAACAGCCTGGCCACAGTCACGATTTCGAATGCGCCGGAGCTGTAGGGATTGAATTCCTCCGACATCTTCCTGATTCTATCGGCATCGAACATGTTGTAGACCACTTTTGACTTGTCCCTGAATTTCGGGGCTATCTCGTCAAACTTCTCCTTGCAGGCGCAGGAGACATTCACAATGCAGTCGAACCCCTCATAGGTTTTTTCGCATATATCGCGCGTGAACCCTAGCTTGTACGGGTCGTTGTGCACCCATGCAACCTTCCGGCCTGCGCTGGCTTTTCTCCTGACGATGTCGTTGCAGCCGCCGTAGAAGCCTCCGACCCACTTGTCATGGGCAAAGGAAATCGCAGCATCGTAATTACCTAAGCTCCTCTTGAAGAGCATAAGAAAAAGCAGGGTTTTCCTTGTTCCCAGAGCTTTCGCAAGGAGCATCATCGCTCTTTTCAGAACCATCTGGGGCATGTCCCTCTTTTCGGCATATTCTTTGTAGGGCGTGTAGAACATGTTCAGCAGGAACGATCCGCCGAGCAGCTTCACTCCCTTGATCTTTTCAATGTCTTCCCTGGCTTTCCTGTCATGGACAAACAGGAACAGGTCCACCTCGTTGTTCTCCAGATCCATGTTTGAAAGCAGGTTCAGCAGCGAGCTCCTGTTTCCGCCGGCCTTCAGGTGTATGTTGGCAATCAATATTTTCATGCTTCTTTACCCCCGATATTTTTATTTTTCCTGAGAATACATGAGAATGGATTTGTTAGAGAATATGTATACGGCCAGCACCGCAAGAAGCAGCCCGGTCGCAATCATCATGTATTCAATCCTGATCACATCGGCAAGAGGTCCGAACACGACCATTCCCAGCGGCATCGCAGCCGAGATTATGATCGATATGATTGAAAACACCCTCCCCAGCATCTGGTCCGGGACGCTTTCCTGGATCATTACAATTGCGGCGGTATTGAAAACCGGCGTGAACATTCCGGATACGAGCATTACAGACAGATACATGAAAAAATCAGGCACTATGCCAAGCAGTGCGAAGGTGAGTCCAAAGCCGAGGCAGGAAACAGCCATGGCGTTTATGCGGTTTTTTATCTCGCCTCTAACGGCGACCGCTATCCCGCCCAGCAAGGCGCCTATAGTCCAGGAAAGCTCGTTTGCTGCCAGCCTCCAGATATCGCCTCCAAAACTCCTTTCGACCAGGAGCGGCGTCAAAAAGGCTGCAGGGGTAATCAGGAAAAAGAAAAGGCTGGAGAAAAGCAGAAGATATTTTATGAGTTTGTTTGAGACTGCATACCTTAATCCGCTTTTCAGATCTCCCATGGCTGAAGCATGCTCTTCAGAACTTGCCACCCTCTCTACCTTAAGGAAACTCATGATGATTACTGCGATGACTCCTGTGACAACGTCGAAAAAGAGTGCGTATACGAAGCCGGCAGCCGCTAGCAGCAGGCCTCCCACCGCCGGGGCGAGAATCTGCATCACGGAGTTGACGGTGCTGCTGATCCCGTTGACCCTGGTCAGCTTTTCGACAGGGACAATCTGGGGCAGGATCGCACCGACAGCAGGACCCTGTATCCCTGCACCGACGGAACGCACGATGGATGCAAAGTAGATCAGGTTCAAGGATGTCATGCCCGCCATGAAGAAAGCCGCAAGGGCAAGGGTTGAGAGGCTGATAAACAGATCCGAATAAATTATCAGTTTTTTCCTGCTGTACCTGTCCGCCCATACGCCGGCAAAAATCGAAATCAGTATCTGCGGCAGGAAAGTGCACAGTATAGTGATTGTCATCACATTGCCGGATGAGGTTTCCAGGGTTATGTACCATATGATTGCATAGGCAACAATGGACGATCCGAACAGGGAAATCGTCTGGCTGGAAAGGAATATTACTGCTTTTGAAATCCACTGGTTGCTGATATTGTTTTCCATATGCAATCTCCTTCTCTGCTATTACTATATTTATATTATCATGCCCTGCATACCAAATGTCAAAACAAAAAGCTCCTGGCATTACTTTGCCGGGAGCTTCTCTATCTATATATTTTATCCGTTATCTCTGAGCTGACGCCGGACGCTTGGTGTTCGTCCTGCTTCTCTGATTGTTCTTTCTGCCATTATCAGCATAAGGCTTTTGCCTTGGGCTCCTGCCTTTGTCTGAAGACGGGTTGACTGCTGCGGCGCTTGCTCTTAATCCTGCATACGGATGGTCTTCAACCACAGGTATCTTCTTGGATATGACCTTCTGGATGTCCTTAAGCATGTCCTTTTCTTCCTCGTCGCAGAAGGATATGGCGGCGCCTTCGGCTCCTGCCCTTCCTGTACGGCCGATTCTGTGGACGTAGGTTTCAGGGACGTCCGGCAGGTCAAAGTTTATAACCAAAGGAAGCTCCTCAACGTCGATCCCCCTGGCAGCTATGTCTGTCGCCACCAGCACCCTTATCTTCTTTTCCTTGAAGTTGCTGAGCGCAAGCTGCCTTGCGTTCTGGGACTTGTTGCCGTGTATCGCCTGGGCCTGTATGCCCGATTTGATAAGGTCCCCTGTTATCTTGTTCGCCCCGTGTTTTGTCCTTGAAAATACGAGGACGGAATCCGCGGAGTTGCCCTTCAGCAGGTCCACCAGGAGCGGTTTCTTGTTTTTCTTGTCCACCATGTAAACTTCCTGGCTTATTACCTCGATTGTCGATGAAACCGGAGTCACTGCCACCTTGACCGGATTCACCAGCAGGGAGTCCATAAGCTTTGATATTTCCTGCGACTTTGTGGCCGAGAACAGCATTGTCTGCCTCTCATGAGGGAGCTTTGAGATGATCCTGTTGACATCCCTTCCTAGCCCCATGTCGAGCATCCTGTCTGCCTCGTCAAGCACAAAATATTTGACGTCCTGCAGGCTCACCAGCTTCTGCTGCATGAGATCCAGAAGCCTGCCCGGGGTAGCTACCAGGATGTCGATACCCGACCTCAGGGCATCGGTCTGGGATTTCTGGGAAACGCCGCCGAAGATGACGGTATTCTTGAGGCCGGTGTGTTTTCCGTAGGCTGTGAAGCTGTCGCCTATCTGTATAGCCAGTTCCCTTGTAGGGGCCAGAACAAGTGCACTGACCCTTCCCGCCGTCCTTCTGGGTGCCTGTCCTGATTTCCTTCCGCTGTACAGAAGCTGCAGTATCGGCACGGCGAAGGCTGCCGTCTTTCCTGTTCCTGTCTGTGCGCATCCCTCAACGTCTCTGCCTTCCAGTATTGCAGGTATGGCCCTCTCCTGTATGGTGGTCGGTTTTACGTATCCTTCTCCCGCCAGCGCTTTTAAAATCGGTTCAATTATATTCAAATTTTTAAACATTTTTTTCTCCTTTTCAGTGAATTATTTCAGGACAATAAAAAACCCTTGAATAGACTGCTACTCAAGGGTCAAAATATTCATTAATTAGATAACGTTAATATTTTCTGCCTGAAGTCCTTTTGGTCCTTTAACAACGTCGTAGGAAACCTTCTGTCCTTCTTCAAGTGATTTGAAGCCGTTTGACTTTATCTGTGAGAAATGTGCGAAAGCATCGTTTCCGTCTTCTCCTGTAATAAATCCAAATCCTTTTTCTGCGTTAAACCATTTTACTGTACCATTCATAAATGAGTACCTCCGAAATTTTATTTCTTAAACTGATTGAAATAAAGCACTAATAAAATCTCGTTTGCAGCCTACTTTTTGAATAGGTACTAATTTGAAATATATTTTGTGTTAATATTTACTACTAATTTAAGTTCTTGCTAAGCATAACACGATTCGACAGATAATGCAAACTATTTTTTATACTGCAATATACAGGGCCCCCGCGATTTCCTTAAGCGCGTCAGCTTCCGCCTCGTTGACCATTACGCCTCCGAAGCCAAGGAATCCGCCTTCCCTGGCCGCCTCAGCGCTGTTTTTTGCAGCTTTGTAAACCCACCTTTTATAGCCATCTGCGTCATCCGGCGCCTTCTCTTTGAGTAGAATATCAAGTCTTCGGAATGTTTTTATGCACTGCGTCTTGATTTCTTCCAGATTCCTGCTCATTTCAGGCATTTCCAGCTTTTCCTTCCTCTCGATCATCCCCTTGACGTCTTCCGCAACGGCGCTGACTAGCGCATTGCCGCCGGCTGTTATCTCAGCCTCGGCAATCAGCCTTGAGTACACCATCATTTCTTTTATAGTCCCGAACAATCCCCCGGGGCTGGACAGCGAAATATAAATGGATGCCATTTGTGGCGCTATCAGGATATCCTTCCATTCCTCTGCAGTAAAATCAGCTTTTTTCACCATTTTCCGTTCCTCCTCATAAATTAAATGTATTGCTGTTTTCGAAATTCTGCCGGCCGGGATGCCCCTACCAGGAGCTTCCGCCTCCGCCGCCGGAGCCTCCGCCCGAGGAGCCTCCCCCTGAGCCGCCGCTGCTACCC
Source organism: Bacillota bacterium (assembly GCA_017861315.1). Lineage (GTDB taxonomy): Bacteria > Bacillota > Clostridia > Clostridiales > Clostridiaceae > UBA699. The sequence continues at coordinate 2,696 of JAGFXP010000077.1, read as the reverse complement.
GACGGGCTTGAAGACATCGCTGCTGCTGCAGACGACATCGTGGAATCCATGAAAGTGCCGAAGGAGGCCATGCTGAATGCCGACCTTCCGTCATACCAGTCCGGCGCCTGTATGGCTATCACTTCAAACTTTTTGATCCACTTGTCCGAAACGCCCAGAACGTAAGTGTACGGCAGTATCTTATAGAAGTACGCCGGATCCTGGAACACAAGCTCCTCCAGCTTCGGCTTTTCGGCAGTCTCCAGAAACGTCCTGAAGCCCTTTATCCTGCCCAAAAGCTCATTCCCGTAGGCCGTCCTTTTCGGCATCACCCTGAAAATCATGACCATAACGAAGACGCATGCGAGCCCCAGGATGTAGGCCGCCAGATACATGGGATCCGCCATCAGTGCAGGGAGCACCATAAACAGCCATGGCATCCCTCCGAAACCCAGCCCCCAGACTATGCCGAATATTTTCACAGGCAGCTTGGTCTTGCCGAAGACCATCCCGAACAGTACCGTGAAGCCGATGCCCGGAAAAAGCAGCGCGAATATCAGGGTGGAGGCCCCGCTTCCGTATTCCAAAACAGGCTTTACCGTAATCAGCACATAGATAACGAGTATCATCAGTATAATGAACAAGCCTTTCCCCAGGGAAGTCTTCTCAAATATCATCTGCCTGTTTTCTTTTTTGTTCAGGTTCTGGACGATCCTGTTCAGCGTTATATAGAAGCTGTTGCGCAGATCCTCGGAGGTCACTTCGCTGCTGCTGCCCTCATAGAAGGCTTCATTACGCGAGAAATCCTTTGCTTTGAACAGCGCCGCCAGATCTGAAATGTTCAGTTTCCTGGTAGTGCTGAACAGGCCTTTGAGGAATATCCTCTCGTTCTCATTGTCACCGTCGTAATCCTTCAGCTTTGTCAGCTTGAAGGTGTTCGATTTCATGAACAGGGAGTGCTCCTCAAGTTCCGTGATCTTCAGATAGCCCTTGTCTGCCAGGTAGATCAGCAGCGAGATGACATCGCTGCTGTCAGCAGAACCCTTGTAGAGGAATCCGATTTCGGCGCTGTTGAAGCCATGCGGCGGATAGAATTCAACGGTTTCTATGATGGGCTCGTCCTTGCCGAACCTGAGCCAGGTTAAGACTGCGCCAAGCATGAAGAGAACTGGCACGGCAAAGGACAGGAGCATCAGGAGATCAAAATTGGTGCTTGCGCCGGTGAAATAGCCTTCCGGCAGCTCCAGCCTTACCGTGAGAGCCTCTCCCGGATTCAGGACCCCGCTGAAGCTTCCGGTTATAACATTCCCGTCAACCTGGTATGTGATGCCCGAACTGTCGACGGAGCCTGCTGGGCCCTTTGAAAACCCAAGCTTGCTTTCATCGAATTCCTTAGGCATCCTGATGGTGAAGGTTACGTTGCCTACCGCCGTGTCCCATTCCTCTCCTACGAGATTGAGATAAAGTTCATCGTAACCCCTGCCAGTGTCTTTTCCCAGGTTGTAGGTGTAGCTTATCCTGTAGTTCTTAGCTCCCGTCAATGTTGTGTCTTCATCGCCGATTTTGATAATTCGGTTGCCGCCCGAGACCGAAGTTTTGTAGGGCGAATCCACGCTGATTTCCGTAATCCTGGCCCTGTTGTAGGAGACCGTACCGTCCAGACGTTCCACCTTGTTGCTGAGCGGAATTTTCCTTATGATGCCGCGCTTGGGCACGTTGAAATAGGCCCCGATATTTTCCATTATGTTGAAAGTGTTGTCCTCGTTGACCGATACATCCACATCATAGCTGTCCAGCAGATATTCGTAGCCGCTGTAGGTGCTGTCCGCGCTTATGCTTCCGGTGCCGGCCGCAAGCACATCAGCCGAGGTTATTATTAAAATTGCCAGTATGATTACAAAACTCTTTAATAGCTTATTAATGATTGCACCCCCTAACTAGAACTGGACCTTCACGTTCTCCCTTTCAGCCGTCTCGAACATAGCCATCTCTTTGAATCCGAAGATGGCTGAAACCAGATTGCTCGGGAACATCTGAACAGCATTGTTGTAGTTCCTCACAACCGCATTGTAATATTTTCTCGAGTTGGCGATGTCCTCTTCGACCTTTGAAAGCTCGGTGCTTAGCTGCATAAAGTTCTGGTTCGCCTTAAGATCGGGATAGCTTTCTGCCAGAGCCATCAGCTTTGACAGCGCTCCCGTTATCTGGCCGTCGGCAGCGATCTTGTCGTCCTGGCCCATCTTGTCATAGGAACTGTTCCTGAGGTTTACTACGCTTTCCAGCGTTTCCTTCTCATGCTTAGCGTACCCCTTGACAGTCTCCACGATGTTGGGTATAAGGTCCCACCTTTTTTTCAAATAGACGTCCATGGTGGCAAAGGCTTCCCTCACCCTGTTTCTTAGGTTTACCAGGCTGTTGTAGGACACCAGGACATACACCAGCAGTGCAGCTGTGACAGCAATAACAATATAAGTTCCCATTTTCTCTTCCTCCCCATCTCATTTAATACTTTGTACCCTAGCTTGCAAGTGCAAGCATTTTTTCTTTGTAGCTAAGATTGAACAGGGCTGCGGAACGTCCTACTCCAAGCACTGCTGCGAGGGTTCCAAGACCTATTCCGGTCACCTTTCCTGCGAAAATAAGGCCGATTGCCACAGTAATCAGAACACAGGATACATCCAATACGTTCTTTCCTAATCCAAGTCCTTTGCCCAGCC
>JAGFXP010000019.1 GCA_017861315.1 Bacillota bacterium | reverse complement strand
TCCGTTAGCATCTATCATGAGGTGGCTGTGGTTGCCCATCAGGCAGTACGCATAGATTCTTATGTTGTATTTTTTCTTGTAGCGCCTGACGATGCTCATATACCTGGCTTTGTCCTCTTCATCCCGGAAAAGGTCAAGCTCGCTTATGCTTCTGGACATTATGTGGTAAATCGCATCCGGCCTCTTGTCACGGGCAGTTCTTGGCATAAAAAAACCTCCTCGACGGCATGATATTGTTACTATCATGCCCATTCAAGGAGATTCTATTCATTCATTTCGCTTATGAACCGTCCCCATTATGACTGAGGCATAACTTCCGGCCAAGCTTTATCAAGGACTTTCATAGTGTTGTCAAATGTGTGCTTAGCAGCTTCTGCAACACCCTTTGCAAGGATAGCATCGCTTATTACTTCGACGCCTATAACTGCAGGGTTGATTCCTTTTTCTTTGATCATCTTAACGAAGCCTTCAGTTGCGTTGATTCCAGTGCCTGGAGCAAGCCTGTCATGCATAGATTCATCTCTCAGGATGGATTTTGCATATGGTCTCTCGTAAACATCGTTGATCTGGATGGATACGATCTTCTCAGCTGGAATTCCTTCCAACAATTCAACGTCGTTTTCCTGGTTTGCTCTAACCCAATGCCATGTATCCAGGATAAGTTTAGCATTGTCGCAGCCTGCTCCGTCAACCACTGCCCAGCCTTTTTTTATGTCAGGGATGCCGCTGTAAGGCATAGGCTCCACGCCTATAACGTATTCGCCAGCTCTCTGGCATAATTCCTTAAGCTTCTGTGCAGTGTGCTCTACGCTGTAGTCTTCCATCAAACCAATATTGATGTGGTTAACATTGAAGAGTCCGCACATGTGGAAACAAAGCTGTTCCTTATATTTCTGTTCATATGAACGGTTGTTTTCAGCCCAGAGTGTTATGTATTCAACTTCGGTAACCTTCATATCATACTTTTTAAGGATAGCAAGAATATCTGAATCGAACAAACCTTCATTTAACGCATCTACGTATGTTTCAGCACGAAGGCCTATTCCGTCGTAGCCTGCCTCTTTAGCAGCTTTAACTCTTTCTTCGAATTTGCACTGATCTCCTAATGTCCAAGAACTGACTGTGATTGGTGGTCTTTTTTCCATGATAGAATTCCTCCCTGGTAATAAATTATTCTGTTTTATTATTAAAAATTTATCAAACTTTTGTTTACAAACTCATTATATTACAGGAACCTATAGAAAACAAATTGATAGTATCGCGATGTTTAATAGTTTTTATGCATGGTTTTTCTCAGATTTTTCCACGGATTTAGGCATGAAATGCTTTACCTTCGGAAATCGAGTGTTTCAAAGAACCGCCGGATGATGACTAAATAATAACAATCAGACCGGAATCATTGACAATTGAATAACACAGCGCCGCTGACGTCCAACGGCATAAAAAAACGCCCCGGACCGAAAGGTCTGGGGCGTTGATGATGGCCGATAGGCTGTTTTTCTAGACTATTGTATTTATTACCTCCAGCATGTCATCCGCTGTCGTGATTGATTTTGCATTCACCTGGTATGCCCTCTGCGTCATTATCATGTCGGTCATGCTTTTTATCGTATCCACGTTGGAGCTCTCGAGAGCCTTCTGCCTCAAAGCTCCATAGCCCCTCTCCGGATTGTCCGCCGAGTTATAAAGAGGAAGCCCCTGCTTCTGCGCATATCTGCCTTCCCCGAGCGAAACTAGCTCGTCGCTGTTCTCGGGAGCATAGATGATAACCTTGCCAAGCTGCAGAACATTACCTTGCTCGTCAACAGCCGTAACCGCACCGTCAGCGCCAATGCAGACTTCGGAGCCCTGAGGCCACTGTGCCGGAGGCACGTAGCAGTCCATGCTGAGCCGGTTGCCCGAATCGTCCGTGACCGAACTGTCGGCGTTCTGGTGGAAAGCGCCGTTCCTTGTAAGCATAAGCTCCCCCTGCTGCGATACCACGCCGAAAAAGCCCCTGCCCTCCAGCGCCATATGGAAGCTGCTTTCCGATGGCGTTATAACCCCCTGGCTGAAGTCCGTCTTTGAGATAACAGCTCTGGATCCCGCGTTTATTGCCGAAGCCTGTGCGTTTTCCGAAAGCTCAACCTGGCTTTTGCTGATCTGGTTGACAAGAAGCTCGCTGAAGTCCACCTGCTTCTCCTTGTATCCGCTGGTGGATGCATTCGATATCTGGTCTGCGACATTGTCCATGACATTCTGCGCCGTCTTCATTCCTGAACTTCCGATCCTGAGTCCGTTAAACATGCCTTGCCACCTCCTAATTTCTGCCTATTTCGTTCACTGTTTTCTGCAAGGTCTCGTTTACGACCTTCAGCGCCCGCTGGTTTGATTCGAATTCCCTTGAGACCTCCATCATCCTGACCATCTCATCCAGCATGCTGACGTTCGATGCCTCAAGGCAGCCCTGGCATATGCCGGCCTCAGCCTGCTGAAAGCTCTGCCCCGTAACATAGAGGGTGCCGCCTTTGAGCTCGAATGCGCCGTAGTCTGCGAAATCCACAGTCATAACCTTCTCCTGTGTACCATTGATATAGCCCTTTGAATCAACGGTCAGGCTGTCGTTTTTCACGGTAATCCCGCGTACGTTGCCCTGGGCATCCGTCCCAAGCACGCGGTAACCCTCCTGCGTAACGAGCTGATTGCTGTCATCGATCCTGAAGTTTCCGTTGCGCGTAAAGCCCATCGTACCGTCTTCAAGCTCGACTGCAAAAAAGCCGCTGCCAGAGATCGCCATATCCGTGCAAAGCCCCGTCTGCTTTAATGCTCCCTGAGAGAAGTTTATGCATGCTTCGTCAATTTCAGTCCCGAAATTGATGCTGCCAAGCTGCTGCTTCTGGTTGTCGCCTTCCCCTCCGGCATGGTTGCAAATCTCAAGCTCCTGCATGGCACTCTGCACCAGCTCCTGATACTTGAATCCCGGAGTATTGACGTTCGCGGTGTTTGCAGCGTTGTTTTCCTGCTTCTCCTGAAGGACATTCATCTGCCTGCTGATATTGTATAAGCTTCTAACTATCATTGCTTCCCCTCCTCATCCGATAGGACATGTATTTCATCAGGATAAACCATGCCAAGGGCTCTGGCTTTTTCCTCCACCTTGTAATTAATCCCCGCCATGAAGGTGATATTCATGGTTATTGCTCCTATAAGGATCCCTGCGCCAAGTGATATCAGAACCTCTGATTTTATTTTGAATAATGCTTGGATAAGTTTTTTAATAGTAAAACCTCCCCTTTGTTCATCCGTGTGATATTGGCGATCTCCTGTATGCTGAGCCCCTGGTTCTCGTATTCCAATATTGCCCTCACGTTGTCGGGCATCGGCTTCCTTGACGCTGCCGGCTCCTCCGGAGCTGCTGCTTTCTGTTCGGGCACTTGCTCGGCGGGTTCATCCGCTTTCGCCTCCTCCTGCCTCAACAGACTCTGGAAAACCAGCTGCTCCAGCTGCTCCAGCCTTTTCATAAGCTCTTCCAATTCGCAGGTCTCCGCAGCCGGATGACTGACCTGAACCTCTGGCTGCTCTTCGGAAAGCTGCTTCTTTTTACTGACTATGCCAAGCAATACGAGCCCTGATCCCAATATGACTAAAAAATTAAACATCAAACCATATACTCCCTCAATTTCAAAATTATCTTTCCGTGTATCTGGGAAACTCTCGGTATCGAAATATCCATGGCATATGCAATTTCCTTCAGAGTAAGTTCATCAACGTAATAGAGACTCAGGATTGTTTTTTCCCGGTCGCTCAGTTTTTCAATCGCGCTCATCAGGAGTTTTTTTCTCTCTTTTTTGATGTAGCCCTCCTCGGGTGTGTCGACGGAGTCATCACTGAGCATGTCTGCCAGCTGGATCTCTCCTCCATCCTTATGGAAGAGCGTCGTCTCGAAGGAGACCTTCGACAGGTAGTGGACCGTCTCGTGGATTCTGGAAAGGTCCTTCTCGCTTATCCCCATCTCCTCGCATATCGCACGCTCGTCAGGATCTCTCATGAGCTGCTGTTCAAGTTTCTCTTTGGCGCTGTAGTACTGGTTAAGCTTAACAATCCTTTCCCTGGAAACCCTGCCCGACCTTCTCATCTCGTCTATGATGCTGCCCCTTATCCTTAGTGTTGCATATGCCTCGAAAGGCACTGATTTTCCGGCATCAAACTTCCTGACGGCATCGATAAGTCCAAGCACGCCCACGGAGAACAGGTCGTCTTTGTCCATCTCCCTGTCGCCCGTGTCGATCCTTCCTACAATCCTTGAAACCAAAGGCATGTATTTGATAACCATATCATTTTCCGCTGAGTTATTCGCATACCCCATGGGATCACCTCCAACGCTACTTTCTTGTCTGCATCCTCATAATTCTAAAAACATCTTTGACAATAAGCTCTTTTGTTGCTTCATTTAATTCCTTGAATTGTATTCCGTAAAAATACTTTATGTGGCTGGGATCTATCGTCAGATGCTTGTGAACCACGTTTCCCGGAATCACGAACATTTTTTCGCAGATCGAAATCAGGAATAAGATTTGCTGACCTTCCTGAAGGTTTTCGTGGCAGGAAAACTTGATCCCGCCTGCGCTTATGTCTATCATGAAGGCCTGCTTCATGATACCCTCGATCCTCTCCATAACCTGCTGGGCGTTCTCCATTTTCGAGGCAAGCTCCAGGAGCTCGCTGTCTGATGAATACTCTAGGACAGCGGTGCACGGTACCCTGACATTCTCCCTTCTCTGAATAGTTTCAAATCCGGACAGGTTTGAAATCCTGTAGGTGGGTATTTCCCTTGACAGCCTTTTGCTTATGTATCCGCTGAAAAGCAGCCCTTTGTTTTTGCTGAACACCTGTGCCTGGACCTGCTCCCCCTCCCTGAACAGCTTGAAATGCCTGTCGTCTGCCGGTATCGAGAAGTCAACAAAATTTTCCGCCTTGTCCACTACCATGCCTTCGGTGAGTATGCAATCCTCACCGATTACCTGGATCTTTCCGTTTAACTCAATCATGTCCTTATCACCCGCTACGTCCCGAATATTTTCATGAACCTGTTCCCCAATTGCTTGAGTGTTGATACATTCCTGATAAATACGTTCTCATCAACTATTTTTGCCGCAATATCCTTTATGTTTCCGCTGGACAAGGAGTTCGGATAAGCCAGCACCACCGGTTTCTGCTGCATTATAGCCTTTCCAACCCTTGCGTCGTCGAATATGTATCCGCAGTTCTCGATGCCTACGGTGAGGAATTCTTTTGAAGTGGCGTGCAGCTTGCCGAAGGCCTCATTTCCGGCCTCGTTGCTTGAAACCTTGTTCACAATAAGTTTCACCGAGGGTTTCAGATCATAGAAGCTTATGATTTTCAGGACTCGGTAAGCGTCTGTGATCGCTGTCGGTTCGGGCGTTGTGACCAGGATCACTTCATGGGCAAACGTGATGAAGCTAAGGGTTTCGCTGCTTATGCCCGCTCCGTTGTCTATGACCATTACATCAAATCCGCCCAGCTCTATGAGCTCGTCTATGAATGCCTTCTGGGTTTCCTCATCCAGTCTCTCAATCTCAAGAAGACCAGCCCCTCCGGAAATCATCTTCATACCCTCCGGACCCTCGTATATTATTTCATCCAGGCTTGCCCGGCCTTCAAGGTAATCGAACAGATCGTACTCGTAGTTTATTCCCATGATGATATCCGCGTTCGTCATGCCTATGTCCGCATCCATGAGAAGAACCCTCTTGCCCATCTGCGCAAGCGAAATGGCCAGGTTGACTGAAACATTGGTTTTCCCTACGCCTCCTTTTCCGCTTACCACCGAGAATATCTTTACAAGCCCGCCTGCCCCTTCATTTTTGGGCTCTTTGTTTTCTGTTACCATTTTTCTTAAGGATTCAGCCTGATCGATCATTCTATAGTTCCCTCCATAAATATGACAGTACATTTTCCAAAGAAGATTCCGAAATATCCTCGGGAACTGTTTGTCCAAAACAGAAATACTGTATCGGCAACTCATTATTCTCCATCACATTCCAAAAATTATTGTAGTTTTTCACTTCGTCGAATTTTGTGAGGATCAGGGAGTTGTATCCGAGAGTCTTGTAGGCCTCAAAAATCGAATTGTTTGTGTCCACATCCGAGGACATGCTGACTGTAAGATACGTGTTTTTCTCTTCATCAATTTCATCCAGGTATTGCCTCACATCCTCGATCCTGTCCTCATTCTTCGGGCTTGCCCCCACTGTATCCACCAGGATGATGTCGCAGTTCCTTAGCTTGCTTATCTTACCCTTCATTTCCGAAGGCTCGTTGACTGATTCGCACCTGATTCCCAGAATCTCCGCATATTTCTTCAGCTGCTCCACTGCCGCAATCCTGTATGTATCTATGGTTATGAGCCCGACTTTTTTGTCGTTGCTGAGGAATTCCCCCGATGCTATCTTGGCTATTGTCGTCGTTTTTCCTACTCCTGTCGGGCCAACCAGGACGTTGATCCTGCCAAGCTTCCTTTCCTTCATGAAGGGATTTTCAAGATAGGATTCCTTGATGAACATATTCATCTGCTCATAGCCTACGCTGTCCTCGGCGATCGCATTCCTCCCGCAGTATTCCTGCCACCTCATAAGCGCGCTGTCGTTCCTTCCAAAAACGCTGTGCTTCCTGGTGCTCCTGCATTTATCCGGCAGCCTTTCCGACTCTTTTTTGACTGGAACTTCCGCCGCAGTTCTGCTAGCCTTTTCCCTGCCGGCATGTGCTTTTTCGTGGATGTTTTCTTCAATGGCTACTGTTACCTCGAGCTTCCTTTTCCTCAGAGGGTTGTACCATTTCCCCGGCCTGATGTGCTTCTGGCTGATTATTATAGCATCGCTCCCGAGCTCGTACTTCGCCCTGATTATGGCTTCCCTCATGTCATTTACTACGTATCTTCTGATTATCAACGGAACTCCACCATCCCTACTATTTCAATTTGCACATCACTTGGTATCTCGTTTAGCGAAAGCACTGCGATGTTTGAAAAGGTTATTGCTATGAGGTTCTTCAGCGCCGTCCTGACCTTAGGAGACGCCAGGATTATTGCCTGATGCCCCTTCATCAGCGCCTCGTCATAGGCGGACTTGATGCTGCTGAATATCCTTGTTATCATTTCCGGCTCCAGAACGGGAATCGATCCTCCGATTGATTTATGTATGTTGGAGCCTAAAAGATCCTCAAGCTGTGAATCAAGCGTAACAACATTGAGGGTTCCCTGCGGATCCAGGTATTCCCTGACGATTGTCCTTTGGAGGGAATGCCTGACATGCTCCGTAAGTATCTCGGTGTCCTTTATTTTGACCGCATGGTCTGCAAGCGTCTCCAGTATTGTGACCAGGTCCGTTACAGGCACATGCTCCTTTAGCAGGTTCTGAAGCACCTTCTGGACTTCCCCGAGTGTCATGATGTTGGGTATCAGCTCCTCGACTATTACCCCGTACCTGCCTTTCAGCTCATCTATGAGGCTCTTGGTTTCCTGCCTTCCCAGCAGTTCATAGCTGTGCTTCTTTATGAGCTCTTTCAGGTGAGTCACAAGGACGGTGACAGGCTCCACGATTGTGTAGCCGTTAAGCTCTGCCTTTTCCTTGTCCTTTCCATCTATCCAGAGGGCTGCAAGGCCGAAGGCAGGTTCGATTGCTGGTATGCCCTTGATGTCAAAGTCAGCTGTTCCCGGGTCTATCACCAGGTATTTGTTGGTGTGAATCTCCCCTTTTGCAATCTGGTTGCCCTTGATCTTGATCACGTACTGCTTGGGATCTAGCTGCAGATTGTCCCTGATCCTTATCGGGTTCACCAGGATTCCCATCTCGGCTGCAAGCTGCTTGCGGATGGAGGTGATGTGGCTTATCAGGTTGTTGTCAGAGCCCTCATCCACAAGCGTTATCAGTCCGTACCCGATTTCGAGGGAGATCGGCTCCACCTGGAAGGATGCTATTGCATCTTCAGATTCCTTTGCCGCGGCCGCCTTGTGCCGAACCTCCTTGTTCAGGGTCTTTTTAGCCTCTGCCTTCTCGTTTTCAAAAACAAGATAACCCGAGGCACCCAGCACAAGCGCGAAGGCGAAGAAAGGAACGGAAGGGAACGCGGGTATGAGCCCTATTGCAAATATGACCGCTGCACCTATCAGCATTACTTTCCAAGAGGAGAACAGCTCGTCTGACAGGGTTGAGCCGAAGTCCTTGTCGTTCCCCGACCTGGTTACGATTATGCCCGAAGCCACTGAGATGAGGAGTGACGGTATCTGGCTGACCAGACCGTCTCCGATCGTAAGCCTGCCGAATTTGTCGAAAGCTTCCATGATTGTAAGGTCTCCCTGAAGCGAGAATATGATTACTCCACCAAAGAGATTGATAAGCGTGATAAGGATTCCTGCGATTGCATCCCCCTTGACGAACTTGCTTGCTCCGTCCATGGAACCGTAAAAGTCGGCTTCCCTCTGAAGGTCCTGCCTTCGCATCTTGGCAGTCTGGTCGTCGATGATCCCTGCATTGAGGTCAGCATCTATAGCCATCTGCTTTCCCGGCATTGCATCGAGTGTGAATCTCGCACCCACTTCAGACACCCTGCCGGCACCGTTTGTAACGACAACCAACTGAACGATGGTTATTATGACAAATATGACAGCTCCAACAACATAGTTGCTTCCGGTAACGAAGGTTGCAAAAGCGTTGATGACTTCGCCGGCTTCACCCTGGCTGAGTATCAGCCTTGTGGAGGAGATGTTCAGCCCGAGCCTGAACATGGTCATTATGAGGACCATGGTCGGGAATACCGAAAACTCAAGGACGCTCTTTGTGAAAAGTGTCAGCAGCAGAATGAGAATGGAAATTGTCAGGTTTGTTGTCAGCAGCAGGTCCAGCACGAAGGTCGGCATAGGGAGAATTATGATCCCTATTACACCTACCACCGCAAACGCTACAATTATCTCGAAATATTTGCTTATATTATTTAGTAATGACTTAATCCCCTGTGGCATAGGTTGCTCCTAACTATATCTTTCTCTTGTTCTTTTTTTCCATCTGGTAAACCATGGCAAGAACCTCAGCGATCGCCTGGTATAGCTCCACCGGAACAAAAGAGCCGGCTTCGACATTGCGGTACATCGCTCTGGCCAAAGGCTTGTTTTCTATAACGGGAATGCCTTTTTCCCCGGCTTTTTCCTTAATCTTAAGCGCCATGTAGTCCAGGCCTTTAGCCATCACTACAGGAGCCTGGTCTTCGCCCTGCTTGTATCTTAAGGCTATTGCAATATGTGTGGGATTCGTGATCACCACGGTAGCCTCCTCCACATTCTGCATGGTCCGGCTCATCGACAGCTGTCTCTGCCTCTGCTGCCTTGCCGCTTTGATCTTCGGGTCGCCCTCCATCTGCTTGTATTCTTCCTTAATTTCCTGCTTTGTCATCATGAGCTTCTTCTTGAACTCCCTCTTCTGGAAGATGAAATCTATTATGCCCAGCGCTATCATAAGGAGGGCTATGTTTATGCTCAGGGTGCTCACGATGCTTATGAAGAAGGGATATATGTTCTCGACTCCTATCTGCCCGGAGTTGGTTATCTGCTTGATTACCTTTTTAAGACCGTCGTAGGTCACCAGAGAGACTATGAGCAGCTTGAACAGGTTCTTGACTAGGTTGAACATAGATCTTGCCGAAAATATGTTCCTGAAACCCTCCACAGGGTTCAGGCGCTTGAAATCGGGTTTGAGGGGCTCAGCTGTGAAGATGAATCCGACCTGTACCAGGTTTGACGCCAGCCCGAGAACCATGGCAAGGAGACCAAACGGAAGGAAGATCATGAGTATGCTTTCAACGCTGTACATAAGTATGCCTCCCGCATCCCCCGCGCTCGCGATGTCCCTGAACCCGGCCTCGAGCGAGCCCTTCATCATCTCCATTGAATTCGAGAACAGGTACTGCCCGAGAGTTCCCAGCAGAAGAGCGAATACCAGGAATGAAACGGCAGAGTTGAAATCTCCGCTCTTTGCGACCTGCCCTTTTTTCTTGCTGTCGCTCAGCCTCTTGGGGGTCGCCTGTTCGGTTTTGGAATGCTTGTCTTGCACTTTATCTCTCCTTTATCGAAACATTTCGATGGCCTTCATTATGTACTCGCCCGTCAGTCCAAGTGTCCGGCCCGCGGTGCCCATAAGGGACGAAGCCAATATGAGGAACATGACCATGCCCACCAGCGCCTTCAGGGGCATGCCCAGCATGAATACATTTATCTCGGGTACGGTTCTCGACAGCAGGCCCATTACTATGTCCGTCACCAGCAGAACGATCAGCATCGGCGCCGCTATGCAGAACGCGATTTTGAAGGTGTATGAAAAGATATACAGGATCGCCTCAAGGTTAAGGCCTGCCAATCCGATCTGTCCCGCCACCGCCACGCCGAATGATTCCATAAGCGTCAAGAGCAGCGTGTGGTGAAGATCCAGCATGAAGAACACCATTATGCTCATCCAGTAAAACAGCCTTCCGTAATAGGAGGCGGTTGTTCCCGTGTTGGGATCGTATATGGCGCCCATTGAATATCCTACCTGGAAGTCAATCAGCTGCCCGGCCATCTCCACGGCGGAAAACACCAGCTTCGCTGTGAACCCCATAGCAAGGCCAACGATAACCTCGCGCACAGCTGCGAGCATGAATAGCAGGGGCTCTTCGTATACGGGCGTCTGAGCAATGTTCATGTACACTGCCCAGCTTAGGATGATGGACAATGCCACTTTGGAGGTGTTGGGGAGGCTCTTGTGCGAGAACCCCGGCACTACCGCTATGAAAGCTGTAACCCTGGCAAGGATAAACAAGAAGCTTTGAATTTCTAACACAAACATGCTGGGCCACTCACAGCTTGGGGATTATTTCGAGTACATATCGAAAAAAATCCAGCATGGTATTCATCATGAAGGTGCCGAAGAGTATCAGGGATACTATGACAGCCAGCATTTTGGGCACAAAGGACAGAGTCTGCTCCTGAACCTGCGTAGTCGCCTGCAGTATGCTTATTATCAAGCCCACCACCATGGCCACGACCATTACCGGAGCGGACACCTTTATCATATTAACGAAAGCACTGCCTATAAGGTCCAGTGCCATACCTTGATTCATCTTTTGTTCCTCCTAACTAAAACTGTGCAAGAGCGATTCCACCACCAGGTACCAGCCGTCCACCAAGACGAAAAGCAGCAGCTTGAATGGCAGTGAGATCATGGACGGCGGAAGCATGAACATTCCCATTGACATAAGTATGCTTGAAACGACTATGTCGATTACCAGGAATGGCAGGAACAGGACAAATCCGATGCTGAATGCCAGCCTGAGTTCGCTGATGATGAATGCCGGTATTATCACAGTGAACGACAGTTTCAATGGATCTTCGACATTCTGTATATTGGCTTCCTTTACGAACAGGGCCAGGTCCTTCTCCCTCGTCTGCTCGAGCATGAACTTCTTTATCGGCTTGGAGCCTATGGCGACCGCCTTCTCCTGTGTTATCTGTTCGTTCAGGTAAGGAGTGACCGCCTCGTCGTACACCTTTGTGTATACCGGCTGCATTACGAAAATCGTTATGAAAAGCGCCAGCCCTATGAGTATCTGGTTCGGCGGAGTCTGCTGGCTCCCGATGGCGCTCCTGAGGAAGGAGAGCACCACAACCACCCTTGTGAAACAGGTTGTGAGGATCATGAATGCCGGAACCAGCGTAAGCACCGTCATCAGTATGAACACCTTGACCGTGTCGACCACGGCCTGAGGTTCGTTGTTGTCCCCGTTGAAATTTATGCCTATGCCGCTCAGATCGAGCGGTGCCGCCGCTGCATTGGCTGGCAGCAGCAGGATCATGCCGAGGAGTATCGCTGTGCAGAATATAAAACGCTTTTTATTCACGGTTTTTCCTCGCTTGCTTCAGTTTTTGTTTTGTTGATTCCTCCAGCAGCTTCATCGCTTCAGCCAGCTTGTTGTTTATGGGATTTTCTTCGAACTGTCTCCTCTTTTCTTCCATGGCGGCCTCAACCTCCTCTGCTCTGATGTCCTTCAAAATCTTTATCTCCCCGGATGTCACGCTTATGAGGTGATATTCCGAACCGACCTTTGCTACTGCTAGGTAGGATTGATTCGACATATTAGTCTTTTCAAGTATCCTGACATAATTGTTGTTGCCGGTATTTAAGCGCTTCCCCACCCTGAGTACAAGGTAAGCAAGCCCTATGACTGCTACTAGTGCTATGAAGGTTTGCAGCAATGCGAATAATATATCTAAATCCATTCTTTACTCCTTTATTGAATCAGGAAATCTGTGAAATAAATTCCGGTTACAACCTCTTCTCCCAATGATGCATTGATATCCGCCTTCAGCTTCTCCTTAACGCTGTCCAAACCGCCTGAAGCAAGGAGCTGATCCGGAGAACACTCCATAAAATCCTTTATTATGACGTCTCTTATCATGTTCGACTTTTCGCTGAGCATGTCAGCTTTTTTCTTTTCAGCGTACACCAGCGAAATCTGCGTCTTCACGTAGCTGTTCGATCCGTCAGGAGTCGTTAGGTTCACAACAAAGGCCTCCATCTCGAGAACATGCTCCTCTTCTTGTTCCAGCTGTGCCGCCACAGCGGAAAGTTTCTCCCCGTTGGTCAAAATAACAGCCGCAACCGCCCCGACTGCAACCAGAACACACATAATTATCAGCATGATTGCTAGTTTTTTGGTGTTTTTTTTCTCGCCATCCTTAGCCACTACTCTTCCCCGCCTTCGACTACCAGGCTGCCCTGGAATATTCTTCGTTTAAACCGGAGGATCCTCTCCACTATTTCCCGAGGATCCTCCTTGACTCTCAGCGTCCTGCCGTCGGTCAGGGTTATGACCGTATCGGGAAGAGCTTCAACCTTTACTATAAGGTCATTGTTGATGTAAAATTCGCTTCCGTTCAATGAATGTAAAAGTATCATTATTCTCTCCTCAGTTCACTCTGTTGTTCCGGTTATCTTTTCAGGTTCATCAGCTCCTGAAGCATCTCATCGGAGGTGGTTATCGTTTTGGAGTTTGCCTGGTAGGACCTGCTGGTTATTATCATCTCCGTAAACTCCGTAGCAAGGTCAACATTTGACATCTCGAGCACGCCCTGCCTTATTGTTCCGAAGCCCGGGGACGTTGCTGCCCCGTATTCGGGCGCACCGGAGTTGTTGGATGCCGTGTAATTGTTGTTGCCCGCTTTTTCCAGGCCCTCGGCGTTGTTGAACTTGCTTACCGCCAGCTGTCCCAGCAGGTAAGGGTTGCCGTCGCTGAAAACCCCTATTATGCGTCCGCTCCCGTCTATGGAGTACCCCTCCAGGCTCAGATCCTGGGCTGCTCCGCTTGCATCGGTCACGGTTATAGTGTTCGGTATGCTCACGGGCGCCAGCGTCCCGTAATCCAGATTCGCATCCTCAGGCGATGTGCATTGGCCTTCAGGAACGTAACCCAGAACCCTGTAGCCGCCTGCATTCACAAGGTTGCCTTCGTAGTCCCTGTAGAAAGCTCCGTCTCTGGTGTAGAATTTGATATCTCCGGCTTTGTCCTGCGACACGACAAAGAAACCAGCGCCCTCTACTGCAAAATCCAGGTCGCGGTTCGTTGTCTGCATCGAACCTTCTGTCATTATGGTGTCGATGGATCCGATTTTCACCCCGAGGCCGACCTGCTGCGGGTTGACGCCGCCCAGGGAATCCTCGGTTGGGGATTGCGCATTGGCCACCGTCTGGCTAAGCATGTCCTGGAATCTTACCCTTTCAGATTTGAATGCAGTTGTGCCTACGTTCGCTATGTTGTTGCCTATGGTGTCCATTTTAGTCTGGTTGGTCCTCATCCCGCTTACACCTGAATACAAAGATCTTAACATAATGTTCCTCCTACAGTTTTATTTTTCTTCTGCCGCTTCTGTCATTCGGCGGCCTGATGGCTTCCTATAAAGGTCCGGCCATTATTTAATGCTCACTGCACTGTCTATGTTTGTGACTGTCCCAAGCTCCCCTCCCTTCATTGCTGTTATTATCGTGCGGTTTCTTATACTGGCTATGAATGCTGAATCCTTGTAAAGTAGAAGGCTTTCCCTTGCACCCTTCTCACCCAGCTCATCAACGGCTTCGTTGATTTTTTGCATATCCTCGCCGCTCAAGGTTATCTGCCTTTCGGCCATCCTGCTTTGGGCATGGGCCGAAATTTTTACCGGCTCCTTCCCCTGGCGCAAGGCGTCCATTAGCGCTTTTTCAAAACCAGCCCCTGAACTGCCGGGCTTGCGGACCTGAGCCTGTGAGGGTATTACCTGTCCGTTGTGTATCCTGAAGGACATTCCTATTCCTCCCCTACTTCCGAAACCATGCTCATCGGATATTCCGTCCCGTCAATTACAGGGTACGCATATCCGCTGCGGTACCTGACCTTCTCTACCACTCCCGTTATATCTCCATTTCCGTCGCTCACCGTAACGGTCTTGCCGACGAGTGAAAATGAGATCTGCTGCTGGGATAAAAGCGAAAGATTGTTCAGGCCTTCAGCCAGCGTGCTCAGCTGTTCAAGCATCGTGAACTGCGCCATCTGTGATATATACTCGCTGCTGTCCGTACTGTTCTCACCCATCGGATCCAGATTCTGCAGCTGGGCCGTCATGAGCGTGAGGAAGTCCTCGACGTTCAAAGCACTGTTGCTTGCGGATGCGGCCTGCGTCTGCGCAGCTGCTGCTCCGCCTATACTGTATACACTCATATTTTCTCCTTTCCGGAATCATGCCAGCATATCAATGCCTTTCAATTCTTTTTGCCCTGACATTTTCCATTCATCATATTGTGCCAGCTCTTCAATAAACCTCATGGTCCTGTTCTGGTAGTGTGCATGCCTTTGTCCCTGCTGCCTCTCCTGGCTCTGGCTCTGGCTCTGGTCCTGGCCTGCGCCTATCCCGACATCGAACTTTGCAACGATGATATTGCTTTCCTTAAGTGTCTGGTTTAGCTCATGGATGCGTTCGGTGAAGATCTGCCGGATTTCTTTGTTTTCTACCAGTATGCTTCCGGACAGTTTCCCTTTCTCCATGCTCATTGTGATCTCCATCTCCCCTAAACCCTCGGGATGGAGTTTCACCTTTACGGCTGTGCTTTCCCCCTCAGATAATGTCTCCATCTTATGGATAATCTCCGATGATGCTATCTGGATATTCCTGTCCACCGGATTTGCGGCTACAGCAGCCGGCTGGTTCGGCACCGCGCGGAAATCGCCTGGCTTTATTTTGGGAGCAGAGTCTTCAACGGCACCCAGCGGATTCCCTACCAGCGGTTCAGGTTTGGGGACCGCTTCTCCGGAGTTTTGTTTATGGACTTTTTCGCCTTCCTGGGGTTTCCGGGGTATGTCCTCCGCCGGTTCAGATGTCCCGGTAGCCGTTACGCCTTCCGGTTGAACATCCGCCGCAGCAATTAAGCCTTTGAAGGCGACAGACTCATCCTTGCCGTCCTGCTTCGGCTCGACCTCCGCAAAAGTCTCTGGCATCCCGTTGCTGGCTGGCATCCCGTTGCTGGCTGGCTGAGCCGCTGGCTGGCTGATTGAAGCCTTCTGTTCAGCGGAAGGTTCTGCCGCCGGATCGCTTGCCGGGGTTTTTTGAAGCAGAAGCTCTGCAGGTATCACTGGTACCAGGCTGTCTTCCCCTTCTTTTTCGGCCGCTTCACCAGAGCGCTCCCCTGAATCGGCTTTTTCTGCGGGACAGCATTCGATATCGCTTTCCCCTTCTTCGCCGTTTCGAACGGCGGATGTGCTCGACTCCATCAAGGCGCTGAAGTCCTCTTCCTCGTTTTTTGCTTTCTTGTCGCCGGCTCCTTTGAAGCCTTTGGCTGACGAAATGTTCAGTTGTACGTCACCTGTTATTTTTCTCACCTCCTTTCAAAGAATCTCTGGGTCATTTCGCGTATTTCATGATGGAGATGTCATCCAGCTCCTTCTGCTCACGGCTGGCCACATCTGCATCATATTTCTCCCTGTTCTTTTCCTTCAGCTTTTCCATTATTTTTCTGTCTTTTCTTGCCTCTATGAGATCCCCTCTTGCATCCTCGAGCCTTGTCGATATCTCATCGATTTTTTTCTGCTGGGAACTGAGCTGGTTTTTAAGCTTATCCCTGTACATAAGGTTCATCTTCATTTCAGTGACGCTCGAAGCTTTTTTCTGGGTATTGCTTTTGTATTCAGTCTCCAGGTTGTCCAGATGTTCCTTTTCGCTGCTCAGCAGTATGTTGATCTTCGCATAATCCTCGACCTTGGTCTTTTCCACATTGCTTCTGTATTCGAGTACCTTTTCCATATTGAAGGAATACTTCGTCAAAACAATTGTCCCCTTTCACAAGTAAGCTTGATTATTTCCTGAAAATACCCGCCAGCTCCTGAACGGTTTTTTCGTAATTCCACGAGTCTTCTGTATCTTGCCTTAGGAAGCCGTCGATATGGCTCTTAAGCTCAACAGCCCTGTCCAGCTGAGGATTTCTTCCTTTGGCATAGGCGCCCACGTTTATAAGGTCCTCCGACTCCTGGTACCTGCTTATGTTTTCTTTAAGCCTGCCCGCATTTTCGTAGTGGTCCCTGTCGACGATCCCCTTCATAACCCTGCTTATGCTCTGCTGAACGTCTATCGCCGGGAAGTGGTTCTTGCCTGCCACCTTCCTGCTCAGCACTATGTGCCCGTCAAGTATTCCCCTTACCGCATCGGCGATCGGTTCGTTCATGTCGTCGCCCTCGACAAGGACCGTATAGAAAGCTGTTATCGACCCGTCCTGGGACATCCCGCTTCTTTCCAGCAGCCTGGGCAGCGTGGCGAATACCGAAGGGGTATATCCTCTCGTTGTCGGCGGTTCTCCTATGGCGAGCCCGATCTCCCTCTGCGCCATGGCAAAGCGTGTGACCGAGTCCATCATCAGCATGACCTTCTTGCCCTGGTCCCTGAAGTATTCCGCTATGGCAGTGGCCACGTATGCTCCCTTCAGCCTCACCAGGGGGGGCTGGTCTGATGTGGCGCATACCACAACCGATTTCCTGTACCCCTCTTCTCCGAGGTCCCTTTCGATGAATTCAAGGACCTCCCTGCCTCTTTCTCCTATGAGCCCTATGACGTTGACATCGGCTTCCGAATAGCGGCTTATCATGCCGAGAAGGGTGCTTTTCCCTACGCCGCTTCCGGCAAAGATTCCGATACGCTGTCCCTCGCCGCAGGTGAGTATCCCGTCTATGGCCTTGACTCCCGTGCTCATGACGCTTTCGATTTTCTTTCTCTCGAACGGGTTCGGAGGGGTCCTGTTTATGTCGCAGTAGCCTTCGAGCTTACGGGATTCCATATCCATCGGGTTCCCAAGCCCGTCGAGGGTTGTTCCCAGGAGCTGGTCTCCAACCTTCACCTGAAGCGCTTTCCCTGTCGGCAGGACCAGGCAGCCTGGCCCTATGCCCTGTACATCGCCGAGCGGCATGAGCAGCACGCTTTCATCCTGGAAGCCGACCACTTCCGCGCGGATGCTGTTGTTTTCGCATATCAGGATATCGCATACCTCGCCGATGAAGACCTTCAAGCCAACTGCGTGTATTATCAGGCCGATGACCTTTTTTACTTTTCCCATTTTGAGCTCAAGGGTGTTCTTTTCAAGAATCTGCCCGTATTTTTCGAATTGCACTTCTATCATATTCACGGCACCTCACTCAGCTTTTTGCCAGTTCCAGGAATTTTTCAAGCTGTTTGCCTATCTGCAGATCCGTTATCTGGTTCTCGTTCTCTATGATCAGACCGTTCTTCTCCAGGCACCTGTCCTCCAGTATAAGAATTCGGGCGTTTGGGCAGAGCTTTTCCATCTCTCCTAGCTGCTTTCTCGCCTTCTCGGAGTTTTCGGGGTTGCAGGTTATGACCACGTTTTCGGTTTTTCCGTACTCCTGGAGGATCGGCCTCGCCAGCAGCATTATATTCTCAGGATTGGAATCGATGGCCTGGTGGACGATTTTCTCTGCTATCCTTACCGAAAGGCTGAGTATCCTTTCTTCGCACTCTTCGAAGTATTCCCTTGCGATGTTCTCTGCATCCGCTGCCATCCGGACGGCATTTTCTCTCATGCCCTCAGCCTCCATCCTGCCTTCTTCGAACCCTTTCCGGAATCCCTCACTGTAGCCTTCCCTGGCGCCTTCCAGCCTGGCTGCCTCCTTGACAGCTTCAGCCTCCTCAGAAGCCTTTTCCAGCAGCGCCTTCCTCTTCCTGGCCGTTTCCTCCATCAGATCCCGCCTGATTTCAGCCTCCATGCTCTTTGCAGGGTCGCTTTCGGGGCTTTCTTCCTCAAGAGCTTCTTCCCTGATCCTGAAATGCTCCAGGTCAAGGGAACTGAGGTGTTTCTCCCTCTCTTCGCGGTTCGAGGTATTCTTGATTATCTTATACGACAAAACTATCTGAATCACCCCTGCCTATAATAATCTCTCCGGCCTCCTCAAGGCGCCTTATGACGCCGACAATCCTATGCTGCGCCTCTTCCACAGTTTTGAGCCTGACAGGTCCCATGAACTCCATATCCTCCCTGATGGTCTCCGCTGCACGCTTCGACAGGTTGGCGTAGATGACGGAAGTGACATCCTCGGAAGCACCCTTGAGAGCCAGCACCAGGTCCTCGTTCGGAACCTCCCTGAGCACCCTCTGGATTGATCCTTTGTCCAGCGACACGATATCCTCGAATATGAAGAGGTTAGCCTTAATGATCTCGACCAGTTCAGGCTGGGACTTCTCCAGATCATTCAGTATGTTCTTCTCGGTATCCCTGTCAACGGAATTCAGGATTTCTACAAGGGTTTTTACCCCTCCTATGCTGTCATTGTCGCTTTCACTTATGTTCTTGAACTTATCCTGGAGTATCGTCTCAATCCTCTTGATGACCTCCGGAGAAGCCCTGTTTATGACCCCTATCCTTTCGGCTATCTCGGCTTGCAGCACGTTCGGGAACATGGACAGGACCTCGGCGGCTTTTTCCGGCTGGATATAGCACATGATGAGGGCTATGGTCTGAGGATGCTCGTTGATGAGCATGCTGGCAAGCTGGCCAGCGTCTGCTTTTCTGAGCACGGCAAACGGCATCTCCTTCTGCTGAATATGGCTCAGCGCCTCCAGAACCTCGCTGGCCCTGGCTGTTCCCAGTGCTTTTGTCAGCAGATCCCTCGCATAGTCCATGCCGCCGTCGAGAATGTATTCGCTGGCAGAAGCCATGTCCATAAAATCCTGTATTACCTTTTCCCGCTCCTTCGGCTCCACCTGCTTGATATTTGAAATTTCATATGTAACCTTCTGGATCATCCTGTCCGGAAGCATCCTCAGCACCTGTGACGAAACTTCCGGCCCCAGGGATATCAGAAGTATGGCGGCTTTTTTGGTTCCATTATCCTTACCTTTCATATCCAATCATCCTCAATCTTTCAACCATGCCTTAATCAGGTCAGCGGCAATTTCCGGATGCCCCTGGACATACTCCTTGACCTGCTTTTCCTTCTGGTTCTCTCTGACTTCAAAGCTCTTTTCAACCTTGCTGCGGTATATTTCGTCAATTATATCCACGTTTCCGCCGACCTTGACGGGCGTGCCTGTTTCGAACTGAGCAGCTTCATCCTTCTTCCTTCTACCCAGCACAGCCTTAACCACTAGCAGCAGAACCGCCAGCCCGATGAATCCGCCTATGAATATAAGGTATTTGTTCTTCTCGAAGAATGACGCCGAGGCTTCCTCTTCCGCTGTCTCGCCCTGTCCCCCCTGATAGCTCTCGTCAAAAATGACACCTTCAATGTTGATCAGGTCCCCCCTGTTCGCGTCATAGCCTGTGGCAGTGGCCGCCAGGTTCAGGATGCTTGCCTTCTGGTCGTCGCTGAGGTTTCCGTCATATATGATTGATGTGGTTATCTTTTTGACCTGTCCCGGAGCCCTAACCGTGTTTGTTGTAGACTGGCTGAGCTCATAGTTGACTGTGCCGTCATAAGTGGCCAGCCCTTCAGAATCGCCGCTTTCGAGGACGTTCTGCGTGCTGTCGCTAACGGAATCCCCTGATACCGCGCCCGAATCAACCCCTGAACCCGTGGCGCTCTTCTGCTCGCTTCTGACCACCGGATCAGAATATGTAATGACCGTCTGCTCCTGTGCGTCAAAATCCA
This sequence comes from Bacillota bacterium, assembly GCA_017861315.1. Taxonomy (GTDB): domain Bacteria; phylum Bacillota; class Clostridia; order Clostridiales; family Clostridiaceae; genus UBA699. Next base: position 14,985 of record JAGFXP010000019.1, on the reverse strand, counting down.
GGTCCGCATAAACGGTGACCTTTATGTTGTCGACTCCGAAGGCCGGCCCAAGAAGGTTCAGTATGTTGTTCTCCAGCTTGGCTTCAAAGCTGCTTTTAATCTCGCTCTGCTCTGCATAGCTTGCCGCGCCCTTCCCGCCGCTCTCGGAAGCCATCCCCAGGTTGAGTATGTTTCCGGAGGAGTCTATGACCTTCACGTTGGCTTCGGGCAGGTTGTCCACCGCCCCGGAGATCAATGCTACGATGCCCATCACCGAATCGTCGTCCAGGTTTTTTCCGGCCTTTATATCGACAATGACGGAGGCGGATGCCTCGCTTTTTTCAGAGTCGAATATGCTCTCCTCGCTCATGACCAGGTGGACCCTTGCGCTCTGGATTTCATCAAGGGACATCACGGAGCGCTGAAGCTCGCCTTCAAGCGCTCGCTGGTACATGATCTTGCGGTCCTCGTCGGTGACCATCATGCTGGCGTCGTCGAAGATTTCAAAGCCTGTGGAGCTTTCCGGCATAAGCCCTTTTGTTGCCAGCTCCAGCCTGTATTTGTCTACATAGGCCTCATCTATGTAAATATCCTTGCCGCCGTTTTCAAGCTTGTATCTGATATCCCCCTTGGAGTCCAGGTCCGCCGTAATGTCCGCTGCATCATCCAGCTCCAGGTTGGTGAAGAGCGGGGTGTATGTGACCCTGGTGCTGTACCACGTGTAGAAGGATGTTAATACCACCGCTGAGACCAATACAGCGATAAGCGCCTTTTTTTTCTTTTTATCGATATTATCCCAGCCGCCTTTGACTTTTCCGGTTATTTCCCTTATCTTTTCCATCGAAATTTGCTCCTTATCCTATGCCTATAACCACATAAAAACTGCCCTGGGTGAAATCCCTCCATGAAACTTACAGTAATATCATTAAGTCACATAGAGCAAAAACACATCAGAACAGTTTTTCTACATGAGTTTTGTATGTTATATATGCTGGAACCTCAAGCTGCTCTAGAGCTGCATGTTGTTAAGCTCTTTGTAGGCGTCAACAATTTTGTTCCTTATCTGAACCGCGAGCTCCATGCTCATGCTGGCTTCCTCCGCGGCTATCATAACCTGATGCAGGTCATCTGTATTTCCCGCCGCAAAATCCGCGATCATATTATCCGCCTGAACCTGCACGCCGTTCAGCTTTTCTATCTGGGATGAGAGCAATCCTTCGAAGCTTCCTGACACCTGGTCTGAAGTTTCCTGGCCGCCTGTCTCCACCTGGCTGATCATGCTGCTGTACCTGTCCATTATGCTGCTGTATGAGTTAATTACGTTAGCCATCCTCTATACCTACCCCTTCGAGATTTCTAATGCTTTGTTGAGCATTCCCTTGCTTGCCTTTAGCGCAGTAGCATTCGCTTCGTAAGTCCTCTGCGCTTCTATCAGGCCTACCATTTCTTCCAGCAGATTGACGTTGGGCATCGTTACGTAGCCTTCAGCGTCTGCATCCGGATGCTCCGGATTGTATACCCTTGTAAAGTTCCCCTCATCCTGGCTGATCCCGGTAACCTTGACCCCCATGGACATCTGATCCTTTACTATCTCCTCGAAGACGACTTCCTTTCGTTTGTAAGGCCCTCCCTCTTCAGTGCGGGTTGTATTCACGTTGGCAATGTTCGAAGATATTGTGTCGAGTTTCATTCTTTCAAGCGTCAGACCTGTAGCACTGATATTCATTGAATTAAATACTGACATAGTATTCCCCTTCCGCGGCGCGCTGCTTACTTGTTAATGACGTAGCTCATGCTGCTCAGTTTAATGTTCATCTGCTCGATCAAAGCTGAGTAGTAGATTTCGTTTGCTGCCAGATTAACCATTTCGTTGTCGATGTCTACATTGTTTCCGTTTTCATTCATGCTGTTCCCCTCGGCAGTAACAATCTCAGGCGACACTTCAGCCGCAGCAGATCTTCCCAGATGGTTTTCAGCTGTGCTCACCATTCCGAGTCCGCTTTTTCCGATGGCTTTTCTCAGTTCGCTTTCAAATTCAACCTTTTCCGCCTTGTAGCCGGGAGTATTGACATTAGCTATGTTTGAGGAAATGGCCTTCTGCCTCATAGCTGATGCATCCAGTCCGTTTTTTATCAGCTGGTAACTCAGATCGTTCATCTTATCCCTCTCATCTCCGGTTAAATAAATATTCTTTTTCTTACATTTTTATGAATTAATGCAATATTCTGTTTTTTAATTATTGTTTTAATTTTACTCACAAATCAATAATATTATACAAGTAGATAATGGATAAATCAATAAAATAAAACAAATAATCCCTTGGATATTCAAGGAAATAAGCATTTTTTTCACTAAAACACTTAAACTTTTCGGCAAACATCCGATAATGTGTCAAAGATATACAAAAAATGAAAAAAATGCTGCTTCAAGCAGCACTTCCCCTTTTATTCTAATCTATTTGCATTATTCATTTTTTTGCTTAAATCTGACTCCACGCTTCCCTCAGCTCTTCGAGATAGCCTATCACCTCGTCAAGTATCTCCGGGTTTTTGTCGATGTTTGCCCTGATAGTCCTTTGATGCATATACTGGTATAGAGCCATCAGGTTCCTCGAGATTTCCCCGCCCTCTTCCATGTTGAGCGTGCTCATTAGCTCGCTCAGTATCCTCTGCGCTTTTATTACCGAATTGTTGGTTTTTTCTATGTTCTTGTCCCCTATGGCCAGCTTTGCCAGTTTAAGGTTCCTTATCGCTCCGTCGTAAAGCATGACCACCAGCTTCGTCCTGGAAGCTGTCATTACCTGGTTGTTCATGTATGCATTATTTGCGTTTGCATAAGCATTATTGCTCGCGTACATATTTTCCCTCCTTTGCTTAGCCTTTTTCGTCCACTATTATGCCTTCCAGTTCCCTCATGCCTGCCGCGTAGTCAAGCAGGTTTTCGGCCGGTATCTCCTTGATCACCTGGTCGGAGCTGTTGTTCACAACCTTGACCATAAGGCTTCCGGTTCCTTCATGGATTTCGAATCTGAGGTGCGTCAGCTTGTTATCCACAAGGAGCTTGTTGGATCTGTCCACAGCTGCTCTAACCTCTTCCTTCGAGTATTCCTTTTTCTCTTCAACCGTCGGCCTGTTCTTGTCGGGGGCTGCATCAGGCTTTCTGCCGGCAGCGATTTTTGAGAGCGGTTCAACCCTTGTCACAGGTTGCATAGTCACATCAGCATTGATCATAACATCCCATCCTTTTTATAATCAGATTCATCAAACAAATCATACGCTTCTTGAGAAAATATTCGGTGCATTGCCGGTACTGCCCATATAGCCCTCTGCGGCCTTCCTGGAGCGGTCAAGTTCCTGCATCTCGTTTAGAAGGCTTTCCTTCTTTGAGTTGTATAGTCCAGTAATCTTTTTCCTGCTTTCATCAAAGGCCTCTGAGCCAATCCAGTCCCTGAACAGCTTGGGATACTGCCCTGCGAAGCTCCTGTAAAGCGTTTCCCTCTCCGCCAGCAGCTCTTTGAACTCATCGTATTCTTCCCTCAGAAGAGCGCTGTACAGCCTTTCCTCCAGCACCGATGCAGCATCAATATGTCCCATGGCCTAGTACCCAAGCATGGAGGACAGCGATGCCAGCTGGTTGTTGTAGCCGTTCATTGCTGTCTCCAGTGCTGCATATTTGTTGTAGAGGGCTGTCTGCTGGTCCGCATACTTTTCCTTCAGGCTGCTTATAAGCTTGGCCTGCTTGTCTATCATCGTCTGCAGGGTGTTGCTGCTTAGGGTCGAGGAGCCTGTGTAGCCGGCCTTTTTCAGAAGCAGCGAGCTCGATACGTTGACGCTGTCGTTAAGTATGGTCTTGAGCCTCTGCATGATCCCTGTATCCCCGTATTTTTCGGCTGCATCTGCAGCGTCCGACGTGCTAGTGAACAGGCTTATGACCTGGTCGGGATTGCCTTCCAGGGCTGCCTTCAGTTTGGTTTCATCAAGCGTAAGCTGTCCCGGCTTTGAGTAGTCGTTCGTGAAGTCGATGCCGATGTCGGTATACTTGAGAGTGGAAGTTCCTACTGCAGTGTTTATGGCGCTTCTCATCTGGCTGGTTATGGCATTAAGGTAGCTGTCGTTCCTAAGCAGGCCGGATTTGGTTTTGGCCTCCCACTTCTCTATCTGGTCCTCCGTCATTTCCTCCCTCTGTGCGTCCGTCAAAGGCGGGTAGTCGCTGTACTTCTTCTCCTGGAGCTTCGTTGTTATGCTTTCTATGAGCTTATTGTAGTCCTTGACGAAGTCCGATATCCTTTTCTGCAGGGCTGAGACATCCGTCTTTCCCGTGAATGTGACTCCGGCTTCCGGGGTGGAATTCGAGATGGTGAACCTTACGTTGTCTATGGTGAAGCTGTTGCTGGAATACGTCTTTTCCGCTGTTGTCCCGTAGCTGTCCGTCACTGTAACGTGCGCATCTGTTCCGGAAAACGAAAATGTCAGTGCCGGATCAGGATCAGCCTGCGGCACAGATATCCCTATGCTCTGGGCGCTGCCTGTCTGGTTTGTCTGGATCCTGTAGCCCGAAAGCGTGCTCTTGGTCATCTTCGCGTCTATGCCGGCCGATGTTAATGAGCTGTTTATCTTTGCCATCAGCTCGTCGTCCGTGGGATTTTCTCCGCCGGCAAGGCTTGTTGTCAGGTCGATGTTGACGGTTTTTCCGTTGACCGTGAACTGGGTGGCGCTGCTCTTAAGGTTTGACAGGTCGGCGAAGCTGCCCGCCGCTCTTGTCGCAGTGTTAGCAACCTTGATATTGTAGGTTCCTTCGACAGCCCCCGAGAGGCCCTCAGCTGATACCGAACCAGTGGTGTCGCCTGTTGTGAATGCCGTTGACTGGTAGTTCTTTGACAGAAGCATGCATGTGTCCGTATTCGTTATGTCGGTATACTTAGAGTAGAATTCCTTGAACTGCTTGATGGCGTCCCTGTATAGGTCCTGCTGGAACTGGTAAAGCTGCTTCTGCTGGTCAGCCTTGTCTATCTTTGACTGCTGCCCCTGAAGTGATGCCTTTACTATTGAATCTGTGTCAAGGCCTGTGGCCAATCCGGTTATCCTGTTGTATGAAGTTGTTGTGGACGATGTTGACGAGTTGACGTTCATTGGCGGTCCCTCCTGCGTTAAATATGACCTTTGTTATATTTAACCAATAATATTATGTATAACCAGGCCCGATGCACATCTTGATCATAAATAATATTACTGCGTTTATTCTAAAAGAGAGCCAGAGTATTAGCTCTGACTCTCCCCTGATTCATAACTTTAAAAATTCTTTTAAGCTTATCTTAACAGCTGAAGAACCTGCTGCGGCTGCTGGTTTGCCTGAGCAAGCATAGCCTGAGCTGCCTGTGAAAGTATGTTGTTCTTTGAGAATGTTGCCATCTCTGCAGCCATGTCAACGTCTCTTATTCTTGATTCTGCAGCTGTAAGGTTTTCTGAAGTCGTTCCCAGGTTGTTGATTGTGTGCTCCAGTCTGTTCTGGTTTGCTCCTAAATAAGCTCTTGCTGTTGAAACCTTTCCGATTGCTGTATCTAATGTAGTTGTTGAAGCAGCTCCTAATGACACATCTAACGCTGCTATTCCAAGTGTTGTTGTATCAGCTTTCGTATTTGTGCTTAACGCGAGCGTTAAGGATTCTCCAGCATTAGCGCCAATTTGTATAGTTGTATCAGCTGCCGAAGCACTAATTAATTCAACACCGTTGAATTTTGTGTTTGTAGATATATTAGCAACTTCTTTGATCAATTCGTCTCCTTCAGCCTTGATTGCCGCCTTGTCTTCTGTAGTCAATGTTCCATTTGCTGCCTGGACTGAAAGCTCTCTCATTCTCTGAAGTATTGAGTGTGTCTCGTTAAGCGCTCCTTCAGCAGTCTGTATCATTGATATGCCGTCCTGAGCGTTTGCTGAAGCCTGGTCAAGTCCGTTGATCTGGCTCCTCATCTTCTCTGATATCGAAAGACCTGCAGCGTCGTCTCCGGCTCTGTTTACCCTTAAGCCTGAAGAGAGTTTTTCCATTGATTTTGAAGCATTAGCTGAGTTGATGTTGATATTCCTGTTTGCGTTTAAAGCTCCTATGTTGTGGTTGATTATCATAATGTATTCCTCCTTGAATTTGGGTTTCGGCATCCTTGCCTTAATTTAAGTTCAGAAGATCGTCGGCCGACTTTCTCTTCTTATGCTCATGGTATATATATCGTATCGTTTTTTTAGAGTTTAATAGCGTTTTGGGGTTTTTTTAAAAATAAAAAACCGCATCAGCGGTTTTTCTTGAGTTTGCTGAAGCTGTCCAGCGATATGCTGGCAGCCTGGGCATTTTCATTCCTTATTTCGTCGTATACTTCTTTCCTCAGCACCGTCACATCCTTCGGAGCTTCTATCCCTATCTTTATCTTTCCGTCTACAATCTCCAGCACCTTTATCTCGATCCTGTCATCGATGATGATGCTTTCGTTGACTTTCCTGTTAAGAACAAGCATTAGCTTCACCTTCTGCCTTCGTGAACAGAGGATGTTTTGTGGTATATTTGCCGCTGTTCAGCACATACTGCTTTCCCGCCCGGTCATCCTTATTCACCACGACAGGAGCAAGGAGGTTCACAGTGCTGTTCTCGAACTCGTCCGACAGGGTGACGATGTTCATTACCGACAGCTGTTCCTCTTTCTTTATATTTATCTTCGCCAGTTCCTCATCGGGTATGTCGAAGTCGTAATCCTCAAAGAAAACCCAAGGATCAGTCACTATAAAGGATATGTGTTCGTCGTCCGCATTCTGCAGAATCCTGAAGACATCATTCTCCGGGATGTCCAGGAGCACGTACCTCCTGCTGTCCTCAAAGCCAGGGATGCCTTCCGGGAAATCCATTATCATCTTTTCGTCTATTTCAACCTCTCCGAGAAACCTCGTCTTGATTTTCATGGCAATTCTCCTATCCTATGTAGTTATAAATAGTCCAGCAGGCTTTTTTGCAGGATCTTCGCTCCGGATGACAGCGAAGCCTCGTATATTGCCGACATTGTGCTGTACTCCATCATCTTCTCTGCAAAGTCTATGTCCTCGCTCTTTGACAGCATCTCAGTAAGGTTGAGGTTCTGAGCCTCGTTCCTTTCGCCTGCAGCCTCAAGCCTGTTGTAGATCGCCCCCATCTTAGACCTGAAGCGGGTTACGTTGTCCATATGCTTGTCCAGGTCGCCAAGGAGGTTTCCCGAAATGGCCTCTGTGTCGCCGCTCTCCAGAGCCTCGGCTATGTTGTCCAGCAGGGCTCCAAGGCTTTGGTTACCGGCCGCCGTTCCCTCCGCGGTGGTCAGTTCCAGGCCGTTTGTCATGATTGCAAGACCTACGTTCGGCGCGATTTCCCTGGAAATATTCCCTTCGTCTCCGCTGTATGTCATCACGCCGTCGGCGCCTACGCTGAAGGGGGGCTCAGTTGTCTTCTGCCCTGCAAATATGTACCTTCCTCCGAAATTCGTGTTGAGCGAGTCCGATACCTGCTTCGACAGTTCCCTGATTTCGTCCGCGATGGCCGTCCTCTCGGTTTCGGACAGCGTTCCGTTAGCCCCCGAAACAACCAGCTCCCTTACCCTCTGGAGTGTGTCCGTGACGTTGCCTAAAGCGCCGTCAGCAGTGTCCACCCATTCCATTGCCGAATCAATCGTCAACCTGTACTGCTCGTTCTCGCTGATCGTGCTGTTAAAATCCATTATCTTCGAAACCAGCATCGGGTTGTCGGATGGCCTGCTAACTTCCTTTCCGGAAGAAAGCTGGTTCTGGGTTTTCTGCATCTGGTCCAGGTTCCTGTTCAGATTTCTAAGGTAATTACCCGTAAGTGTGCCGTTGGTTACTCTCATATCCTATCCCCCTATACGCCTGTCCTGTTGATGAGCGTGTCCAGCATCTCCGAGAGGGTGCTTATCACCCTGGAATTTGCCTCGAAGCTCCTCTGGAACTGGATCATGTTGGTCACTTCCTCATCTATTGATACGCCCGAAATGGATTCTCTCCTGTTAGTCAGCTGGGCCATCACGGCCTCCTGGTTGCTTACCATGTTGGCAGCCTTCTGAGCAGATATGCCGACCTTTGTCACAATGCCGCTGTAGTCTGACTGAAGTGTTGAGCCGCCAATATTCTTGTCCCTGAGCTTTGCAATCTCAAGCGCTCTTGAGCCGTCAGTCGCAGGCGAAGATTCACTGTATCCTGTGACAACAAGGCTTTCGTCTTCCTGGATGTCCGGATTCACTCTCAGATTCAGCGCGCTCTCCGTTCCTTCATAGCTGAAAAAGTCTGCACCGTCTCCGTCAGGATTGTGCAGCTTGTTGACCTCATCCGCCAGGCTCCTGGCGAAGCTGTCAAGCTCAGCGATTCTCGCCTCTATCTCCTTCAGCGCTTCCAGCTTTCCGCCTATCTCGCCTGAAGCGATGCCAGCGGGTGCCAAAGGAGCTCCCTCCTCGTAATAGACCGGGCTGCCGTCACTGAAGCTCGCTGCCTCGCCAGCAGTCATTGTGACCTGCTTCAGGTCAGAAGAGTCGCCTCCCACAGCAACAGACACCGTCCATGTGCCGTCGCCATTGTCCGCCTTGCCGCTCACGGTGCTGAGCTTGAAGGCCGCATCCTGGGCAGTTATGTCCTTGCCACCCAGCGTCATGCTGGCACGTCCCCATTTGTCTATGCTTTCGGTGCAGTCTGCCAGGCCGTTCAGCTGCTTCATTAGCAGGTCCCTCTGATCCAGAAGGTCGTTGGGGCTCTGGCCCTTCACCGATATGTTGAAGATCTGGTCATTCAGCGTTTTCAGCTGGTCCGCGATGGAATTTATGTCGAAAACGTTCTTCTCCAGGGCAGCTATGGTGTCGACCTTAAGTTCGTCCATCTGCGAAGCCGTCTGCCCCAAGGTGTCCACGAAGGTTTTAGCCGACTCTACCACCACGCTCTTTGCGCTCATGCTTTCGGGGTTATCGCTGAGCGTCTGCCAGGCGTTGAACATCTCGCCCATGGCGTAGCTCACACCGGTCTCCGAAGGCTCGTTGAAGATGCTTTCAAGCTGGCTCAGGACATCGTTCTTGGCGGTGTACTGGCCGAGGGCGCTGCTCTCGTTCCTTATCTGGTAGTCCACGAACTCGTCCACAATCCTGACAACGCTCTCGATCTTGACGCCGGTGCCCAGCTGCCCTACTCCCTGATAGTCGTAGGAGTTGTCAGCCTTGAGCTCGACGCGCTGCCTTGAAAAGCCTTCGGTGTTTGCATTCGAAATGTTGTGGGACGTAGTGCTAAGGGCTGTCTGCTGCGCGCTCAGCCCTTTTACTGCTGTATTTAATGTGTTGAATAATCCTGCCATATTCCACCTCTATACCGACTGGTCCACGATGCTTACTTCCTTCTGGCCGTACATCTGCCCTTTTGAGGAGTAAGTATTGTACCTCGACGTGTTATTTTTTGCGAGCGCCTTGAATATCTGCTCCTGGAAACCCAATGCCTGCTTTGTAAGAAGCAGGTTGGTTTCCTGCAGCTGGTTAATCTGCCCTGCCAGGCCCCTTATCTCCTCGTCCTGAGAAAAGTCTATGCCTTTGAACTCCTCAATTTTACCTATGAGCCCGTTTTTCTTTTCTACAATACCAGCCAGGGCAACCGCATCGTTCTTTATCAGAACCTGCTTTTCATCGCCCAGAACTTTTATCAGCTCTTTCAGAATAACCAGCATTTTTTTAGAGCTATTCATCTGAACCTACCCTCTCCGAATCAATCCTGTCCAGAATCTTGTCAGCTATCCTGCCGGCATCCACTTTATAGGTGCCTTCCTGTATCGATCGCCTGATGGACTCCACCTTTTCCGAAAAATTCGAGTCCTCGGATTCGCTTATCCTCTTCACAAGAGCCTTGGCCTGCGCTGAGATTTCAACCGTTGATTTGTTCACGGTCTTGCCCTCAACGTATCCGCTTTTTCTTTCGTCGTTTGTCTTATATATATTGCTTGCATAATTGCTGTAATATTGCCCTATTTTCATGGAACTCACCTCTCTTATCATCCTTATCTGTAATATCGTATGGAAGTGGCGTTTTGTTAAGCCGCATATGAAAAAAAGAGGAACTAATCCTCTTTATTTCAGTCCTTTGACGCGCTGTTCCTTGCTCAGGATCTGGGTTATCCTTATGCCGAAGTTTTCGTTGATTATAACGACTTCTCCATGGGCGATGAGCTTTCCGTTGACATAGACCTCAAGCTGTTCGTCCGCAAGCTTGTTGAGCTCGACCACGCTTCCCGCCCCCAGAGCTAGGACGTCCTTTATTGTCTTTTTGGTTTTGCCCAGAACTACGCTGAATTCGAGGGGAACATCAAGTATGAGGTCCAGGTTCCGCTTCTGGTTAGGTTCCGAGGTGTCCTCAAGGCTTGCGAAAACAGGTTTCTGCACCTGGACCCGCTCCCTCGCGCTTTCCTCCTGCTTCAAAGGCTCCTCCTTCATCGTTGCCAGGGTCTCAACATCAGCTTCTGTGATGCCAGTCTCATCTGCAGCTTCTTTTTTCTTTAGCAAGGCGTCTACTTCCGCCTGGGATAAAAAGTTATCTTTCATATTTCAACATCCTCTTCCAAGTATTGTAAGACCTGCACTGCCAGCTTTTCGTTGTGAATGCCCGGCTGCACGAGATAGTGAACCTTGTCTTCTATGTACATCTTCATGGGTTTGTCTGTGCCTATGTCTAGCTGCACGATGTCGCCTGTTTCAAGATGAAGGAAGTCATCGACCGTGATTACAGTTTTTCCCATTTCCACGGTCAATGCCACTTCAGCGTTCACAAGGCCGTCCGTGATCATTTCCCTGTATTTGTTCTCGTCATAGCTTCTCTCCATGTCGAACCAGCTCTTTATGCTCAGTTTGTCGATTATGTTTTCAAAGGATATGTAAGGTATGCATATGTGCATCGAGGACTTCGAATCGAATATCTCGACTCCAAAGCTTATGCGCACAACCGGCTCGTTGGGCGACATGGTCTGGAGCTGCTGCGGATTGGTCTCGATATCGTCAAGGACCGGCTCTATCTCCATTATCTCTGTCCATGCCGACCTGAAGCCTTTCAGGAGATTTTCGACCATATCCTCCATGATTCCAAGCTCGATTTCGGTGAATTTATCCTTTTTAACACCTTTTTTGTCTCTTGATTTTGTCCCTCCGCACATAAGCTCTACTACCTGGATCCCAAACTGAGGGTTTATCTCGATTATCTGGTTTCCTGTCAGGGGCACGCAATGGAATATGCCCATGATAGTGATGCCCGGAACAGAGTTTATGAATTCATCGAAGCTGATCTGCTCCACAGCCTCCAGCGTTATCGCCGTGTTTGTCCTGACCTGGGCGGATAGGATATCGGAAGAAATCTCTGCGAATTTCTCGAAAAGAATATTCAGGGTGTTCATATACTCTTTGGACAGCTTTATGGGCCTTCTGAAATCGTATTCCCTTACCCTTGTTTTTTCTTCCTCTTCATTTGCTTTAGGGTTAATCTCACCTGTATGCAGCGCATTTAACAGGGAGTCTATTTCTTTCTGCGACAATTCCTGTTTCAAGTTATCCCCCTCATATCCTCTCTGATTTTGTTATATTATATCACTGATATTCCTTTTGTTGCAACGACTGGAAAGATTTGCTCAAACATTGCCGGTCCTGCGGATGCCCGCGATGAAATCCTCGTTGTCATAATCCGAGTTCAGGCTTTCATGAAGCCGATTGAGCATGCTGAGCTGGATATATGCCAGATATTTTTTTATTTCGGCGTCTGAAAGCTCTTCCCCGGCAGCTGCGGTTTTTCCCGAGCCGCGCGCATTTTCTGCGGTTTTTGCATTTTCGAGGCCGGATGCGCTCCCCTCCCTTAAAATTGATTTTATTCTGCCGATATAGTTAGTAGTCTCCTCGAACGGCGGAACGCCGCCGTATTTTGCAACATTTCCAGGCCCTGCGTTGTAAGCGGCAAGCGCAAGCTCAATGTCTCCGTCGTATTTGTTTAACAGATTCGAAAGATACTTTGCTCCGCCGTTGATGTTCTGTTCAGCGTCGTACGGGTCTGAAACCCCAAGGGATCTTGCGGTTTCAGGCATGAGCTGCATAACTCCGACAGCTCCGCAGCTGGAAACGGCCTTGGGGTTATAATCCGATTCGGCTTTAGCCACTGCCCTGAGCAGCTTTTCGGGCACGCTGTACTTTTCAGCTGCCTCAGAGAATATCTTATCCATGCTCTTTCCGTTCATAGCGGACTGCAGCGTAGAATCAAACGATCCGTTCGCCCTGCCCGCTTTGGCGGAACCGCTTTTGCCCGATGCGTAGTTCGATGACTGCACGTTGTTTATCATTTATATCTCCTTGCATGTCGATTTGGATCAATTTTTAGCACTTACAGGGATTTAAATTCTAATTTTAACTGTATATTAATTATGATATAATATTTCACATGATATTAAAAGTCAAACCTTAAATAAAATAATTTTATGAGGTGCAATATGGACATATTTTTAATTATAGGCGTTGTCGCAGGACTGCTTTCGGTGGTCGTAGGGATGATTGTAAAGGGAGCCAACGTGGCTGTGCTACTTAACCCGGCTGCAGCCATAATAATAATCGTGGGAACTGTTGCCGCGGTAATGAACTCTTACCCTAAAAAAGAATTCCTTAAGATCCCCAGCGTACTGAGGGTCCTTTTCAGCGACAAGGGAAAGGATCATCCCTGCGATATCATCAAGAAGCTGGTTGAACTGGCGCAGACTGCAAGGCGTGAAGGCCTTCTTGCCCTGGAAGATCTCACCGAGAACATGGAAAGCGAGTTCATGAAAAAGGGAATCGGGATGGTTGTAGATGGAAACGAGCAGGATTACATACGCGAAGTGCTGGATATAGAGATAGAAAGCATGGAGGATAGGCACCGTCTGGGCGCTGCGATTTTCACAACCGCCGGAGGCGCCGCTCCGACCCTCGGAGTTCTTGGAGCCGTTATTGGTCTTATAGGAGCCCTTGGAAACCTGAACGACATAGAGAAGCTTGGGCACATGATAGCCGCGGCGTTCGTTGCCACCCTCTACGGAATATTTTTTGGATATGTGATATGCCACCCCTTCGCGACCAGGCTGAAGAGGAAATCGCATGAAGAAATAACCAGCATGAATATCATGCTTGAGGGTATTCTGGCTATCCAGGTTGGAGAGAACCCTAAATCCATCGAGACAAAGCTGGTCGGAATGCTTGAACCAAGCGACAGGCTCGCTTACAGGGACGACAAATCGAAAGCAAAGGAAAAAGAGAAGGAAGTCAGCTATGCGTAGGAAAAAAAAGCATCATGAAGAACATACTGATGAGACGTGGCTTATTCCTTATGCGGACATGCTCACCTTGCTGCTTGCACTTTTCATAGTGATGTTCGCTACGAGCAACGTGGACAACCAGAAACTGCAAAGGATGGGGAAGGAGTTCCAGGTTATTTTCTCCGGCGGAACGGGAATTCTTGAGCAGGGCGGAAGCTCCAGCGACCCGGTCGATACCCAGGCCGTGACGGAAGGCGTTATCGAGGAAATGCAGATGAATTCCATAAAGAAGAGCCTGGAGGATGAAATCCAAAAAGGAGGCTATTCCGACAAGGTTAAGGTGGCTCTGAACAGCGAAGGACTTGAGATCTCGATGCAGGATATAGTTCTTTTCAATTCCGGCAAAGCCGAGGTGATTGGCGAGGTTTACCCGCTGCTTACCCAGATTTCGGGCATGCTTAAAAACCTGGACAACAGCATCAAAGTCGTAGGCTACACGGACAACGTGCCCATAAGAAATTCGGAGTTCCGGTCGAACTGGGATCTCAGCGCGATCCGCGCAATAAACGTCATGAGCTTCATGGTTGACAAGGGAGGCCTGAGCCCTAAGAACATTTCGATTCAAGCCTTCGGCGAAGAAATGCCTAAGTTCGACAATTCAACTGAAGAGGGAAGGGCCAAAAACAGAAGGGTTGAAATCGTCATAGTACGAAAATACGCAAAGGAAGCCGCTGTGACCAGCGTAACCGATGCGAATGCAGCAAACAATTAGGAGGTACAGCAATGAAAACAATAAAAGTAATGTCGATTATCGGCATCTCACTTTTCACGCTAAGCATGATTTGCATGGTTGCATTTGTGGGTATAGAGGACTATGAAGGAGCTGCAGGATGCGGTATGATGGCAATCTTCTACGCACTGCCCCTTTCAATCGTAACCCTTATCGCATCCTTTAAAAGCGGCAAGCGCTCGGAATCGGACTCGTATGACGAACTGCTCAAGCTGCACAGCATGATAGATACCGGAATCCTTTCAGCGGAAGAATTCAATGCAAGAAAACAAAAGCTTCTCAAATAGGGATCGGAGGATTAGAAAAATGAAGATGTTAAGGGTATTGTCTATATTCGGTATTTTACTTTTTACTTTATGCCTTATTGAAGCAAGTTTTGTTCCGGACTGGGAAACCACGACTCTGTGGTCAGCAATCGCTACAATCTATGCCATACCGTTCTCTATAGCAGGTTTGGTTGTATCTTTAAAAGCGGGCAATCCTACAGGTTTGTTTGTTGCCGATGATTTAATGAAGCTTCACAGTTTGAAAGAAAAAGGCGTCTTTTCAGAGGAAGAATACAATGCAAGGAAAATGCGCATTCTAAAATAGGGGCAAAAAACACCGTAAAAACCCTGCAATCAAATGGTTGCAGGGTTTTACGGTGCGTTGAAAAGTATCCACTATGAAAATATGTTATCATATTCATAGAAGGTATAGCTTATGAAGGAGCGGATAGGAATGAAAAGAAACTTTTTACCAACTACTCGAGCAGGTAAATTATCAGTTGGAAGTTTTGTCATATGTCTAATCGCAACAATACTCAGCGCTTATATTGAAGACACTGTATTAGGTGATCTTGGTTTTTTATTATGTGTAATCGGCTTAATTGCTGGAATAAGAGCTATTTGTGCATATAAGGAACGGTCAGTTCTAGTTTT
>JAGFXP010000076.1 GCA_017861315.1 Bacillota bacterium | reverse complement strand
GAAAGTGCGGCTCAGCTTATTGAAGATGCAAGGGTACTTGAAAAAGCAGGAGCCTTCTCAATGATTTTGGAATGTGTCCCAAGCGTTGTTGCGAAAGCTTTGACTGAAGCAATAAAAATTCCGGTACTAGGAATTGGAGCAGAATGTACGGCGATTTCAAACCAAAATTCGTAAAGCAGTATGCCCAGATAAGGACATCAATGGTCGATGCTATGGATAAGTTCCACGAGGAAGCGCTTGATGGAACATTCCCATCACCCGAGTTCTCGTTCAATAAGGAGGTTGTGCTGAATAAACTTTATTAATAAGCAAACAAGTTTTTACTATCACGCAAAGTGACATTAAAAATATCTATAAAATTAGAATGAAAAGAGGTATTGATATGAAAATCGCGGTAATAGGTGCAGGGGCTATGGGGAGTTTATATGGAGGATATCTTTCCAAGGTATCTGAGGAAGTATATTTAGTTGATGTTTGGCAGCAGCATGTGGATGCAATTAATAAAAACGGACTTATTGTAGAGGGCAAGGATAGGGAAACAGTAGTATATCCAAAGGCTGTAAGCAGTGCTGAGGAAATAGGATATGTAGATCTGGCCTTAATATTTGTTAAATCAACAATTACAGGAAGTGCATTAGAGAAAAACAAAGCGATTTTAGGTCCGGATACTATCGTTTTAAGTTTACAGAATGGCTATGGGAATGTTGAGCAAATGGCAGAGTATGTGAATATTAACAATATTATTGCAGGAACTACCGCTCATGGTTCAACAATGCTGGCACCTGGACACATTAAACATGCAGGAAAAGGGGAAACTCATATAGGGTGGGTTCAAAAAAGGAAAGACGGCAGAATCGATTCTATCTCTGATATTTTGAGTAGGGCAGGTTTTGAAACTATAGTTTCAGATAACGTAATGGAGCTTATATGGTCAAAGCTAATAATAAATGTGGGTATAAACGCTTTATCTGCGATATTAAATCTTAAGAACGGAGAACTTTTAATATACGATGAAACGAAGGAACTCATGAGGATGGCTATTTTAGAAGCTGTAAAAACAGCGAAGGCTGCTGGAATTGATTTTGATGAGGAGGAAATGGTAAAGAAGGTAATGAATATCGCTTTTGCCACAGGTGAAAACAAATCTTCCATGCTCCAAGATATTTTAAATAAGAGAAAGACTGAGATAGACACGATTAATGGAGCTATAGTTAAAGTAGGAGTAAAGCATTCCGTTGAAACACCTGTAAATGTTGTACTCACTACACTTGTAAAGACTTTGGAAAAAACCAGATAAAAGCAATAATTTTATTCAGAATTACGATATGTGGTGAAAACGAGGAGGAATGAAAATGGCTTTTAAATCAGATATAGAAATCGCACAGCAAGCAGAACTTAAGGATATTAGGGTGATAGCTGCAAAGTTGGGCCTTACTGAGGACGACATCGAACTTTACGGAAAGTACAAAGCAAAGGTTGACTATAACCTTCTTAACAGATCCAAAGGCAAGGATGCCAAGCTTATACTTGTTACGGCTATTAACCCTACCCCTGCAGGGGAAGGAAAGACGACAACTTCAATAGGCGTGGCAGACGGATTGTCAAAGCTCGGCAAGAATACCATAGTAGCACTCAGAGAGCCATCCCTTGGGCCGGTATTCGGAGTCAAGGGCGGAGCCGCAGGCGGCGGTTACTCACAGGTGGTTCCAATGGAGGACATCAACTTACACTTCACTGGGGACTTCCATGCAATCGGAGCTGCGAACAATCTGCTGGCAGCAATGCTCGACAATCACATATACCAGGGCAATGCCCTCGATATAGATACCAGAAGGATAGTCTGGAGACGATGCGTCGACATGAACGACAGACAGCTCAGATTCGTTGTAGACGGCCTCGGCGGAAAGGTCAACGGAATCCCGAGGGAGGACGGCTTCGACATAACGGTAGCTTCGGAGATAATGGCAATATTCTGCCTGGCTAGCGACATTGACGACTTGAAGGAGAGGATTGCAAGGATAGTTGTTGCTTACAACAGGTCAGGAGAGCCTGTCACAGCGGGACAGCTGAACGCGCAGGGAGCGATGGCAGCACTGCTTAAGGACGCCCTCAAACCAAACCTTGTCCAAACTCTTGAAGGGACACCGGCATTCATACACGGAGGACCTTTCGCAAACATAGCTCACGGCTGCAACTCCATTATGGCCACAAAGATGGCCTGCCACTTCGCTGACTACGTGGTGACCGAAGCCGGTTTCGGAGCTGATCTGGGAGCAGAGAAATTCATAGATATTAAATGCAGGATGTCAGGGTTGAGGCCAAGCGCAGTGGTTATTGTCGCTACGGTAAGAGCCCTGAAATACAACGGAGGAGTGCCGAAGGCGGAGCTCAATAGCGAAAACCTCGAAGCTCTGGAAAGAGGGCTTCCAAACCTGCTCAAGCACGTTGAAAACATAACAAAGGTGTTCAACATACCTGCCGTGGTTGCGGTAAACAAATTCCCAACGGACACTGAGGCAGAGCTAAAGCTCATGGAAGACAAGTGCAGGGAGCTGGGGGTTAACGTGAAGCTCTCGGAGGTATGGGAAAAAGGCGGAGCAGGCGGAACGGGCATCGCAGGGGAAGTTCTAAGGCTCATAGAGGAAAACAAGAGAGAGCTTGAATTCGCATACGATGAGAAGCTTCCTATCAAGGAAAAGATAAAGGCGATTGCACAAAAGATATACGGGGCCGACGACGTAAGCTTCACGGACCAGGCAAACAAGGAGATAGCGGAGCTTGAGAAGTACGGCTTCGGACAGACTCCTGTATGCATGGCCAAGACACAGTACAGCCTGACTGACGACCAGACAAAGCTCGGAAGGCCTACGGGGTTTAATATAACGGTCAGACAGGTGAATATATCCGCTGGAGCCGGCTTCGTTGTGGCCGTAACAGGAAACATCATGAAGATGCCTGGACTCCCTAAGCTGCCGGCTGCTGAAAGAATAGACGTAGATAACACTGGCAAAATATCAGGATTGTTCTAGAAGGTTACTACAATTTTGAATCAATCGTGTAGTGTGCCCGGCATTCAGCGTTATTATTAATGGACTGTGCCCGGCACCAATAACGGTTGTAATACGAGGAGGTAAAACGTGTTGGAAAAAACCTGCATCGAATTTTTGGATTTATTGAGTTCCAAGGAACCGGTTCCCGGGGGTGGCGGAGCATGTGCATATGTTGGAGCTCTCGGAATTGCCTTGGGCAGCATGGTTGGTAATCTGACTTTAGGAAAGAAAAAATATCAGTACGTCGAAGAAGATATTAAGGAACTTCTAGAAAAATCCGAATCACTTAAAAGAGAACTGATTGCTCTTGTAGATATGGATGCGGAAGCATTCCTTCCCCTCTCACAAGCTTACGGACTTCCGAAAAACACCAAGGAAGAAAAAGCAGAAAGAGAAAGTGTTCTTCAGAATGCATTAATAGGTGCTTGTGGGGTGCCGCTGAATATAGCAAGGTGTTGTGGGAAGGCAATTGAACTTCTAGAAGAATATGCGGCAAAGGGCACAAGAATCGCAATTAGCGATGTAGGAGTTGGGGCGCATTTTGCTAATGCAGCCTTGCAGGGTGCAAAACTCAATGTTCTCATTAATACTAATCTGATGAATGATGAGAATTTAAAGAAAGTGATAGAATCAGAATTAAATGAACTGGTGGTCAAATACACCAAAAAGGCACATGAGATATGTGCATCTGTGGAAAAATCGATTGATGGATAAGAAGGAGATTACATATGGGACAGATAATTAAAGGAAAACCGGTGGCAGATTCTATCAGTGAAGATTTGACCAAAAAAGTGGAGATGTTGAAAACCAAAGGGGTTGCTCCCAAGCTAACAATAGTTCGGGTAGGAGTTAATCCTAGCGATCTTGCTTATGAAAGAGGAGCATTGAAACGATTCGCATCCATTGGGATAGCCACAGAAGTCAAAGAACTGTCATTGGAAATAACACAAGGTGACTTTATCAGCGAACTTGAAAAAATAAACAAGGACGATTCCGTAAATGGGATACTTATATTCAGACCTTTGCCAAAACAGCTTGATGAAAAGGTAATAAAGTACATAATCGCACCAGAGAAGGATGTGGACTGCTTAAGCCCTGTAAATGTTGCCAAGGTTATGGAGAATGATGCAACTGGATTTGCTCCTTGCACGCCTTCTGCAGTCATGGAGATACTCAAATATTACAATGTGCCTATGAAAGGCAAAAAAGCTGTAGTTGTAGGAAGATCAATGGTTGTAGGAAAACCTGTGTCCATGCTGTTTTTGAATGAAAATGCTACAGTGACCATATGTCATTCAAAGACTCAGGACATTCCAACCGTTTGTGAAGATGGCGACATATTGGTGGTGGGTATAGGAAAAGCTAAGATGATAGATTCAAGTTATGTTAAGTGCGGAGCAGTTGTCATAGACGTTGGAATAAACGTAGATGAAAACGGAAATATGTGTGGAGACGTAGACACCGAAGATTGCTTGGATAAGGTGTCAATGTTAACACCGGTACCTGAAGGAGTGGGATCAGTAACCACATCAATACTCGCAAAGCATGTGGTTAAGGCTTGCATACAACAAAATAGGATTTAGGAGTGTTGATATATGAGTACACGAAATTACCTATCGCCTGCTGAGATAGCGGAATACACTATCGAGGCAGGAGTCAAAAAGACAAAGCTTACTGCTTTGAATATGTTCATTCTCGGCATCCTTGCGGGAGCATTTATTGCATTCGCTGCAGAAGGTTCAAACATGGCGGCATATAATCTGTTTTCAAAACCTGAAACATACGGGCTGGGGAAAGTGCTTGCAGGATCAATATTTGGGACAGGGCTTATGCTTGTTCTTGTTGCAGGAGGAGAACTTTTCACCGGCAATACCATGATTATAGCCGGAATATTTGATAAGAAGGTCACAGTTGGAGCAATGCTAAAAAATTGGTTTTTCGTATACCTAGGCAATTTTGTGGGCTCTGTATTAATTGCATATATGATGAGCAAATCAGGACTTTTCAGCAGCAGTTTAGGCTTACTGGGAGGAATGACAATAAAAATAGCTACCTATAAAGTGGGGCTTACATTTATGCAGGCTTTCTTCCTTGGTATTATGTGCAACTGGCTGGTATGTCTGGCTGTATGGATGTGTTATGGAGCCAAAGATATGACAGGAAAACTTCTTGCTGTTTTCTTTCCTATATGGCTGTTCATAACCTCAGGGTTTGAACACAGTGTAGCTAATATGTACTATATTCCCGCTGGGATTATGGCAAAGGGTACTAAAGCATACTCAGACGCGGCCCTGACATTGGGAGTTACTCCTGAAAAGCTTGCGCATCTGAACTGGGGAACTTTTGCTCTGAATAATCTGGTTCCTGTAACCCTAGGAAATATAGTCGGTGGCGGAATATTTGTAGCAGCAGTATATTGGTTTCTTTACTTGAAAAAAAGTAAAATAGCAGATGTAAATCTTAATAATAGAAAGGCAGTTTGAAATCGGAAAAATCTTGTCGCATTCCACTGCTAAAGGGAGCATCTTTCTCTTTAGATGCCAAAATCAAATAGAGGAGATATATTTTATGGAAAACTTGAAAGATGTTCAGAGTGAGAAAGATATTAGGAAGGTGGCATTAAAAAAAGTAGGAATAAAAGATTTGAAGTGGCCGGTCAGTGTGATGGACAAAATTCAGGGAGTTCAAAATACAGTAGCGACTTTAGAGCTCTCTGTAAAATTGCCTTCCGATATGAGGGGTACACACATGAGCAGGTTTGTTGAAATGGCAAACGATATGAAGTCGTTAAATCCTAAAAACATTGAGTTGCTTCTTATACAGTTAAAAGAAAGGCTTCAGGCAGATGTGGCTCATTGTAAAATAAAATTTGACTACTTTGTAAAAAAACCTTCACCTGTTACCGGAATAATGTCGCCAAGTAATGTTGTATGTACTTTTGAAACAGAATTAAGTGATAAATACAACTTTTTGATGACAGTCAATGTGCCTGTAAGCACTTTGTGTCCTTGCTCTAAGGAGATAAGCGAATTTGGTGCACACAATCAAAGGGCCACAGTAAGTATCGCAATAAAGATGGACAAACTTATATGGATTGAAGACATAGTTGAAGTAGCAGAAGAGAGCGCAAGCTCACCAGTATATTCTCTGCTTAAAAGGGAGGATGAAAAGTTGGTGACTGAGCAGGCATACTCAAACCCACGATTTGTGGAAGATGTGGTAAGAGAAGCATCGTTAAAGCTTGATAAATTAAAAGGAATTGTATGGTACAGCGTTCATGTGGAAAGCATGGAAAGTATCCACAACCACAATGCTTTTGCATATACAGAAAATGAGTTTAAGTTTGAACAATAAGTCTTATGAGACAGGAAATATTCACGGGAATAAATTTTGTAAGGAGGGCAATTATGCCAAGAGTAACAATAGAAGAGGAGCTATGCAAAGGTTGTGGGCACTGTATAGGTACATGCCCAAAAAGGATTATCAGCTTTGCTCACAATCTCAATGCTAAAGGTTACAAGCCAGCAACGGTTACAGAAGACAAAATGGATGACTGCATCGGCTGTGGATCATGCTACAGAATGTGTCCTGACAGTGTTATCAAAGTTGAAAAATAATTAGGAGGGGTATATGCAATGGGTGGAAAAGTATTAATGAAAGGCAATGAAGCCATAGGCGAGGCTGCCATAAGAGCTAACTGCGCAGCGTTCTTCGGCTATCCTATTACACCACAAACTGAGGTTTCTGCATACATGGCAAAGAAGATGCCTAAGATAGGCAGAGTGTTTCTACAGGCCGAAAGTGAAATAGCAGCTATTAATATGGTCTACGGAGCTGCAGGCACAGGCGTGAGATGCATGACATCTTCAAGCTCTCCCGGAATTAGTTTGAAGGCTGAAGGAGTATCCTACATTGCAGCCGGTGAACTTCCGTGTGTTATAGTCGATATTGTAAGGGGCGGCCCTGGCCTCGGAAGCATCCAGCCGGCTCAGTCAGACTATCATCAGGTTACTAAAGGGTTGGGACATGGAGATTACAATATGCCTGTTCTTGCGCCTGCTTCAATTCAGGAGATGGTTGATCTCATAATTGATGCTTTCGATTTAGCAGACATATACAGAACTCCTGTAATGGTAATGGCAGACGGTATGATGGGACAGATGATGGAACCTGTCGAGTTCAAGGAAAGAACAGCCAAGGCAATGCCTGAAAAGACATGGGCTGCAAATGGATTAAATGGGAGAACCAAGCATAATATAATTAATACCCTATACCTTGATGCTGTACCTATGGAAAATGTAAATATCCGTCTCCAAAAAAAGTTCAAGGCTATTAAGGAAAACGAAGTAAGATACGAGCTTTTCAACTGTGAAGATGCAGACCTGATATTCGTTGCTTACGGAACAACTTCAAGAATATGCAAGAGCGTAATAGGCCTTGCTGCTAAGGAAGGAATAAAGCTCGGCCTGATAAGACCGATAACATTATGGCCTTTCCCTGCAGAAGCGTTTGAGAAAACAATGGGAATGACAAAGAACGGATACCTTTCAGTAGAGATGAGCTGCGGACAGATGGTTGACGACGTAAGGGCGACAGTCCT
>JAGFXP010000005.1 GCA_017861315.1 Bacillota bacterium | reverse complement strand
GAAGTATATGTTGCCGAGTAGATTTGCAAGGGAAATTAAATTTGAAAAAGGAAAGACATATAAGTACATATACGCAAAAAGGACGGGTATAATTCTTTTTATTGAAGCTAACAAATAAAGAACAAAAAGTTTTACAAGAGTTAAGTCGCAACTTTTTTATAATCCGCAACATCGTTGAATTAAAATTATACAAATTATAATTGATTTCTTATGGATTGGTACAAAAAATTAACCCCTCGACAGTGGCTGTCGAGGGGTCAAATTATCTCATTCTCTAAAAAGGGACGCCGTTATTTATGGTACGGTTCACCGTAACTACTATAACGGCGTACCTTTTGTGTTTTTGTATGACATATCTCTTTTATACCAATGAAGCCTTCGACAGGAATGTTGAAGGCTTTTTAACTTGGCTTTTTCCTAGATATGTTCCCACATACGCCGCACGTCGAGACGGTCATACTGCTGGAGAAAAAATAAGTATAAGCGCCCTTGGAAATGGCTTGTTTACGGCATTTCCAAGGGCTTCTTCTGCTTTCTAAAAAATATTAGGGTGAGAATTACGATTAAAACAGTTGTCAGGTAAGAAAAATATGGAACAAAGCTGCGGATGAAATTTGTATATGAATAAAAACCTTCAATCATCGAGTATCCAGTAATCATATGAAAAGCATTATACAATGTCCCAATTACAACAACCATGAATAATGGGGAAATGACAAGTACTAAGATGCCAATAAAAGCCTTTAAGATTCTAGCCTTCATTTTTGATAACCTCGTGACCTCTATTAGTGTCAAATTCTTTTGTTAGCACATAACTCATAATTCCAACAAAAATCATCAAGATCCCAGCGATTATCATCCAATTACTGACTCCGATGATTTCAGCTATTGGTCCCGCAATAAACATTCCAACCGGAGCCGCGAAACTCATGACACTTGTAATAAGTGATAAGACTTTCCCTAGATTTTCCGGAGGAACAGTCCGTTGAACATACGCGGTAAAAGGGATATTGAATCCCGAACCCGTTGATCCCATTAGAAAGACCAGAATACAAAATACCCAAAACAAGTTTGCTGGTATTAGCCCAGCAATAAATGAGGACAATCCAAGTAAACCTGTGAAAAGAGATATCATTAGAAATTGCTTTTTAAGTCCTCCGGTTAAGCCAATTACTATTGCAGCAATTAGCATACCTAATGAAAACAAGGTTTGAATTAAGCCATTATGCCATGCAGTTCCGAAAAAATAGTTCCGTACCATCAAAGGGAGAAGCGTTCCTAACGGTACAAAAACAATGGTTGATATTAGCATTGGGATGGAAAGCCTCAACAAAGCCTTGTTGGATTTTATTGCAAGTTTACCTTGCTTCATATCTTGTACGAAATTTATTCTGTTCGTGTGATTTGAGTGTAACTGTGAGGTTTTTACAATCGTGAGGGACACGATTGCTAAGAAAGCACCGAGAACATCAAGCAGCATTATCCACTGTAGAGTTGTTATACTCATTAACAGCGCGCCAAGCATTGGCCCAAGCATCGTACACGCAGTGTTTATCATCTGACCAAAGCCGCCTGCTTTAATCAACTCACCCTGAGGAACAATTTGTGGAATGAGTGCTTGTAATGCAGGCTTATGGAAGGTTTCTCCCAAGGCCCTTACAAACAGAACAACATAAACGAGTGTTGATGAATGGATGCCGAGAAAAAATAGAACGCCCAAAAGCAAACTTGATGCGGCTACCATACCATCAGCAAGGATTATAATTTTTTTGCGGTTAAACCTATCAATCCAAACTCCAGCGAATAGACCGATTATTGCTTGAGGCAAAAGTCCCACAACACTGGCAATTGTTAGAGCAAGTGCAGATTCTGTTTCAACCGTAATCCACCAAATAATCGAGAACTGAACAGCGCTAGAGCTTAATAGTGAAAATGATTGCCCAAAATATATTGCAAAGAATGACTCCCTCCAGTTTTTTAATTGATCCATATCATTACCCCTGAAGACTTTCAATTATGACTTTTGCACAATCCTTTGCACCACTTTCTGTCGAAATATTTTTGCCTAGAGTTTTTGCATTCTTGATAACTTCATCTTTTAAGGCAAATTGAATTGCAGAAGCTAATTTGTCAGAGGTTAGTTTTTTACGGTAAATTGGCTTTGAGCCAACACCTAAGTCATATGCTCTGTGCGCCCATGCAAATTGGTCATTGGAAAATGGAATTATGATACTCGGTATACCTGCCTTAAACCCAGCTGCGGTAGTTCCAGCACCACCATGATGACAAACGAGTGAAACACGCTCAAATAGCCAACTGTGGGGAATGCTGTTAATCGCCAGAAGATTGCCGGGCAGGTTCATTATGTCGCCCATTCCACATATGATCCCTCTCTTGCCAGATATATTAAGTGCGTCTATTATGATCTTGACGGTTTCGTCCTTATGTTTGCTATCAAAAACACTCCCGAATCCAATATAAACAGGCTTTTCACCCTTCTTCAAGAAATCTGAAAGTTCTTCGGATGGTTTATAATCAATGTTTTCTTCCACAAACCAATAGCCATTTTGATGTATATTTGCGTTCCAGTCTTTAGGCCTTGGAAACACAAAGTTACTACATGAGATGATGGCAGGGTGATTTTTGTCCACCCTTTCAAATGGGCTGCCAAAATTCTCCGGGAGTTTACCATATTCCTTTTTGAAAAATGCTATAATGCCAGTCTTCCCGGCCATCCATAACATGCCTTGTAAAAGCTTATAACTAAATGCTTTGGGCATTTTAGTTTTACCGTAAGCGATCAGTGAAGCAATTTCTTTAGTTTTGTGCATGGGAAATGGAGCGGCTAATATTGATGGAATTTCGAGTTTTTCCCCAGCAAAAAAGCCAATAGCGCAACCAGGATGATAAACAATCAGCTCGCTGCCTTTACAAGCACAAAACATTTCAGCGGTTAATCCAATCACGTATTTTTTCATTTTATTGAAGGTCAACAGCATTTTCAGGGGATTGTCAGACGATTGTGCATCCTGAAGCAATTTAGGGTCGATATCGACTGATTGATAATCAGCTGACAGTGAATAAAAATCAATACCATAGCCTTTGATAAAGTCTTCAAAACTTTTACCACCGACTATTCGTACTGATTTTTCGAGTTTTTGTAGTTCTTGGGCAAGCGCAATATAAGGTTGAAAGTCACCTCGTGAACCTGAACAAAGTATAGTAATCATGAATTTGCCTCCTTGAATAATCCGACACCATGTTGTATGATATAATTGTAAAGTTTAAATCAATAATCATCAACCAACAATATCGTGACTTTTGTTGGATTTAGCAAAGAGGTGACTTGCCCATGAATAAAAGGACGGAAATTACTGCACAAACAAAACAGAATATCATTGATGCCTTTTGGGATCTTTATTGCGAAAAAAGAATTGAGAAAATCACAGTAAAAGAAATCACAAATAGAGCGGGTTATAATAGAGGAACTTTCTATGAGTACTTTACAGACGTCTATGATGTACTGGATGTAATTGAAAACTCTCTGATACCATCCCTTCATGAGTTGCCTCCTGTTTCCACACCAACAGGGACAATTGGGATGCCAATAGATGTATTTCTTAATATCTGGGAACAAAACGCTAAGTACTATTCGGTCTTGCTTGGAGATAAAGGTGATCCGGCTTTTGCTAGCAAATTAAAGAATTCTATAAAACCGACAATTATGAAAGCGCTTGAAGACAAATCCAACATTGATAAAAGAGAATTGGATTATATTTTGGAATATACACTATCTGCCATGGTTGGTGTTATGAGTTATTGGTTTAGGAAAGAAGACGCTCCTTCTAGGGATGATCTTTTTAGACTAATTCATAGTTTGATGGAAGATGGAATAATGAAGCATCTTCCACTATAGCCGCATGGAAGAATTCTATAAATAAAAGGTGATTGATTATGATGAACTATAATATTACAAGCGCAAGTGACGCTATAAATACAATATCGCTTTTGACGGGCAAGAATTTTAATAAGAAATATGGGTTATCTAAAGCTTCGCGACATGTCGATGAGATTAGTTTTTATAAAAAAAACGAAGAATTAAGTAGTGCATTGCACCATTTTAGAGGATTCTAATAAAAAAAGGAACAGTAAATTCCAATTTGTAAATGAATAGGAGAACTTAAAATGAGTTATCCATCAACATATTCTTGACCAGAGCTGAATCGTGTTCCTCATTGGAACATCTTTGATTTACCTGTGAAAATGTGACCCCCTCGAAAGTTAAAGAATTCGAGGGGGGTTGCTTATCAGATTTTCCAAAGGTACGCCGTTATTTATGGTACGGTTCTCCGTATCACATCTAAATGCGGTTTTTATTATTTCAATCTGTTGTTATAGTGTTATAGAAAATGTGGAATACACTCTTGTAAATTATTAGTTTCCGTCACAATTGATTCTAGATAGACGTTCGACACTCCTCGCCTCCACCACTGAAACCCTCGAGGGTAATGTCTAGGGTTTATTACCTTTTTGAATGTATAATGACCGTATCGGAGAAATCTGATACGGTTTTTTTTAAGGGGATAGGATTGTTTGGGTCCGCCATGAGATATCTAAGTACGGTTTCTTAGAGATTTCATCCAATATGTTTTTTGGTTTTTTTCAATTAACAAAAGACCCAGAGAATTTCAGTGAAATAACACTTTTATTTAATTTCTAAAACTAGTCGCAACAGTCAAAGTGCAATTGTTATTTATGATAAAATTAATCATAGGACAGAATCATAATTAATAGAGATTATTTTTGCACAGGAGGATTAGAGTATTAATAATGGAGAGAATCAAGTATTATTCAATTAATGATATAACATGTAGCGAACATCTTAAGAATTTAGAAAAAGTATTAAGAGAATATGGAGAAGGGAGAGAAGTACAAAGTATTAACGATGCAATAGAGTTATTTAACATAAACAAATTTATTGAAAATAAAATTTATCTTAAAGTTTGGAAAGAAGAGGATATTTTATATTTTGAACGGATTTGTAAACAGTGTTTTGGGATGGTAGCAAAATTTTTTAATACCCAAATAAGTAATGAAAGTATTAAAGAATTATTTCAAGAAACGGAGCGGTGTTACAAAAGTGATTTTTGGGAAATGATTGAGAAATTTAAGGTATATGAAAAGATTTCTCCTGAAAAATTTCAAGACTTAATAGGAACAACAGAAATTGATCTGTATGATTTGTTAAGACAGAAAAAAATAATCGAGCATTTTGGTGAAATTATTAGAGAGTACATGTTAAAACACAGTTTTATGGCAGAAATAATACTCAATAAATATGAGATGAAGCACAACAGGGGGATGAAGCCTATTTATCTCCCAAAAGAATTAACCAATAAAGATAAAGAAGCCATTATTTTAAGATACATAGATAGTGCAGAAGCAAATCTAAACTATTTGAGACTTATTGCAAATATCCAAAGTTGCAAAGATAAAATTGATATCTCAGCAAGGACTATACTGAAAAGCAAAAAGAAAGTGGAAGAAGAGGAAAAGCGATTTTTCGAAGAGAATTCTGGCATTCGTTTTGAAACGGTTGTTGCTTTTTCAAAGCAGCAAGAGGAGACTGTGATTTCTAATTTAGAAGGGCAGAACTTATCATTATCATATAGCCAAAAGTGGATTGAAGAAAACGATGATTATGCTACACTTTTAAATAACTTTATATACTTGTTTGAATTTGTTGATCTTCAGATGCGATTCAATATGGTAAATAAAGTTAATAATATGGGGGCGATTGAAAGACATCTCACTACAAGATCAAAGAATGCTTATATTACAGGCATAATATTTGAACGATTAAATCAATTAACGTTTCTTCAAATAACGGGTTACTACAGGCAGTTGTTTAGTATGGGGATAAGATTGGAAGAAGTTATTGAATGGTTCTTCAACGATTATCTTCCTGATTCATTTATGGTATATGGCTTTAGAATCGCAATGCCTTCGGTCAATTCAACTATGCTCGAAAAATGTACCAACGTGATGCCTGCATTGGAATCTATTTTGAAACAATTCTCATTATATGTTCAAGAAGGCCAAATTGATTTTGAATTACTTGAAATACGCTCCGAACATCTCTTATACGAAAACATACCGTCTCTAAATGAGAAGAAGTACGTATACGGCTTTGGTGATGAGTTCAAAAAATCAACCTTTTTACTATTTTCTGACCAAAGTGGTTTAGGATATTATGAAGGAAAAAATATCTCTTATAGCAACTTCTTTGAATTGTTATGTAATGAAAAAATTAAAGAAATTGACTATCCCGGATATCACATTTCAGAAATAAAATGGCTTGTTGAACAAGAATATTTAGCGATAGATGACGATGAATATGTTGTATTTAATGATGATTATAATCAAATTTTGATCTTGAAAGATTTATTTTATAATGAAGTAATTAGCTACTGGAATTACCATGAAAATATTAGGGTGATTATTGATAAACTTGAAAAGAAAAAGTTGATTGAATTTGAAAGCTCTCTATTTAGTAAGCCTGAACAGGATTACATAAATTATTTTCTCAACAAATCAAAATTTAACAATGGATTAGATTTAAGGAATAAATATGCTCACACACAACCAAAATGCGATGAAAGTGAAAAAATACATACTCAAAGTTACATGATGTTCTTAAGGATATTTATACTATCAATAATTAAAATTAATGATGATTTTGTAATAGCTAAGGAAATCAGATGTAATCTAAATGATATCAATCCTTAAGAAAATTGACCAAGAGCGATTTTCAGAGTTTTGCTTGTATGGTACTTCGTTTCTTCTTCCCATAAAAACAACCTCCAAATTGATTTTATTCTACATCAGTTTGGAGGTTTACACAATTTGTGAAAACGGTCTAATTTTATGTGTTTAGTGCAAAGACATTAAAAATTCTTTGGCTTGTTGTCTTCCCATTCACCTTTGTAATAAATTGAACCATCATCATTATACATAATGCCCTTACCATTGCATTTTCCATCTCTCCATTCACCTTTATACAATACCGAACCATCAACTTTATATCTAGTACCTAATCCATTGAATTTGCTATTTATAAATTCACCTGTATACATACCGCCATCAGCTAAATACAAAGTACCCATGCCATAACGATGGCCATCTCTAAACTCACCTTCGTAAACAATATCTCCATTATAGTTATATAAAGTGCCCATACCATTTGGAATGCGGTGAGGTTTTGATACTCAAATTCTGATTCCATCCGCATACCTTAATTATTGATTTTAAGCCACTTTTTCAGCGTCATATTCAATTCTATACTCTACAGGACTTAAGTACCCGAGTACAGAATGCATATGTTTCCTGTTGTAAAATAGTTCTATGTATCGAAACATATCTCTCTTTACATCTTCTATAGTACTATAATTTTTTCTGTAAATACATTCCTTTTTTAATGATGCAAAGAAGCTCTCAGCGCAAGAATTATCGTATGGACATCCCGGTCTGCTCATGCTTCCTTTAATTCTATTATTCTCAAGAAGTTCATAAAATCCTTTGCTGGCATATTGGCATCCTCTGTCGCTATGAAATATCATGTTGTCTCTTATACCATTCCTTGCTATTGCATTGCCCAATGCGCTTTTTACCAACTCACTGTCTATTTTTTTGCTGATAGAATAACCTATCACTTCTCGATTAAACAGATCTAGTACGACTGCTAGATAAACCCATCCTATAGATGTTTTTATATATGTAATATCACCAACCCATACTTCATTTTTCTTCTCCGTTTTAAAGTTTTGCTTCACAAGGTTTTCACAATATCTACCGTCAACCTTGCCATTATGTGTTGGCTTATATTTTTTTCTCGTTTCTGGATAAAAACCATTCTCTCTCATGATCCTGCGAATCCGATGTTCGCTCATATAGTGCCCGTCTTTCTCTAATTTCTTAGCTATCATCCGATACCCATAAATTTTATCACTTTCTAAAAAAATAGTTTCTATTCTCTTAATGTCTGTTAACTCTTGTTCAATTTTATGTTGGCTCTTTTTCATTTGCTTCTTCCAACGATAATAATTTGGTGTCTTCAGCCCTAGTACCTGGCACATCTTCTTCACTTCGAATTCAGAGCTGTTAGCCTTTATGGCTTCATATTTCATTCTTGTGGTTGCATAAAGATGTGCAGGGATTTTTTTAATATTTCTACCTTGACTCTTTCTTCTTCTACTTTTTTCTTCTGTAACTCTAATTCTTTATCTTTTTCTTTTAATTGTTTTTCTAATTCTTTAACTCTTAATGTTAACTCTGCATTATCTTTTGGAGGTTTTTGTTTCAGTCCCTTTTCTTCTGCATATGTAGGGAGTTTATGTTTTCTTCTATAGTCTCTTACCCATCTACAAACTGTATTTATATCGATTCCTAATTCTTCAGCAGTACTAGTTGCCGATTTTCCTGATTCTAAAATATAAGCTGCTGTCTGTTCTCTCATTTCTTGTGAATACTTTGAATTGTTACTTGGCATAGTTTTTCGCTCCTTATCCTATGCATATGGTATCACAACCGAGTATCACTTTTCCACCGCATTCCACTCTACAATAGATATTGATATAGCAATTTAAGTGTAATGGATCAGCGAGTTTAGATAATGAGTCAGGAGTCAAAAAGCAAGCAAAGACAGGGAATTAATAATTCTTGTCTTTGCTTATTTTCAATTGTATCTAATTGTTGTTTTCCGTATAATGGAATTAATAATTCTTGTCTTTGCTTATTTTCAATTGTATCTAATTGTTGTTTTCCGTATAATGGAATTAATGATTCGTGCGCGGTTGTAGGATGTTGCGCAACAAGTTTGAATTTATATTTATTTTATGGTATATTACTAATAGAAAAGTATATTTTAATCGGTTGGACAAACACAAGTTTGATTCCAAGAAATTTGTTTCCAGGGTGGGAAACTCTTGTTTGAGTTTCTCGCTTTTTGTTTTTTGATTTTCATAGTTTTGAAATTAAATTATCAATATTTATTTAGGAGGCAGTAAGATGGATCTTGATCTCGGTTTAAAAGATTTAATTGTATTTATTCCATTAGGGTTGGTAATTCTTGGTTTTATTTACGTGAATTTTATTTTTCCTCGAAAGGCTGAAAAGGAAGAAAGAGAAGAGCAAGGTAAGTTGAAGGAAGTTAAGTTAGAAAGAGTTAGGGAAGT
Organism: Bacillota bacterium; assembly: GCA_017861315.1. Taxonomy (GTDB): domain Bacteria; phylum Bacillota; class Clostridia; order Clostridiales; family Clostridiaceae; genus UBA699. The sequence continues at coordinate 60,342 of JAGFXP010000005.1, read as the reverse complement.
AAGAAATAATGATGTTAAACAAGGCAAGAAAGGTAAAGGAAAAAAATAAAAACTGGAAGCTTTTTTTATGGGTTTTATAACTTTCAAAAGAGCTATGTTCTCACATAGAAAAATGCAATTAAGAGGTGATATGTAGTGGAAGGAAATGTAGTAGAGTTGGCAAGTAATCTGATGAGAATATTGGCAATCATTATTTTTATTGGAGTGGTTTTAAATAAGGCAAGTGAAAAAATACACATACCTGATGTAGTGTTGTATATTGCGGCAGGTATAATTGTGGGACCTGCTGTTTTAAACATAATCGATTTCAGTGAATACGCTGTATTTAATCAGCTGATACTTTCATTTGGTGCAGCATATATATTGTTTGATGGCGGACGAGAAGTCGGCATAAAGGTGTTAAATGAAGTAAAGGTAACAATAGGTCTGATAGCTACTGTAGGCGTTCTCATTTCTACCTTTGTTACAGGTTTTTTTGCATGGAAGATACTTAATATCGATTTCATATATGCATTGCTACTGGGTGTGGTAATAGCATCAACAGATCCTTCAGTTCTGGTTCCTTTGTTTAAGAAAATGAACATAAGCCCTAAATTGAAGCAGACCATAATATCAGAATCCGCTTTTAATGATGCAGCTGCAGCAATAATTACATTTACGATTGTAGGAATAGCAGCAGGGGGCAGCTTTTCGGTTGCAGGCAGCCTTTTTGAGATTCTGAAGACTGCAGGCGGAGGGGTATTAGTAGGAGCGATTATCGGTTATATTGGAAACCGGCTTGTTTGTGAAGGCAGATACGGTGTGTGTAGGGGATTCACTGCAGAGATGGCTGTAGCTTCTGTTTTAGGCGCTTACGTCATATCTGAGCATATTGGAGTAAGCGGCTTTATGGCAGCCTTCATAGTTGGAATGATGTGCGGAAACAAGGGCATGTTTAACCTGAAGTTAATGGAAGAAAGCCATGATGTCCACGAAAAATTCAAGGATGTTACAATATCCATAATCAGGATGATGATATTTGTATTGTTGGGAGTCCAAATGAATTTCGGAATCATTGCACAGTACTGGGGAAAAGCTTTGATAGTAATTCTGGCTTTCGTATTTCTGGCAAGACCAATCTCAGTCCTGCTCACAGTGCCATTTGACAGAAAAGCAAAGTGGAATATCAGGGAGATTGCTTATTTGTGTTGGACAAGAGAAACAGGCGTCATTCCTGCAGCGTTGGCAGGAATGCTTATCACTATGAAGGTTCCAAATGCGGAGCTGATATCTGCAGTAACTTCAATAGCTATAATTGTAACTTTAACCTTTCAGGCAAGCACTGCAAAATACTTTGCTAAAGTGTTGAAGCTAGAGGTTGAACCGAAAAAATAAAGCCAAAGTCAATATCTCTGCAAAATCAACTTATATGTAGCGTTATAGAATAATACACAGGAGGGGAACAATCTATGTATTTTCAAATTCAAGATAAAATTACTCAAATAAAATTAGAGGATGTTGACAGTGCTAAAATAACAATAGGACATATTTCTATAGAAGAATTAGAAGAAACGTACAACTATTTTGGTTTTGCACAATCTACGGTATTGGAATGCAGGAATAAGATAGAGCAAATGTACGGATTTGTTGACGTATATGATGATTACCATTTTGGGATAATCAGTGGTATAAATGCGGAACATATCGTGACAGTACAGGATAAAATTGCAATATATATAAAACATAATCTGTTCCTGATAGTTACACTAGAAGACAAGGATAACAGCATAGAGGTGAAGTTTTCAGATATGCTGGAGCGTTTAAATCTGTCCAAGATAACACAGGAACGAATAATTTATGGTTTCCTTGATCGGCTTATTGCAGATGATTATGGTGCGCTTTATGAAATTGGGAATCAAATCATTGAATTGGAATATAGGATGAGCAAACGGGATATAGGTAATGATTTTCCCTTTGAAATCACTAATATTCGCAAGAAGCTCTTGTTGCTTTACAGTTTTTATGAACAATTGATTGGCTTAGGAGAAGCTCTTAAAGGAAATGAAAATGATTTGTTTGCAGAAGAAAAGTTGCACTATTTTGCGATATTTACAAACAGAGTCAAACGGTTAAGCAGTAGGACGGAGATGCTGCAGAATTATTGTTCTAATATTAAAGAGGCATACCATGCAGATTTGGACAATAACATGAATGCAACTATGGAGATATTCACTATTGTAGCCACTATATTCCTTCCACTCTCATTAATTGTAGGCTGGTATGGCATGAATTTCAATATGCCAGAACTGTCATGGGAGTATGGATACCCCTTTGTCATAGTCATTTCAATTATTATTGTGATTATATCTCTAGCATATTTTAAAAGAAAAAAGTTCTTTTAGCTGTAAATATACATAAGAACAATTTTCTCATAATGCGCACCAGCATCTTTGATCTAACATTAGAAACGATTTAAAAAATTACTTGAGAAAGAACAAACTCCTCAGCAATAGTGTTGAGGAGTTTGTTATATCCAAATTCAGTAAAAACCGCATTCATTTATGGTACGGTTCTCCGCTCATTATCCTGTAGCCCCTGTAAACCTGCTCTAGCAGTATCACCCGCATCAGCTGATGGGGAAACGTCATCTTCGAGAAGCACAGGGAGTAGTCGGCCCTCTTAAGCACTTCCTTCGACAGCCCAAGCGATCCGCCGATGATGAAAGCGATGTTGCTTTCACCCCTTATGGCGCAGTCTCCTATGTACTTCGAGAATTCCTCGGAGCTCAGCATCTTGCCCTTTAGATCGAGAGCCACCACGTGCATGCTGTCCTTGACGTGCTTCAGTATGGCTGCGCCTTCCTTTTCCTTGATTTGGAGCTCCTCTTTCTCGGAAGCGTTGTCCGGCGTCTTCTCGTCAGCCACCTCGATTATCTCGAGACGGCAGTAACGGCTCAGCCTCTTTGAATACTCAGCAATTGCGTCCTTCAGGTATTTTTCCTTTATCTTTCCAACACTGATTACATATATGTTCATATTAACCTCTCAATCATGCAATATGTGAAAAATCCTCGCACTTAGCGTGCAAGGATTTTTTTGTTAGGCGTTTTTGCCGCAGCATTTCTTGTATTTCTTGCCGCTTCCGCACGGACAAGGCTCATTTCTTCCGACCGTGTTCTGTTTAACAGCGGTCCTTGAAGCTGCCCACTCCCTGTGGATCTCTTTCCTCTTCTCCTTGGAGAAGATGCTGTCCCACTGAGGAAGCTCATAAAGGTAATCAGCCTTTGCTTCAAGCATGTTGAAGTAGAGCTTCGCGAAGTCTATGTCAAGCTCAATTTCGGATTCTGTGTCAAGGCTTTCAAGGTCAAGCTCTTTAACAAGGCTTGTGTTTATTCCGTCAAGGAAGCCCATGAAATAGACAGGTTCTGTTCCGCATTTCTCAGCAAGCGCTGAAACGGTTCCGGAAAGCTTGTTCCCGTATTCGCCAAGTACTTTTGTGTAGATTGATTTTTCGATTGCGCCGTATTCCTGCCAGAAAGCCGGTTCCCCTTTTTGCTGTATGTAGTCTACTACGTAATCGCTCCAGTCTGTGTATAAGCTCATCTTAAATACTCCTTAATTCAAATTTATTCTGATTTATTCAGTGCGTATGCTGCAGCTTTCTTGCAGTAGCTGCAGGTTCCTTCCTCAGCTTTTGAGAGGACAGGAAAAGTCTCGTTTTCAACTAGAAAATCGTCAATTGCCATATCGATGTGGTCATCGCAGGCATAAATCGGTTTTATGTATTCTTGCATTGCAAAACCATCCCTTCCAGGGGCTGAACTTTAGATTTCAATGAAGTTGCTCGGCATGTCCCGCTTTGCCATCCCAAGGGAGATGTCCTTGTCCAGCGTTATGCTGTGATCGCTCAAAATATTTAGGACTGTCTGGTATGCCAGTTCAGGATAGTTGTTGGTCTTGCTCAAATGGCCGAGAATAATGTTCTTGAATTTGCTGTTCGTTATGCTGACAATCGCCTTGCCGCAGTCATCGTTCGAGAGATGGCCTACGTTGCTCAGGATCCTCCGCTTCAGGGGGTAAGGGTACGGTCCGAATTTAAGCATTTCGATGTCGTGGTTGCACTCGAGAAGGACGATATCCGCATCCTCGATGTTGCGCCTTACTTCCTGTGAAAAGAAGCCCAGATCTGTGGCAACGCACGCTTTCTTGCCGCCGGAGGTTATTGAATAACCCCTCGGACTGACTGCGTCGTGGGATATGCCGAAGCTGCGTATTTCCATGTCATTGATGGATACAGCCTCATCCATCAGCTTTATGTTATGGTCCTTAACTTTGCCTATGGAATCCTTTATGGCGTTCCAGGTGGCTTCATTGGCGTATATTGGGATGTCGTATTTCCTGGAAAGCACTCCCACACCTTTGACGTGGTCAGAGTGCTCATGGGTTATGAAGATCCCGTCCACATCCGCTGATGTATGCCCGATTTGGTTCATGGCACTCTCTATGCTTTTTCCGGGAAGGCCGGCATCTATGAGCAGCTTTGTCTGTTCAGAAGAAACGAAAATGCTGTTCCCGCTGCTTCCGCTGTATAAAGGACAAAAAATCATATTAAAACTCCGTTCTCAGAATGTGCCTAGACACCTGAAGAAACCCTGCAGATATCAGCGCCAAGATTTTTGAATTTGTTTTCTATGTTAGGGTAACCTCGGTCTATATGCTCGATATCAAGAACTTCAGTGGTTCCCTCGGCTATAAGGCCTGCTACAACCATTGCGGCGCCGGCGCGAAGGTCCGTTGCCCTCACAACTGCGCCTGTAAGCTTCTCGACTCCGTCGATCATTGCTGTTCTGTCTTCAACCCTTATGCTTGCGCCCATCTTCTTGAGCTCGTCCACATGCTTGAATCTGCTTTCCCAGATGCTTTCCGTAACATTGCTCCTTCCTTTGGCTATGCAGAGGAGCGTTGAGAACGGCTGCTGTACGTCTGTAGGGAAGCCGGGGTATGGCTGCGTCTTTACGTTAACGCCCTTGAGGACTCCGCTAGCAGACACGGTTACCGAATCTCCGTTTTCAGTGACCTCTGCTCCCATCTCCTCAAGCTTTGCGGATATTGACTCAAGATGCTTGGGGATAACGTTCTCTATTGTGATTTTTCCTTTTGTCGCTGCTGCGGCAATCATGAATGTGCCTGCTTCTATCTGGTCGGGGATGACGCTGTATGTGCATCCCTTGAGTTCCTTCACTCCGGTTATCCTTATGATGTCTGTGCCGGCGCCCTTTACGTTTGCTCCCATGCTGTTCAGGAAGTTCGCAACGTCAACCACATGGGGTTCCTTGGCCACGTTTTCCAGGGTGGTTGTACCCTCGGCCAGTGTAGCCGCAAGCATCACGTTGATTGTAGCGCCAACGCTTACAACATCAAAAAAGATGTTGGTTCCAATGAGTTTGTCTGCCTCTACTATAACGCAGCCGTGGTTGATCACAACCCTTGCGCCAAGCGCCTCAAAACCCTTAATGTGCTGGTCTATCGGCCTTACACCAATCGGGCAGCCGCCGGGAAGCTCAACCCTTGCCTTCTTGAACCTGCTGAGAAGGGCTCCAATAAGGTAGTAGGACGCTCTCATTTTTCTTACATCCTCTGTGTTTGCATCCGTATTGTGTAAGGTGGTGCTGTCTATCATAACTGAATTGCTGTTTCTGACTACAGTGCAGCCGAGACTTTCGATTATTCTTTCCAGGCAGTTAACGTCCTCTATGTTAGGAATGTTGTCTATATTGCACACGCCGCTGCTGGCAAGAATCGATGCAGGCAGTATAGCCACTGCAGCATTCTTTGCACCGCTGATCTCGACGCTGCCAAAAAGAGGTTTCCCTCCTTTGATTACTAATTTATCCATATAAAAAATCCATCCTTATCATCAAAATATATATTTATTCAAGTTAATGTTCTAATTTTAAAGTCACATAAGTGATTATAACATAATTCTATACTATTTTATCATTATTTCTTGAAATGTGAAGACTTCTTTAATAAATTTATGAAATTAATTAATTCAAACCTGGTTAATGTGGTATAATACAAAATAATATGTTAATTATTATCTGATCGGGATATGGAGGAAGCAGAATATTATGAAATATTATTTAGTAGCCATGTTTGATAAGGAATCAAATGAATATATCGAGCAGGTCCAAAAGAACCTGTGCAAAAAATATAAACTATATAAGAGTCTGCCTCTGCTGTACATCACGCTGGAGATTGTAGGGGATCCTGATGTGGATAAGCTGACAAAGGTTATAGCTGAACTCGTCAAGCCGTACAAGAGATTCAAGGTTAAGGTGGACGGAGCTGAATGCTCGAATTCCTCCCAGAAATTCGCAGCCCTCAAGGTTGAGAACAAGGGTTACATAATGAGGCTTACAAGGCTGTTCAACGACAGGCTGAAGCTTAACGGCTTTGACGTCAAGGAAAACAGTCCGGACCACGATCTTTCAATTGCCCTGACGGGGAATCTGTTCCACAGCAAGGAGAACGGCAGCAGGGAGAAGAACAGCGAGCACATAAGGTATGAGGAAATAGACAGGATGCTGGTTGTGGACAGGCTCGAACTGTGGAAGAATGTGAACAATAGAAAAGAGATGACTGTTAGGAAGTTTCCTCTCAGAGAATACTAAAAAAGGTGCATCCCGCTGCGGGGTGCACCTTTCGCCTTATATATCCAGCAGATTTTTCTTGTATGCTGAATACAGCTCTCTTAAGTTTTTCATTTTTTCATCAAGTTCCAGCTGAAGAGTTGAAATTTCACTGTAGTCCAGCCTTTCCGATGCATATCTGATTCTTGTGAACAAGCTCTTTGTGGAATAAGTGTCCTTCATAAGGTAGATCCTAAGCTCGTTTATCTTCATCCAGTTTGCCACATCAAGGTCCAGCGCCTTTTCAATGTTGTGGATCATTTTGTAGCTGCGGATCTCTGAAGCATAGTCGTTGATTATCCTGTTGTTTATCTCTATGAGCCACTTTTTCATTGTTCCCATTCTGAAGCTGTTAATAAGCTTGTCAGTCAGGACTCCGCCGTCTTTAAGCACTTCTATCTTTTCAGGGTACATGTCGAATGCGCACAGGTTTTCGTATACTGTTGCAGGAGCCTTTCCGAAGAACTCTTCTCTTTCTGAATCTGTGAAGTCTTCGAAGACATCCTCTTCGCTTCTGTAAGCCCTTCCCTTTTCGAGGTATTCTGCATCGTCCCCAGGTTTCTTTGAAAGCTCGGTGAGAAGCTCGTCCTCTGTCTTGCCTTTTGTTAAAGCATATTTGATGCCGTCAACCATGGCGGTGAAAAGTGTCGCCACAGCGAGGTAGGTATTTGTATGAGGGTTCGGTGACCTGAGCTCGAATCTTGTAGCAAGCGGATTCGATATATCCCTTATTGCACCTATCAGGATCGTTCTGTTTCTTGATGGGATATCGACAGAATGACCGAGCGAAGTAACTATGCATACAGGGGCCTCGAAACCAGGCTTAAGCCTTCTCAGAGAGTCGTTGGTTGAGGACACGAATGGATTGATTACCTCATAGTTTTTAAGTATTCCCATTATGGATGCATATCCGAATATGCTCATGTAGTGCTTCTTTGTCGGAGCGAAAAGGTTCACTCTTCTTCCGTCCTTAAGCTTGAGGGATATGCTGAAGTGTGTATGCTCCCCGCTTCCTGCTACACCCTCTATAGGCTTAGCGAGGAAGGTCACGTCAAGCCCGTTGTTCCTGAATATCTCGTGAACAAGTGACTTTGTCCAAAGCTCGTTGTCTGCAGCCTGGAGTGCCGTAGAGTATTTCCAGTCGATCTCGAGCTGTTCCATTATGTGGGTGTAGTTTCCTGATTCGTCAAGCTTGGCTTTTACGCCGCCGACTTCCTTGTGTCCCATTTCTGGTTCGAGGCCGTAAGAGTCCATAACAATGAGCGTCTGCTCCATTGCCGTCCTTACAGCTCCCTTTGTCCTTGTCCAGTACTGCTCCTGGAGAACCTGGGATGTTGAAAGCTCCTCAACCTCTGTTTTCTCGTTAGGCGTCTTAACCCAGAATTCAAGCTCTGTAGCGCAGGTATCCACTATTTCATCTATATCTTCCAGCTTTACATTTATAGAGGCTAATGATTCAGGATATTTTTTGAACAGATCCCAAAGTGTATTTTTGAGGTGATCAATTGAGTTTTTCAGGATTGCTCTTGAGTCCACAGGTATGCCGTCGTGGAGAAGGAAGCAAGGCATTCTAAGCGTTCCTACCGGCTTGTTGGTATCAGGGTCTATGTTTTCATCATTGTAGTCTACAGTCCAAGCCACATTTACGTCGGCGAGCATGTCTACCTTAGCGTTGTTAATAGAAGCGATTCCAGGCAGGACAACGGAAGAGCCGTCAGTCTGAACGCCGCCCTTCAAGAAGCCGCTGATATCTTCCAGGAATACTTTCACAGGGATTTTTTCATCTGTGCTGTTCCCGGACAAGTCAACTCCTACCAAAGAGACGAACTTTATCTCCGGATGCTCGGTTAAAATCTTCGTCAAGGCTGCCTCTGAATGTTCCGTTTTAGGAACAACGTAAACTAAATCAGTATTCATCAATATACCTCCAAAATATACACATTTATTATTCGTAATAATCTATTCATGATTTTATAATTAATAGGGTAATAAGTCAATAGCTGAATCGAGCTGAAAGGCTGAAAGAGTACATATTTATAGGGCGTTATGCATGGTTATTCCGGGCTGTTTCCTTGCTGGATAAGAATAAAACGTTTCCACGAACTTTTTTTGCGAAACTTTGAATTATGTTCGTAAATCGGCAAAATATTTCAATGCCTGTTTGTCCTTTCATGTTAAATGGTGATATAATAAGTTAAATATTTTGGTGTTTTAAACGGGGTGGTATTTTGAGAACTGAAGACAAGCCGGTTGGTTTTTTTGATTCCGGCGTAGGCGGTATTAGTGTCCTAAGGGAGGCGGTAGAGCTTCTTCCAAAGGAGGATTTTGTATATTTCGGAGACTCGGGAAATGCGCCGTACGGCACGAAAACTGTTGAAGAGGTCAGGAAACTGACATTCGATGCGGTTGATTTCCTGCTGAGCAAAAACGTGAAAGCTGTAGTGGTGGCATGCAATACAGCCACGAGTGCAGCCATAGAGGATTTAAGAAGTGAATATTGTGACATGCCTATTATAGGTATAGAGCCGGCGCTCAAGCCTGCCGTGGAGTTCAGCAGGAAAGGCAAGATTCTGATAATGGCAACGCCTATGACGCTTGCCGAAAAAAAATTCAGCAGCCTTATGAGAAAATATGAGGAGGAGGCTGAGATTCAGCCGCTCCCTTGCCCGGGCCTTGTTGAACTCATAGAAAGCGGTGTCACAGATGGGCCGCTGGTCGAAGATTACCTCAGGAGAAAGCTGGAGCCGTTTCTTGAAAGCGGCATAGCGGCGGTAGTGCTGGGCTGCACCCATTACCCTTTCATCAAAGGATCATTGAACAGGGTCCTAAAAAAGGACACGCCGATAATAGATGGCAGCCAGGGTACGGCAAAGCAGCTTAAGCGGGAGCTGACCAGGCATGGAATCCTGAACAGACGCAACAACAGACAGATGATCGAGATATTCAATTCCTCGGATGATCCAAAGCTCATAAGCCTTTCCCACAGGCTTTTGGAGAGCAAGGGCGAGTGAAAAAATCCTCCTGAACCGATTCAGGAGGATTTTCTGTCTGCAGAATCATATGTTGTTGTAGTAAATGATGGTGTGCAGCGTGCACACTTCCCCTGACTCGTTTCTGTACTCATGGGCTTTGTCCGCAATGAATTTGATTGAGTCCCCCTCTTTCAGTTCATAGGTGGTATCCTTCACTGTAAGCTTGAATTCGCCCTTGCTCACGTATATGTACTCTTCGACATCCTTGTCATGTGGTTCAGACCAGTGCACACACCCATCCTTAAGATCGACGACCAGGACTTCGAACTTTTTTTTGGAATCGAACGGGAAGGCCGGGTAGACAATGTATTTGTCCTTATGCTCGGTAATCGGCGCCAGATCGGTCTTCTTTATTATTACCAGTTCCTCAGGCTTCGCTTCCAGCAGGGAGGTTTGAGAGATATGAAGGCCGTTCGCTATTTTCCACAGGGTTGAAATTGACGGATTGGTCTCCCCTCGCTCTATCTGGCCAAGCATGCCTTTGCTTACCCCTGTCATTTCGGCAACCTTGTCTAGGCTGTAGCCTTTGCTTTTTCTGTATGCATTCAGATTGTTTCCTATGATTATATTGATGTTTTCCAAAGTTTTCTCCTTCTCCCCCTAACCGATTTCACATAATGATTGATAATTATACCATAAAACAATGTCCTTCTCAACAAATTGAAAGGCTTTGCAGGGCATTGCGAAAATTTTATCAAAATAATCATCAAAACTATTGTGCAATATATTATACACGTGATATAATAAAACGCGTTGGATATGCACTATATTATACAAAAAGTATAGCAGAGCGTACAACGTGATATCGATATCAAAGGTAAAAAAACAAAAAAACGCGCTCCAGGCAGTCGGGCGGATGTAAACGTTACCCGCATGTTTGGAAGAAAAGTAATTCGTTAAGGAGAATTTAAGATGAGCGAAGCATTAAAGAAAGATGTTACAACAGGCGCTGGTTTGCAGAAAACTATAGGACTTGTTCCTGCGCTTGCAATCGTTATCGGCATGGTTATAGGTTCAGGAGTATTCTTCAAGCCTCATGCTGTATTCACAGCTACAGGAGCTCCGGGACTCGGACTTATGGCATGGGTTCTTGGCGGAGTCATCTCCGTTGCAGGAGGACTTACAGCAGCAGAAGTTGCAGCAGCAATTCCAAAAACAGGCGGCATGGTCGCATACCTCGAGGAAACTTACGGATCAGTATGGGGATACCTTTTAGGATGGGCTCAGACAGTCGTATACTTCCCGGCTACAATAGCAGCACTCGCAATCATATTTTCTACTCAGGTTTTATCATTATTAAACTTAGCTGACGGTATGCTTATCCCTATAGCAATAGCAGTAACTGTATTCCTGACTATAATGAACTCATTCGGTTCAAAGACAGGCGGAGCAATACAGACAGTTGCAACTGTAGGTAAACTTATACCTATATTCGCAATCATAGTAATCGGTCTGATGTACACAGAAGGAGGCGGCGCGGTAAGACTTTTACCTATGACAGCAGCCGGCCATCCTGTAGCTACAAGCCTTGGAGCAGCGCTTGTTGGAACAATGTTCGCATATGACGGATGGATAAACGTTGGCGCTATAGCAGGAGAGATGAAGAATCCTGGCAAAGACCTTCCAAAGGCAATCATCGGCGGTCTTTCAATAGTTATGGCAATATATGTTTTAATCAATGTAGCTTACCTTTTCGTTATGCCTGCTGAAGCGCTTGCTGCAACAAACACTCCTGCAGCTGACGTTGCAAAGGTTCTGTTCGGAGCAAACGGCGGAAAAATAATCACAGTAGGTATACTCGTTTCCATATTCGGAGCATTAAACGGATACATCATGACTGGAATGAGAATCCCTTACGCACTGGCAACAGAGAACAAACTGCCTTACAGCAACCTCTGGGCTAAACTGCACCCGAAATTCAACACGCCAATAAATGCAGGCGTACTGATGTGCGCAATATCAATAGCAATGATATTCTCAGGAAAATTCGACCAGCTTACAGATCTTTTGATATTCGTAATCTGGATATTCTACACAATGACATTCGTTGCAGTATTCGTTCTCAGAAAGAAGCAGCCTGATCTTGTAAGACCGTACAAGGTTCCGCTTTACCCTGTAGTCCCTGCAATAGCAATCATCGGCGGAGGATATATCATACTTAACACTCTGTTCACTCAGCCAATGAATGCGGGAATAGGCATACTGCTCACAGTAATAGGACTTCCGTTATACTACGCAAGAAAGAGCAAATTCACTAAAGCTGAATAGCAAACCAAGCAGAATCGATAAAAAGTCACAATAGTCTGAAAATGATTTGACATAAAAAAATCGTTTTGCTATAGTAAAATCGAACGGACAACCAGCAATATAGATAACATTTTATTTTATCGGAGGGGATATTAAAATGGAATTGAATTTAAACAAAATAAAAGAAGCACAGAGCAACATCAAAGGCGTTGCAAGAAGGACGCCGCTTTTCTACACTAGCACATACTCGGACAGATGCGGCTGCAGCGTTTACCTCAAATGTGAAAACAAGCAGAAAACAGGAGCATTCAAGTTGAGAGGAGCGTACAACAAGCTCGTCAATATGTCAGAGGAAGATAAGGCCAAAGGAGTAATAGCATCTTCAGCAGGAAACCATGCACAGGGTGTGGCATATGCAGCAACAGCATTCGGAGTAAAATCAACTATAGTAATGCCTGTAACAGCGCCAATGTCAAAGGTTGCAGCAACTAAAGGCTACGGAGCAGAAGTCGTGCAGGCCGGACAGGTTTACGACGAGTGCTATGCAAAAGCTGTTGAGCTTCAGAAGGAGACAGGAGCAACATTCCTTCATCCTTTCAACGACATTGATGTAATGGCAGGACAGGGAACGATAGGCCTTGAAATAATTGAGGACCTTCCGAACGTTGACGTTGTTATGGTGCCAATCGGCGGAGGCGGACTCATTGCAGGCATAGCTACAGCTCTTAAATCAATAAAACCTGATGTAAGAGTTATCGGAGTACAGCCCGAAATAATAGCTTCAACTAAAGCGTCACTCGAAAAGGGCGAAGTTGTTACTCTGCCTGGTGCAAAATCACTGGCAGACGGTATATCCGTAAGCACGCCTGGAGCCGATTGCTTCAAATATATACAGAAGTATGTAGACGAGGTTGTCACTGTAACAGAAGACGAAATAGCGCTTGCTATGTTCAACCTCATGGAGAGAAGCAAGCTTGTAGCTGAGGGCGCAGGCGCAACTCCTCTTGCAGCGCTTCTTGCCGGAAAAGTTACAGGTCTGGAAGGCAAAAATGTAGTTGCCCTAATCAGCGGCGGAAACGTAGACATAGCAACATCTGCAAAGATAATCGAGAGAGAGCTGATAATGCTTCACAGAAGGATCAGATTCAGCGTTGAGCTTCCAGACAAAGTAGGACAGCTCGGAACACTTATCTCCGATATAAGCAAGCTTGGCGGAAACGTTGTTACAGCAAGACAGGATGCAAACTGGAGCGAAAAAGGACTTGAATACGCTACAGTCAACTTTGAGGTTTCAGCTGAATCACCGGAGCACGGAAAACACATGGTTGAAGAGCTCAAGGGAAAAGGATACCTTGTAACAGCAAAATAGAAAAACATCAGGAGATCTTCATTTGAAGGTCTCTTTTTTCGCAGCCTAAAGACAATCGAACCGTTCTCTGATAGAATTGTATTAAAGATATATTCTTGAAGGAGTGCAAAATATTATGCTGAATATAGGTTGTCACTTGTCCGTATCCAAGGGCTTCGAGCACATGGGAAAGGAAGCGCTTGAGATAGGCGCAAACACTTTCCAGTATTTTTCGAGAAACCCCAGAGGCAGCAAAGTGAAAAAAATTGACGAAAAGGATATTGAAGGCCTGATAAAAATAATCAGGGAAAACAGATTCCCGGTGATTCTGGCTCATGCTCCATACACTCTTAATCCCTGCGCAGCGGACACGAAGATAAGGGAATTCGCCCACTTAGCAATGAAGGGCGACCTGGAAAATATGGAATACCTGCCCGGCAACCTCTACACATTCCATCCCGGAAGCCATGTAGGGCAGGGGGTTGAGGAAGGGATAGAACTGATAAGCGGTCTCCTCAACAATGTGCTCAAGGCTGACTTTAAGACCACAGTGCTGCTGGAGACCATGTCAGGCAAGGGCAGCGAGGTGGGGAGCAGCTTCGAGGAGCTCAGAAAGATCATCGACAGGGTGGAATTGGAAGAAATGCTGGGAGTTTGCTTCGACACCTGCCATACTTACTCGGCGGGCTACGACATTGTGAATAACCTCGACGGAGTCCTGGAGGAGTTTGACAGGATTGTCGGGCTGGAGAGGCTTAAGGCTATCCACCTCAATGACAGCATGACGGAATTCGGAAGCAGGAAAGACCGCCACGCCGCCATAGGTGACGGAAGCCTGGGGCTGCCTGCTATAGTCAACATAATCAACCATCCTCTTCTTAGAAAGCTTCCCTTCTACCTGGAGACGCCGAACGAGCTGACCGGATATGCCAGAGAGATAAAGCTTCTCAGGGAACATTACAGGGAATAGCGTATCGAAGGTGTTTCATTAAATCTGATAATATTGTATAATTTATTATCAGGTGCGAATAGGGGGTGTGCGTTTTGAGCTTGAAAGGAAAAGCCTCTAACCCATTAATACAGAACATGAAACTGAAAGAGTTCATAGGCTGGTTTGCTGCAGTGATCTTCCCTTTTGCAGCCATGGGAATAAGCATGACAACGGGAGGCGGAGTCATAGCTGCCTTGATCTATTTCGGGATCTGCGGCTGGCTGCTCAGGACACTCGCCGACAGCGGGATGCCTTACTTCAATCCCAAGCTTAGAAATGTGGCAAAACAGCTCGTAAGGCTTGCGTTTGTATGCGTCCTGTTTTTGATTTTGATACTGACGGAGTATGAATTCAAGGCCTACCCGGTGCTTGAAGGGATTATGCTGGTCACGCTGTTCGTGCTGCCGAAAGGTATATTTGAGCAGCTGGTGACAGCCAATGTTTACGACCTGGCCGGATCCAGAGTCAAGCTGTCGGGTTACGCCGCCGGAATCCTGAGTTCTGTGATGATGTACCTGCTTTACTGGGACAAGTTCATAACTGTGTCGCTCATGAACGGACTGGTTCTGATTCTATTCCAGGGGGTATTAAACTTTTTCACAATAAACATGTACAGGAAAACAAAGGACATCACAGTATGCTGCATAATCCAGGTGCTATTCAACCTTGCGGTTATTTTCTTCTGCGGCTTCGGCAGCATACCGTATTTAGTAGTGTAAGCAATAAATTAAAATAAATTAAAAAAGATTAACGGAGGAGATATTATGAATCCAGTAGTAACAATAAAAATGAGCACAGGCAAGGTAATGAAAGCGGAGCTTTATCCTGAAATTGCACCTAACACGGTGAACAACTTCATAAGCCTGGTAAAGAAAGGGTACTACAACGGCCTTAAATTCCACAGGGTAATCCCGGGCTTCATGATCCAGGGAGGTTGCCCAAGCGGAACAGGTACAGGAAATCCGGGCTATTCTATAAAGGGAGAGTTCAGCAAGAACGGTTTTAAAAATGACCTCAAGCACACAAAAGGCGTGCTATCAATGGCAAGGTCGATGATGCCGAATTCAGCAGGAAGCCAGTTCTTCATAATGGTGGAGAATTCACCTCACCTTGACGGACAGTACGCAGCCTTCGGAAAACTCATCGAGGGTCAGGATGTGGCTGATGAAATAGTGAGCGTGCCAAGGGACCACAGGGACAAGCCTAAGGATGACCAGGTGATGGAAGAAGTAACTGTTGAAACTTTCGGAGTAGATTACGCTGAGCCTGAGAAATGCTAATGATTTTCTGACAAAATTCAAAACAGGGAGTGGTGTTTGTGAATAGAAACAAAGTCGCGCTTATCTATGGTTTTGATGAAAAGGAAAAAGAAAAAATTGAAGACATCGCAAAGCTGCACCATCTGCACAAGGTCAGGGAGATAGAAGCATCCATGGCCGTGATGGAGGTAGGGGATATCCTTGCTGGCAAACCGCCTGCGGGAGCAAAGGCAGAGATGCCTTCAGAAAAGGTAATCCTGTTCAATGACATGAGCGATGAAGAGATTGAGAAATACATTGAGCATCTGAGGAGGGAATTCAAGCCGCTTCCAATCCTGGCGGTGATAACTGAAACCTCGGAAAAATGGACTTTCGAGTACCTGGTGGAGCACCTTGTCGAGGAACGAGAAAAGTTCAGAGCCATGAAATAACGGAGGTCAAGATGAGCAGAGTTGGAGACAAAATAAAGAACATAAGAATGAGCACAGGCATGAGCCAGAAACAGCTGGCGAAAAAACTCGGAGTGGCAGAGAGCTTTGTTAAAGAGGTCGAAACCGGAAGCAAAATAATAAACCAGGATCTTGTTGACAGGATTTCCAAGGTGCTTGGAAAGGACATAAACGATATAACCATGTCCTTTGAGGACCAGGCATATGAGGAAGAGAAAGTGAAGAAGCCTGCAGCGGCAAGCGTAAGGAAGGACAAGCCTGAACAGGTGAGCGATGTCTGGAACGAAGCGTTCGCGTCCGTCATAAAGAGCCTGCCGGTCTACAACTACAGTCTGACAAAGGTTCTGGGAGCAAAGCAGATGCCAATCCTTAACAACAGGATTGAAGGGCACAATCAGGATAAGGTTTTTTACCTCGAGATTGAGGACGACGACATGATAGGCTTCAGGATTGCGAAGGGCGATCTGGCCTTTGCGGTTTCGACAAACGAGTTCTTCAACAACTCGATCTCCCTGATACAGTACGGGGACAAGAGAGTCGTAAGGCAGCTCCAGAGGCTGGACAACAGCAAAGCCCTCATCATAAGCAATAAGGGCTCGGTGGTCACTGAAACGGTAAGCGTTAAGGATGTAAAAGTCATAGCCAAGCTTGAGAGGCTTGAGATAAAGCTTTAGATCCCGGAAAGATCAAAGTCCGGCACATAGTCTTCGGTGGCTGTGCCCGGATCTTGAATGAAGGCATTATGCATACCTGAATCCAGGCAGTACTGGATGATGGATTCATAGTGCCTTTTGTTCACCCTTTTATCTATCTCCGGATACTGGTCTGCTCTGTGCATGGGGGTATACTGGTTCATGATGCTCACGTAGATGTCATCCCCGAATGTCTCCAGGATGTAGTCCATGACCTTCTTTGTGTCAAAGAGGAGTCCCGGGAGCATGAGGTGCCTGATGATGAGCCCTCGCTGCATTATGGATTCGCTGTTGAAAACTGGTTTGCCGACCTGCCTGAACATCTCCTCGATTGCCTTCGAGGCATGGATGAAGTATTCCTTGGCGGCCGAATACTTTAGCGCATAGGCATCGCTGAAGTATTTCAGGTCGGCCAGGTAGACATCCACGATGCCGTCAAGGGACCGGATAGTTTCGACATTCTCGTAGCTGTTTGTGTTGTACAGGATCGGGAGCGAAAGGCCCTTCTTCTTAGACAGCTTAACAGCCTCGATTATCTGTGGGACGTAATGTGTAGGAGTGACAAGGTTTATGTTGTGGGCTCCTCTTTCCTGCTGTTCGAGAAATATTTCAGAAAGCCTTTGGATGCTAACGTCCTTGCCGTAGGATTCCTCGCTTATCCTGTGATTCTGGCAGAAGACGCACCTCAGGTTGCAGTTGGAGAAGAAGACCGTTCCGGAGCCTCTGGTGCCGGATATGCACGGCTCCTCCCATTCGTGGAGGCATACTTTGGCTATTCGAACCTCCATTCCGGCCCTGCAGAAGCCGAGCTCGCCTTCGAGCCTGTTTACACCGCAGTTGCGCGGGCAGAGCCTGCAGCTTTTCAATGATTCAAGCATATTAACACCTCGACAATCCTGTAATCCGATACTAAATCAATATTTCCATTATATTTATTTTCTGAGGTTTTGGCAAATGGCAGGAGCAGATTATGATATAATGGATGAAGTAAAAAAACAGATTGGAGCATAAGATGAACTGGGGAGATAAAAGATATCACTCCTTAAATTATTTTTTAAGGGGAAAATTTAAAAGCAAAGTATATAAAATATCTCTGGATGCGGGGTTCTCCTGCCCCAACAGGGACGGCAAAATAAGCAGCGGAGGCTGCATCTTCTGCAGCGAAAGGGGTTCGGGAGACTATGCGGGGGACAGCAGACTGACCATCCACGAGCAGTTCGACAACATAAAGAGGATGATGGAGAAGAAGTGGAAGGAAGGGAAGTATATCGCGTATTTCCAGGCATACACGAACACTTACGCACCTGTCGAGGTGCTGAGGCAGAAGTACTATGAAGCCGTGAACGAGGAAGGCGTGGTGGCTCTGGCGATCGCCACAAGGCCGGACTGCCTTCAGGACGATGTGCTCGACCTTCTGGAGGAGCTGAGCAGCAAGGTTTATGTGTGGATTGAGCTTGGCCTCCAGACCTCCAACGAGGAAACCGCCGTCCGGATAAACCGGGGCTACACTCTGGACGTGTTTGAGGATGCGCTGCGCAGGCTCAGGAGCAGAGG
Organism: Bacillota bacterium; assembly: GCA_017861315.1. Lineage (GTDB taxonomy): Bacteria > Bacillota > Clostridia > Clostridiales > Clostridiaceae > UBA699. The sequence continues at coordinate 42,100 of JAGFXP010000005.1, read as the reverse complement.
AATTGATACAGTGTGCCACGTGATTTTCGGCCTGCCGGGCGAGACAACATCGGATATGATGGAAACTGTAAGGTATCTGGCCGGAAAGGACATCCAGGGCATAAAGCTGCACCTCCTTCACCTCATGCAGAACACCCCGATGGTGAAGCTCTACGAGCAGGGGCAGCTCAAGTTCATGGAGGAGGAAGATTATATCGAACTCGTATGCAATGCCATAAGCATACTTCCGCCCCAGGTGGTGATCCACAGGCTGACAGGTGACTCGCCGAGGGCTCTCCTTATAGGCCCCGTGTGGAGCCTCAAGAAGTGGGAGATACTGAACTCGATTGACAGCCGCATGAAGGAGTACGACCTTTACCAGGGCAAGTTCTATAAAAAATAAATCCGATAAATCCGATATTTCTTTGCCTGTCAATAAAATATCGGATTTGAAATAGCGAAAGACTGAAGCGGCGCGCTTCAGTCTTTCGCTATTTCAAATTGAATATCCGATATGGCAGGCAACCAAAAAATGGAAGCTCTATATAACCTGGAATATATAGAATTTCAGGTAGTAGGATTCATCAGAGTTCCAGAGTATCGGATGGTCAGGCGCCTGTGTCCTGAACTCGATCTGCCTCAGCATCCTGTGGGCGTCCTTGGCGGCATCCGCTATGGTGTCGTGGAAAAGCTCCGGATTCATGAAGTGTGAGCAGGAGCAGGTTATGAAAAATCCGCCCGGCTTTACCAGCTTGATGCCCCTCAGGTTCACTTCCTTGTAGCCGCGTGCCGCGCTGTTGACGGTTGACCGGGATTTTGTGAAAGCAGGCGGGTCGAGGATGACAACGTCAAACTTCCTTCCTTCCCTTACCCACTGCGGGAGCACATCGAACGCGTTGTGGCATTCGAACCTGACAGTGTCGGACAAACCGTTAAGGGCTGAATTCCTTGTAGCCTCATCTACCGCAAGCTGAGAAATGTCCAGCCCGAGGACGCTCTTGGCGCCTGCTACGCCTGCATTCAGGGCAAAGGAACCCGTGTGGGTGAAGCAGTCAAGGACATCGGCATCCTTGCAGAGCTTGTGTATAGATTTTCTGTTGTCCTTCTGGTCAAGGAAGAAGCCTGTCTTCTGGCCGTTTTCTATATCAACAGTATATTTAACGCCGTTCTCGATGATCTGCACGTTCGTGTCAAACGGGTCAGACAGGAAGCCCTTCGTCTGCTCCATGCCTTCCAGTTCCCGCACCTTGACGTCGCTCCTCTCGTATATTCCCTTGGCACCGAAGTCCTCGTTGAGGATCCTGACCACTATGTCCTTGTACTTGTCTATTCCCAGCGCCAGGGACTGGATTACGTAATAGTCCTCGTACTTGTCTATGATAAGGCCGGGCAGGAAGTCCGCCTCCCCGAAGATGAACCTGCAGCTTGAGGTGTCTATTACCTTTTTCCTGTACTCCCAGGCAGCGTGCATCCTCTTCCTGAAGAACTGCTCGTCTATCTCCTCGTCCTTGTCCCTTGTCATCATCCTGAGAGCTATCTTCGAAGCGTCGTTCACATAGGCTTTTCCTATGAAGCTGTCCTTGAAGTTGTAAACCTCTACTATGTCGCCGTTAGTGTACTCGCCGTCGAAGCCCTCTATCTCGTTTGAGTATATCCACGGATGGCCGTTCTCAGCCTTCCGTCCCTTTCCTTTATATAAATAAAATTTGCATGCCATATTATCCAACCTCCTCTATCGAGAGTAGTATACCACAACTTAGTCACTAAAAAAATCCTTTGACTACACTATAGAAATAAATTAAACTATAATCTGTGTGTAAAATTACCGTATAGAAATAACCATAAGGGGAGAATTAGTTTTGAGCATACTTAATGTTAAAAATGTAAATCATGGATTTGGAGACAGGGCTATACTGGAGGATGTCACCTTCAGGCTTCTCAAAGGAGAGCATGTCGGACTCATAGGTGCAAACGGAGAGGGAAAATCCACGTTTATGAATATAATCACAGGCAAACTCATGCCTGATGAAGGCGTGATAGAATGGTCAAACCGGGTAAGGGTTGGCTACATGGACCAGCATACAAAGCTCGCGGAGGGGCAGACCATCAGGGACATCCTAAGGGGCGCTTTCCAGTACCTCTTCGACCTTGAAGAAGAGATGATGGCAATAACCGACAAGATGGCGGATGCGTCGCCGGAGGAGCTCGAAAAACTCCTTGAGGACATGGGCACCATCCAGGACCTGCTGGACAACAACGGTTTTTATGTAATTGATGCGAAGATAGAAGAGGTTGCTGCAGGGCTCGGACTCAGGGATGTGGGGCTGGACAAGGATGTCCACGATCTCAGCGGCGGCCAGAGGACAAAGGTTCTGCTTGCAAAGCTCCTTCTGGAAGTGCCGGACATATTGCTTTTGGACGAGCCTACGAACTACCTTGACGAGCAGCACATAGAATGGCTCAAGAGATACCTGCAGAACTACGAGAACGCATTCCTGCTGATATCCCATGACATACCGTTCCTCAACAGCGTAATAAACCTGATATACCATATGGAGAACAGGAAGCTTTCAAGATATGTTGGCGACTACGACAATTTCATTAGGGTGTACGAGGCTAAAAAGAAGCAGCTTGAGTCAGCCTTCAACAGGCAGCAGCAGGAGATAGCAAAGCTTGAGGATTTCGTTGCAAGGAACAAGGCGAACGTAGCCACAACGGGAATGGCAAAGTCCAGGCAGAAGAAGCTGGACAAGATGGAGAGGATAGAGCTTCCTAAGGATAAGGTTAAGCCGGAATTCAACTTCAAAGGCGCAAGAGCCAGCGGCAAGCTGGTATTCGAAACGACTGACCTGGTTATAGGATACGACGCACCTCTTTCAAAGCCTATTAATGTCAGGATGGAGAGAGGGGACAAAGTAGCCCTCGTAGGAGCGAACGGACTGGGAAAAACCACGCTGCTTAAAAGTCTCCTTGGCCAGATCAAGCCTATTTCAGGAAGCATCGAGCTGGGAGATTACCAGCACATCGGGTACTTCGAGCAGGAGATAAAAGAGGCGAACTATAACACCTGCATAGAAGAGGTGTGGGAGGATTTTCCTTCGTATTCGCAGTATCAGATCAGGGCGGCGCTTGCCAAATGCGGGCTCACAACAAAGCATATAGAGAGCAAAATCGTTGTGCTGAGCGGTGGTGAGCAGGCTAAGGTAAGGCTGTGCAAGCTGCTGAACAGGGAGACGAATATCCTCATACTTGACGAGCCTACCAACCATCTCGATGTGGATGCGAAAGAAGAGCTTAAGAAAGCCCTGAAGGAATACAGGGGAAGCATACTCCTGGTATGCCATGAGCCGGAATTCTACAGGGACGTAGTGACAGATGTATGGAACTGCGAGGAATGGACGAATAAGATAGTATAGCTTTTCAAATAAAAAGGTTGCTGACAGGCCATATGTGCTGTCGGCAACCTTTTGGATTAAATGATATTTTTGTTTTTATGGTAGAAACCAACGAAGCTTTCGCTTTAAATCCCGACCAAATTGTCATAGAGCCTGCTTTCGCTCATATCCGGCCGCAACTTTATGCGCTCATCTACATCTCTTTCCAATACCGCAATGAGTTCCTGCTGGCCATCAGCTGTTGAAAATTCAGGGAAATAACCTGATGTAACTGATACAACCCTCCAACCTTGCTGAGCGTAGGCATTTAATGTAACTTCAAAAGTTTCAGGATTGAACTTTTCGGCAAATAATTTATCCTTACGCGTTAGAACCTTGTATTCTTTCATTAATTTACCCTCCGTTCGTTTTAATTTATTCCTTACAATTTATTTATACACCTGAAATTGTGAAAATTCAATTAAATTGTAATTTCATATCCTTTATCGCCAAGTGCCTTCACAGCACAGCTTATATCCTTGTTTTTTACAAGAATATAATCCGTATCAAATGTGGATACAGCAAATATGCTTACTCCCGCGGTTGCTAATATCGTGCTTATTGGAGCAAGAATTCCTATAAGCGAAAAATCCAAGGGACCCTCGATCTTAAAAACCCTCCAATCCTTTTCACACTTTACTTCATCTGGAATGTTCTCCTGAGGGCATACTATTGACAGTTCATCTGTTGTCCTTGTTATAGAAAAAAAGTCGTTGCTATTTGCCCATTCAGGGAATAACGCGTTTTTATCCAATCTGCAAACCACGTATTGACCCTCTAATAATTTCATGGTTAAAATTTTTTCTGGCATATTTTGATCCTTCCTTCGCATAATATAAATAAAAATAAAAAAGCCGATGGAAATATTGTTGAAATATATCCCAGGCTTTTATCCGCCGCTGAAATCAACTGCTAAGGAATCTCCGGAAACCAAATTTTTATCTCTCGTTCAGCGCTCTCCACAGATTCCGAAGCATGGACGGCGTTTTCGGACATTGATATTGCATATCGGCCCCTGATCGTGCCTGCTTCAGCATTCGCCGGATCGGTAGCGCCATTCATTTTCCTCACCATCGCGACTGCATTGTTTGCTTCCAAAATCAAAGCGCACACCTTGCCGCCCGTAATGAAATCCACAAGGTTGTTGAAAAACGGCTTTCCCGTGTGTTCGGCATAATGCTTTTCTGCGATTTCTTTGGAAGGCTCAATGATTTTTAAAGCTGCTATTTGAAATCCTTTTTTCTCATAAATTGAAATAATTTCACCTATTAATCTTCTCTCCACAGCATCCGGTTTGATAAGCACAAATGTTCTCTCCATAATTTCACCCTTTCCTTTTGATGGTTAGTGCTGGTATTGCGTCTTGAGTACATTATATAACATATCAAGCTTTCATGCGAGCTGCAGCTTGATGCCGACCCCAAAAATAGGATTTGCCACGGAATATATTTTAATGTAAAATTAATTACAAGAATATTCAGAAAAAAACCGAAGTGGGAATTTGCTTTTTATTCAAAAGGAGGTAGTTTGATGTCGGAGAATAAGACGGAATTCAGCAGTCGTATAGGTTTCTTGCTTGTATCCCTCGGCATGGCATTTGGCGCAGGGAATATATGGCGTTTCCCGCGGGTATGCGCGGCCAATGACGGAGGCGCTTTTCTCGTTGCATTTCTGGTTGCCACAATCGTTTGGGCGGTACCTCTTCTGATGATTGAGATGATCATGGGTAAGAGGACAAAGCTGGGTACAAACGGAGCGTTCAGGAATTTCGCAGGCAAAAAGAATACCTGGATGGGTATTTGGATCGGATTTTGTTCCATGGCCATCATGTTCTATTATTCAGTCGTTACCGGCTGGGCCATAAAGTATTTTACGCTGGGCGCTTCAGGCGGCCTGAAAGCAGGTGTAGACACCAAATTGCTCTGGGAAAACTTTCTTGCAACACCTTCACAGACGATTTTGTTTCACGTGATAGCAGCGGGTATCGCAGGATGGATTATTTACAAGGGTGTGACGAAAGGTCTGGAAGTGGCAAATAAGATTATCGTTCCGAGTATTGTTATCCTCCTTCTGGTGGTTATGGTATGGTCATTGAGCAAACCGGCAGCATGGCAGGGCATGGAATACCTTTTCAGACCAAGCTTGGCGGGACTTTTGAAGCCCGATACATGGCTGTTTGCATTCACACAGGCCGCATGGTCGGTAGGTGCTGGCTGGGGATTAATGCTGACCTATGCTAACTATATGGGCGATGATCATGATATCGGAGCAAATTCATTCGTTATTGCATTTGCAGACGCTGGATCCTCGCTGCTTGCAGCAATGGCAGTGCTTCCGCTGATATTTGCCATTTCGCCTTCTGTTGATGCCGCAAACGCCGCAATGGCATCCAACAACACTGGACTTACATTCATATATTTGGCGGCCTTTTTCCCTACCATACCGGGAGGAAATCTTTTCGGTGCGCTTTTCTTCTTTGCATTGGCAATATCAGCTCTTGCGTCCCTGCTTTCCATGGTGGAGCTGACTTGCAAGAACTTCGAGGACGTAGGCTTCACAAGAAAGAAAGCGGCTATCGTATCAACCATCATATTGATTCTGTTCGGCATACCTTCTGCGCTGTCTTATGATTTCTTTGACAGCCAGGATCTTGTATGGGGGGTCGGACTCCTTATCTCCGGTATTATGTTCGCATATGTTGCCTGGAGAGCGGGCCTTGACAATATCAGAGACATGATAAACGAGGACAGCTGGATTCATGTAGGGAAATGGTTCAACTACTGCGTAATGCTGTTCCCGGTGATATTCATAACCGTGTTCGGCTGGTGGCTGTGGCAGGGCGCATCCTGGTCCAGCAACTGGTGGGCATTCGAGTGGTACAGCCCGATTACTATGATCACGCAGTGGGTGGGTCTGGGCATTATCACCCTTTTGTTGAACAACTGGATCGCAAACAAAATTAAAGCGCCTTATCAGGAGGAGTTCCTTAAAAAGCGGCACAAAGGAGGAAAAACAGAATGAGTTCATTGGCAATTGTTACCATGATTTTCATGTTCGTGATCTACTTCGGCGGTTTCTTCTATTTTGCAACCCGACCGAATCCTAAGAAGAAGGGCTAAAAAGCAAAGCGGTTTCCGCCATAAACGGGAACCGCTTTTATTAATCCAATGTTCCTATAACGGTATTCAATTCGAATAAAGCATGCGGGTCGATCTTCAGAGTGGTATTCTCGATTCCTGAGCCGCCGTAAACAAAAGGGTATTTCAGCAGCCTGTTGTCAATTATATGGGGCAGCTTAATCCCGAACATTGGGATGCTTCCCACAGAAAATCCTGTTGTCAGAGTCACTTCTTCCTTTGTTGCAAGCCGCACATTCTTGCAGTTCAGAAGCCTCTTAATCTCCTTGAAATCCACCCGTTCCCTCTCGCCTGATATAACCAGCACATAAAATCCTGCAGGGGTGTATAAGATAAGTGCCGGAGCCATCTGGCCGATGTCTATCCTGTAATGGCCGGCGCCGTCCTTTGCAGTGCGAATGGGTTTGCCGTCATGAATCAGTTCATATGAGAAACCGCTGTTTTTCAGGATATACTCTATGCCCTGCATCAAAATCACCTCCGAAATTATGTTGATTTGCTGTGTAACATTAATATAAGTATACAGAAGAATGGAATACAAGCCAAATGAAAAAGAAAGCCGGAAGAATAAAATTCTTTCAGCTTTCGGTAGTATTCGGGATTCAGTTTTTTAGCTGTGGCATTCGTGGTCGTGGCAGGAATCGCCTGAGTCAGCCAGTGATCCTGAGAGCCAGTTTATAGCTACTTCCTTGACATCGCCTGAACAGCCGCGAAGTACTTCTATGCCTGAGTTGTTAAGCACCCTTACAGCACCTTCGCCCATGTTGCCTGCAAGCATCACTTTTACACCCATATCTGCGAGTACAGATGCAATGTTTGATTTGCAGCCGCAGCCGGAAGGAGCTGTAAGGGTTTCCTGTTCAACTATTTTCCGGGCAGCATTGTCAACTGTGAAGATTGTGTAATATTCACAGTGTCCAAAATGATTGTCGATGACATCCTGTCGAGTAGGTAAAGCGATTTTCATATAACCATTCCTCCGATTAAATTCTTTAATATGATTTTGTGCCGAGACATTATTGACATATGTCCTATATATATTATAATAAGACTATAAAGAACATATGTCAATAACGATTTGTTAAGGGGTGAGTAGATGCCAAGACCCAGAAAATGCAGAAGGGTGTGCCTCCTGCCGGAGAGTGACCTGTTTGGACCTCTTAAACTTCAGAAACCGGATGCGGAGATAGTGTTCATGACAGTCGACGAGTACGAAGCTATAAGGCTTATCGATCTTGAAGGAATGACCCAGGAAGAGTGTTCGGAAAAGATGGATGTGGCCAGGACGACTGTTCAGAGGATATACAACGATGCAAGAAATAAACTGGCTATGTCGCTGGTGGAAGGGAAACTGCTGCAGATTCAGGGCGGTGACTATAAGCTTTGCGACTATGAGGATTCCGGCTGCGGCTGCAAAAGATGCTGCAGGAAAAAATGATGGGGTGAGGCCATTGGCCGCACCCCGTTTTCTCTACTTAAGACCGTGCATCTCGAAGGTTACCAGTATGTTGCTGTTTGTGAGCTTGTTGGTCAGCAGCTGCTTGAATCGGACTGTCTTGGTTTTGCCTTCCGAACGCAGCTTTTCCAGCTCCTTCGATATTTCAACCTGCTGCGCTATCAGGTCGAAGTACATATTTTCAAATCTGCCAAGCCTGTCGATGGCTTCGCCGCTGTACCCGTCTTCGCCCAGCTTGATTTTCGAAACATCCTCGATGCGGAACGATTTATCCTCCAGCTTCCTTGTCATACTTTCCAATTCGTTCACCCCTTTCGATCTATCATAATACCCATAAGAAGGGAGTCGTAGAACTTTCCGCCTATCAGAAAATCCCTTTTGACAGTGCCTTCCTCTTCGAAACCTAGTTTTCTGTACAGGCGTATGCCTCTCGAATTGTCGGTCCGGACCCTAAGATTTATCTTCCGTATTATCCCGGAGCTCCTGCTCCATTCTATCAGGCAGCTTATGAGATCTTCACCGATTCCCATGCCCCAGTATTCCTTGAGCACGCTGACACCGAACTCCCCTGTATGGGCGTTCCTTTCCCTCGGTCCGCCTGAAAAGTTCAGGTTGCCCACTACTCTCCCGTTTGATACGGCGATCAGAAAAAGGGCGTTCCTCTTTTTGAGAGCATCCGCAATGAACTCCGCTTCAGCCTCCACGCTTCGATTGAACTCACCGGGACCGAAGGTCATGAAATCCGATTCGCCGCCGATTATGTTCAGATATTCTATAAGAGCAGCGGCGTCAGACACATCCGCCTTCCTGATTCTCACTTTCTCACTGCCGGTATTAATCTCTTTCATTTCACATTCCTTTCCCGAGGGCCCTGGTCGGCACTTCATATGTACAATTATAACACTTCAAACATTCGGCAAAAAGTATAGTATAATAAACAGATGGAAGGAGTGGGGGATTTGGAAATAAGAAAAGCAAGGTTGTCCGACCTGGATGGGATAACGGCACTTGAGGCTGTGTGCTTCCCCGAGGCCGAGGCAGCGACCAGGGAAGCATTTCTGAAGAGGCTGCAGGCATTTCCGGACAGTTTTTTTGTAGCTGAAACAGATAAAGGGATCATCGGTTTTGTAAACGGATGTGTGACCGACGACGAGGTTATAAGCGATGAGATGTTTGCATCGACCTCCTGCCATAATCCGGCAGGGAGCTACCAGGCCATATTCGGGCTGGATGTCCATCCTGACTGCAGGAGGCAGGGGATTGCCGCAAAGCTGATGAGTCGTATGATCAGCGCTGCAAAGGAAGCAGGCAGGATAGGACTGATCCTAACCTGCAAGGAGCGGCTAATCCGTTATTATGAATCCTTCGGCTACGTGAACATGGGCGTGTCCAAGTCAAATCACGGCGGTGCGGTGTGGTACGACATGGTTCTCATATTATAACCTGGAAAGATCAAAATATTAACGGCGCAGCTTATAGCAGCGCCGTTAATTCATTCATCTCGTTTAGTAGCTCGTCATATCTTTCGATACAGTGGTCGGAGTATTCCATTATTGCTTCCCACTGGTCAAGGGAGTATTCGTCCTGGACACCCACAACAGTCATGCCGGCCAGCTTTGCTCCCTTTATGGCAGGCAGTATGTCTTCGAAGACAACGCACTTCTCGGGTTCCACGTTCATCTTCTTGGCTGTCAGAAGGTAGATGTCAGGAAAGCTCTTCTCTCTTTCGACCTCCTCGGTGGTGGTTATCGCATCGAAGAAGTGCTTGATGTTGTTCTGGCTGAGCGCAAGATCAACAAGCTTTGAATAGTTGCTTGTGGCAAGCCCTATCTTTATGTCGTTTTCCTTGAGCTTCGCCAGGTATTCATATACGCCGGGCTTCAGCTTCACATCGCTGCTGTAGGAGCTTCTGGCCATGTCATTCCATTCAGCCATTATCGTCTCTACGCTGTCTTCGATCTGGAACCTGTCCTTGAAGTAAAGGGCAGATTCCCTGAAGGTCATTGTCTCGATCTTCTGCTTAAGGTCAGCCGGCATCGAGAGGTTCCTTTTTGACAGGTAGTCCTTATTTATCGAGTACCATACCCACATGGAATCTATGATGGTGCCGTCCATATCGAAAATAGCTCCTTGTATGTTGTTAAGTAAATTTAGCAATTTTTAATGTCACCTCTTAAAATTTTCTTTCAAATATCTCTATCTTTTCGCCTTTCTTGACGTCCTCCATTGAGAAGATGCCAATCTTATGGAAGACATCCTTTATGCACTCGCTGTCTGTGGATACCCTTGTGCTTGACTTGTCGGCATAGCTGTCGACGGCTTCCTTGCCGATCTCCTTGCTGACGATAGCCTTCGGTCCTCCGACACAGCCGCCAATGCAGCCCATGCCCTCTATGAAGTTTGCATCCACCTCGCCTTTCTGGGCCTTGTCAAGTATAGCTTTGCAGTCCTTGACCCCGTCGACAGCGACTGCTTTGAACAGTTTGTATTTTTCAGGGAAGATCTTTTCCAGGGATTCAGCGACCGCGATGGAAACTCCACCTGCGCGCGCATAGAGCTTGCCTCCCCTGGTTGCATAATCGGTGGTCGGGGTTTCCTCGAACTTGGCTGGATCGATATCCAGCGAGTCGAATATGTCCTTAAGCTCGGTGAAGGTTAGTACAAAATCAATGTCTCCGGCCAGGTCCTTATCCTTGGCTTCGGCTTTCTTGGCTATGCAGGGCCCTATGAAAACAACCTTGACGTCGGGGTTCAGCTTCTTGAGAACCCTGCCGGCGGCGATCATCGGTGATACTGAAGGCGACACGTGCTTCACCAGATTGTCGTATACCCTTTTGAGCATTCCGACCCACATCGGGCAGCAGCAGGAGGTAATCATAAGGTCCTCTTCCCTTTTGACCAGATGGTCGAACTCCACGGATTCCTTGAGTGTAAGCATGTCCGCGAAGAACGCGACCTCGACCATGTCCTGGAAGCCCATCACCTTGAATGCAGTCCTGAGCTTGTCTATGGTTGCGCTGTCCCCGAACTGCCCTGAAATAGCGGGAGCAACGGCGGCTATGACCGGCGCACCGCTCTTCATAATCTCGAAAAGCGGCAGGAATTCAACCTTGTCAACCAGCGCGCCTGTAGGGCAGGCATCAACGCAGAAGCCGCAGTCCGTGCATCTGCTCTCATCTATCAGGGTAGCGTTTTTTTCTTTATCCAGTATGATGGCATCGAAAGGGCATGACCTCATGCATGGCGATCCTCCCTCTCCGCAGCAGTCTGAAGGACAGGAGCTTATCTTGGTTACAACCCTGCGGTCGGCCTTGTAGCCTGAAACGGCAGCCTTGAGGTCTGAGGCGAAGTTTTCGCCATAAGGGATTTCCACCCCGCAGAGCGACGAGACAGCCTTGGCAAGTTTTTCCCTGTCAACGCCAGGCCTGCTCAATATCTCTTTTACTACATTATCGAAATTATTATCCTGCAAGGATTTGACAATTGATCTAAAGATTTCACCATACTCTTTTACCATTCATATCTCTCCTCCACATTATGATTAAGCATTATTATACCATATAAAGGTTGCAGGATTTTTGTTTTTTTGGTTATAATCTATATGTGGTAAAAAAACATCGGGAGTGATAAAAATGACAGTAGCAGAACTGGAACAGAAGGTGGATTTTCTCGCTTTGATCAGGAAGGATTACGAGCCGGCTGAATTCGGGAACCTCTATACGGTTGAGCCGTGTCCTGTATGCGGCAATTTCGGGCATTTTTTGGTCAATCCGGAAACTAAAAGCTACGGCAGCCTGGAAGGATGCTGTGAAGGCGGCGGCGCATATGCATATCTCCAGGAGGTTAAGGGATACAGCCCTAGCGAAGCTTACGACAAGCTCAGGGAACTGGCGTCGGCTGGGGAAGCGGCCGCAGAAAAGGGCAAACTTGCTTTGGAGATCGATGCGGCTCTGATTGAGGCTTTGGAGAGCTATAAAAATGATGCGGGCATCGATATCAACGAATTCCTTGAGGAGCTGCTGAGGAAGGCCCTGCCCGAAATATATTTCATGAAAAGATGAACAAAGCCAGCAAACTTTGAAGTTTGCTGGCTTTACTAATGATGGAGGCCGGAATATTATTTTTCCAGATACTTTTCTCCTATCCTGTACACGTCTCCTGCCCCGACGGTGAACAGCACGTCTCCGTCCTTCAGGTTGGCTTCAAGATAGCTGACTATCTCATCGAAGCTGTGCAGGTTTTGACATTTCAGGCCTTTTTCGGTTATCTTCTCTGCCAGCATGGCTGAGCTGACAACGCCTGTGTCCTTTTCCCTTGCAGCGTATATGTCTGCTAGTATCAGGTCGTCAACGCCTTCAAAAGCGTTGCTGAATTCCTCGAAAAGGCTCAGAGTCCTTGAGAATGTGTGAGGCTGGAACACGCAGAATATCCTCTTGTGAGGGTAGTTCCTGGCAGCGCTCAGCGTTGCCCTTATCTCTGTAGGGTGGTGGGCATAATCGTCTATGACTGTGACGCCGCCCTTAGTGCCTTTCAGCTCAAATCTTCTGTGCGTGCCGCCGAACTCTTCGAGGCCTTCGAAGATGCAGTCCTTTGAAACATCGAGGGCAAAGGCTGCTCCGATGGAGGCAAGGGCGTTAAGCACGTTGTGCCTTCCCGGAACGTTGAGTCTGACGTCGAGGAACTTGTCGCCCCTGAAATATGCCGTGAAGGAAGCGCAGCCCTTCTCGTTGAATTCAATGTTCTTCGCAGTAAAGTCGCCCTTGTCTATGCCATAGGTTATTATTGTGCACTTTGCTGCCGCCATCACCTTGTCCATCCATTCATCCTCTGCGCAGCACACAAGGTATCCATTCACCGGTATAAGCGCTGAGAATTTCATGAAGGTGTTCTGGATGTCCTCTATATCCTTGTAAAAATCCAGATGGTCGGCGTCTATATTCGTTATAATCCCGACATGCGGGATGAACTTCAAAAATGATGCTTTGTACTCGCAGGCTTCTGTTATGAGGTACTGGCTCTTTCCGGTCCTTACATTTCCGTGGATAACATCCAGCTGGCCGCCTACAAGTATTGTGGGATCCAGATTCGCCTTGAGGACGATATGTGAGAGCATGGAAGTGGTTGTAGTTTTTCCGTGGGTTCCTGCAACAGCCACATTGTATTTGTAGCCTTTCATCAGGTCGCCCAGGAACTCTGCTCTGTCCATGGCAGGGATGTCAAGCTTCTTTGCTCCGAGAAGCTCAGGGTTGTCGCTGGAAACGGCAGCTGTATAAACCACCAGATCGGCATCGCCAATGTTTTTCTCGTCATGTCCTATGAATACCTCTGCGCCCATATTGGAGAGGGTGTCTGTTGTTGAGGAGGCTTTCATGTCTGAACCGGAAACCCTGTATCCCGCCTCGAGCAGTATCTCTGCAAGGCCGCTCATGCTTATTCCGCCGATCCCTATGAAATGAACCTTTTTGCTTTTATCCTTTGTAATATCGAATGACATAATATCAGCTCCCTTTATCGATTAGCATATGAATAAATTATATCATATTATCTATGCACTTGATAATATTTCTGTTTTGGAATAAAATATGAATGATAGATAAAAAAAACAGGTGAATATTCGTATTAATATGAATGCAGGTGATGAAATGGATAAGTTTACAAGAAATCAAAGGATATCTATTATTACAAAGACGTTGATAGAGAATCCCAACAAGGTAATAAACCTGAATACGTTTACGGAGCTCTTTTCTGCAGCAAAATCAACAATCAGCGAGGATCTCTACGTGATAAAGGATATATTAAGCAGACTGAAACTGGGCGGGGTTGAGACAATATCCGGAGCGGCAGGCGGTGTAAAATATGTCTGCGGGCTTTCAGAGGAAAAAAGCATGGAGTTTGCCAACAGGCTCTGCGGGATACTGGCAGACAAGGATCGTGTAATTCCGGGCAATTTCCTTTACGTTACCGACATAATGTGCAACCCGCAGATAATCTCCACAGCAGGGATCATCCTTGCCTCGAAGTTCATAGGGAACAATGTAGACTATGTTGTGACTGTCGAGACTAAGGGCATACCGCTTGCATATGAAGTGGCGAAGCTGCTCGGCGTGCAGCTGGTGGTCGTTAGAAGGGATACAAAGATCACTGAAGGCTCGACCTTGAGCATCAACTATGTCTCAGGATCCACGGGAAGGATCCAGAGCATGACCCTTTCGAAGAAATCACTTAAAAAGGGAAGCAACTGCGTTTTCATAGACGATTTCATGAAAGCCGGGGGCACTGCAAAGGGAATCATAGACCTTCTAAGGGAATTTGAGTGCCAGCTTGTAGGGATAGGAGTGCTCATAGATACGGTAAGCACTCAGAAGAAACTGATAAAGGAATATGTGTCCATAGTCAACTTCAACGGCTTTGACGAGGATGGGAATGCTGTGCTCATGCCCACAAAAGACTTCATATAGGGTGATTTGCGAAAATATTTAAAAAATTTAAATTTTTTCACAATTTTAGAAGGAAAAATAAAACATAAGTAGAATATAATATATACTAAGCATCTTGTGGAGGTGGATTTTAATGCAAATTACAGACGTAAGGGTAAGAAAAATTGCTGCAGAGGGAAAAATGAAAGCTATCGTTTCAGTAACTTTTGACAATGAATTTGTTGTTCATGATATCAAGGTTATTGAAGGCCAGAATGGTCTTTTCATTGCTATGCCAAGCAGAAAGACTCCAGACGGAGAATTCAAGGACATAGCGCACCCTATCAATACTCAGACTAGAGAAAAAATCCAGATGTCAATTCTTGATGAGTATGAAAAAGTTAAAAACGAGGAACCTGAGGAACCTGTTGAAGAAATTAAAACAGAAGAGTAAAAATTAATTAATAGAAAGGAGTTTTGCGACTCCTTTTTATTATGAAATTTTTTAAATATGTCATATACGGTTGAAAATATAGCGCATATAAAATATAATATTATGGTATATTTAAGTTAAGAGGTGTTATAAATGTTAAATTATGCTTTAATATTGGCGGCCGGCGAGGGTAAGAGGATGAAATCGGAGACCCCGAAGGTTCTGCACAAGGTATGCGGCAAAGAAATGGTCAACCAGGTAATAGATACAATCAGAAAAAGCGGAATAATGGATATAAATGTAGTTATAGGAAGAGGAGCAGAAAAAGTTAAAAAGGCTACTGAGTCAAGGGGAGTGCATTACTCATTTCAGGATAAGCAGCTCGGAACGGGGCATGCAGTAATGTGTTCTTCTGAATTTCTCGAAGGAAAAAAAGGTACGGTAGCTGTTTTTACTGGTGATGCTCCTTTAATTTCGCAGGAAAGCATAAGCAAACTCATTGAATTCCACAATGAGGGAGGCTGCAAAGCCACAATCCTGACCTCGGTTGTTGATTGTGCTGACGGATACGGCAGGATAATAAGAAAGGAAAGCGGAGAAGTATGCAGGATTGTCGAGCACAAGGACTGCAGCGGCTCGGAGCTTCTGGTAAGAGAGATCAACTCGGGCATGTACTGCTTCGACATCGAGAATCTGCTCGAAAGCCTGGGCAAGCTAAGCAACGACAATTCGCAGGGAGAGTATTACCTGACAGATGTCATCGGAATCCTGGTGGAAGAAGGCAAGAAGGTAGGCGCCATGCCTATCCCTTTTGAAGAGACTATGGGCGTCAACTCAAGGCTCCAGCTCAGCCAGGCTGAAAAAGTCCTCAGAAAAAGAATTAACGAAAAGCATATGGTTAACGGAGTGACTCTTATCGACCCTGAATCAACATACATAGATGTGGACGTTGAGATCGGCTCAGATACCATAATATACCCTGGCAATATAATTGAAGGGAACACGGTGATCGGCGGGAAATGCATGCTCTATCCGGGCTCAAGGATCAGCAGCAGTGTCATCGAAAGCGAAGTTACAATCCAAAATTCAGTGATCTTAAGCAGCAGGATAGGCGAAAAGACAACTGTAGGCCCTTATGCTTATGTAAGGCCCGACAGCGTCATAGGAAAGTCCGCAAGGATCGGTGATTTTGTAGAGATAAAGAAATCTGTGATAGGCGACGGCACAAAGGTGTCGCACCTGACCTACATAGGGGATGCCGAAATCGGAAAGAACTGCAATTTCGGCTGCGGAACTGTTGTTGTAAATTATGACGGTACAAACAAAACGAAAACCATCGTGGGCGACAACTCCTTCATAGGCTGCAACACGAATCTCATATCGCCTGTGAAGGTGAATGAAGATACCTACATCGCTGCCGGTTCGACAATTACAGAAGATGTTCCTGCAGGTTCGCTGGCTATAGCCAGGGCGAGGCAGGTTATAAAAGAAGGCTGGGTATACAGGAAAAATTCGAAGAAAATAAACAAGGAGGACTAAGGATGATAACTCACGGAAGAAACATCAAGATTTTCAGTGGAAATTCAAACTCTGAGCTGGCAAAAGAGATTGCTGACAGACTAGGGTTGCCGTTAGGGGACTCAAATGTAAGGACTTTCAGCGATGGCGAAATATCGGTAAACATCAATGAAACTGTAAGAGGTGTTGACGTTTTTGTTGTGCAGTCAACAAACGCACCAGTTAATGACCATCTGATGGAGCTGCTCATAATGATAGATGCATTCAAGAGGGCTTCCGCAGGAAGGATAACAGCAGTTATCCCTTACTACGGATACGCAAGGCAGGACAGAAAGGCCAAGGCAAGAGATCCTATCACTGCAAAGCTTGTAGCGGACATACTAACAGCGGCAGGCGCCGACAGGGTTCTTACAATGGACCTTCACGCTCCTCAGATACAGGGATATTTCGACATTCCTCTTGACCACCTCCTTGGAGCGCCTATTCTTTCAAAGTATTTTGTCCAGAAGGGGTTCCTCGACAGGGATGACATAGTTGTCGTATCACCTGACCTCGGAAGCGTTACTAGGGCAAGAAAGTTTGCAGACAAACTGCAGGCGCCTATCGCAATCATCGACAAAAGAAGACCTAAGGCGAATGTGTCAGAGGTCATGAACATAATAGGAGACATAGAAGGCAAGACATGCATACTTGTCGATGACATGATCGACACTGCGGGAACAATAACAAACGGAGCTGAAGCTCTCATTAAGATTGGCGCCAAGGAAGTGTATGCGTGCTGCACACATGCAGTACTGTCAGGGCCTGCGATGGAAAGGCTGAAAAGCTCGGTAATTAAGGAACTTGTATTCCTTAACACAATAAAACTTGATGAAGAAAAAGCTTGCGATAAGTTCAAGGTTCTTTCTGTAGCGCCTGTTTTTGCGGAAGCGATAAGAAGAATATATGAAGACATTTCTGTAAGCAAGCTCTTCGAAGATTAATAAGCCGGCATGCTCCCTCAATAGGGGCATGCTTTTGTTTTTTAAAATATTTGTAACTTTATTAAATCTGAAAATTATGGTAAATTAGATATAAATATGTTTTGACTTGAGAGGAGAATTATTATGGAAGGCAAAATCGGAAAAGTTCTTATAGTGGATGACGATGAAAATATCAGCGAAGTCATAAAGATGTATCTTGAGAATTCGGGATACGACACAAAGGTAAGCCACAACGGGAGGGAAGCCCAGGAGTTTTTTTTGCAGTACAAGCCCGACCTGGTGCTGCTTGACATAATGCTTCCGAGCGTGGACGGAATAGACGTGCTGAAGTGGATAAGGAAGCAGTCCGAGATTCCGGTAATAATGCTTACTGCAAAGGGCGAGACCTTTGATAAGGTCCTGGGCCTTGAGCTGGGTGCGGACGACTACATTGTAAAGCCTTTCGAACCTAAGGAGATGGTTGCCAGGGTGAAGGCTGTCCTCAGGAGGTACAATGTCGAAAACGAAGACAAGGAGGTCCTGAAATTCCCTGACCTTACGGTAGACATCAATTCCTATAACGTGGTTTTCAAGGGCGAGGAGATCAAGATGCCGCCTAAGGAATTCGAGCTGCTCTATTTCCTTGCCAGCAACAAAAACAGGGTGTTCACCAGGGAGCAGCTTCTGTGCGAGGTCTGGGGATACGACTATCCGGGGGATTCAAGGACAGTGGACGTCCACATAAAGAGGCTCAGGGAAAAGCTTCACGGCGGAGCGAACTGGGAGCTTGAAACCGTCTGGGGAGTAGGTTACAAATTCGAGGTAAAGTAAAAAATGAGAAAAGGTTTATTTTCCAAACTGATAGTCACTTTTTCGGTGATCATAGCTGTCAGCTTCGTTATTGTTGCTTCCTTCCTGTCCTACTGGTTTGACTCGTACTCTTTCAATCAGAGGAAGCAGGATCTGCTCAAGGAAACACAGTTCCTTGGGCCTGCAGCTGTGAAGTATATTGAGGGCGATATCTCGTCCGAGAAGCTGGAGGACACGATTGGCAGCATAGCGGGCTATCTCTCGGCCGATATTTGGCTTGTGGACAGCTACGGCTATGTTTTCGCGGTATCCCGCGAAGATGACAAGGCTCTGATAGGCAACCAGCTGCTTACAACCGAGCTCGAGGAGCTTAGGGCGGGAGGCAACATAGAGAAAAAAGGAGATTATAACGGCTATTTCGAAATGCCGGTGCATACATTCGAAGTACCCGTCTTTGACGGCGATACATTCCAGTGCGTTATCATAATGCACACGTCCATGGCGGATATCAAGGGGCCGCTTGAAAGCGTGTTCGAAATCATCTGGCTGTCCGCCCTGCTGGCTATAATATTGTCCAGCGTAGTAATATACTTTGTTTCTCAGAGGGTGCTCATAAAGCCTCTCCAGGAGATAAATTATGCTGCGGACAGGATAGCTAAAGGCGAGGTCGACAAGAGGGTCGTCATCAAAGCAAAGGATGAAATCGGAGAGCTTGCGGAATCCTTCAATTCCATGGCGGATGCCCTGGAGGAAGTTGAAAACAAGAGGAGGGAGTTTATCTCGAACGTATCCCATGAGATAAGGTCGCCTATCACTTCTATCAAAGGGTTCATAGGAGGGATACTGGACGGCGTTGTGCCTAAGGAGAAACACAACTACTATTTAACCATAGCCTATGAGGAAATCCAGAGGCTTACGAGGCTTGTGAATGATCTGCTGGACCTGTCGGCTATAGAGTCGGGGCAGTTCAGGCTGAGGATAGAGGAAGTTGACATAAATGAGATAATAAGGCAGACTGTTATAAGATTTGAGCCAAAGGTTATGAAAAGGAAAGTCAAGGTGGACGTGCTGCTTCAGGGCGAGAAGCTGATGGTTGCAGGAGACAAGGACAGGCTTACCCAGGTCATAACAAACCTTCTGGACAATTCGATGAAGTACGTTCCGGTTTCAGGAAATATCAATATCAAAACAGTTATAAAAGGATCAAAAGCGGTCGTGACCATATTCAATGACGGCCCTCATATACCCGAAGCCGAGATAAAAAATATATGGGACAGATTCTACAAGGCTGACAAGGCGAGGTCCTCAAAGGTGAGCACAGGTCTCGGGCTCTCAATTGTCAGGAGCATCCTTACGCAGCTGGGTGAGGACGTGTGGGTGGAAAACAAGGAGCCAAAAGGAGTAGTTTTCACCTTTACTTTAAAAATGGTTTAAACAATTCTAACATTTTGTTCACACTTATTCAGGTGCCATGCATTATAATAATATTATGTTTTATTTTATGGGTTAGGGGGCAAGGCTATGGATGAGAGCATTAAAGATAATGCTGCAGATGGCATAGATAATAAAAAAATCGATGATGATCCGGATAGCGCCTACAGTGATGTTGAATGGCAGGATGCAGATAATGGAGAGACCGGCAGGATAGAAATCAGAAACTGCAACAAAAAAAAGAAGATGGACAGCGCTGTGAAAGTTATTGCATTCGTTCTTATAGCTATGTTTTCCGGAGGAGTTTCAGGCACTTATGTGGCCAACAAGATTGCCTCCCAGACATACAACTACAGCAGCACATCACAGAACAGCAGCAGCGGCGGTTCGGATTCAAGTGGATCTGCAGAAGCTGCAGATACCGCAATCAACAAAGTCGCGGAAGACGTCGGACCTGCTGTAGTCGGGATAGTCATCAGCGGCAATACAACCTCGCCTTTAACAAGTGATTCGTATAGTGGTTCAGGTATTATTTTCGATTCTAACGGTTATATTGTAACTAACAATCACGTTATCGAAGGGGCGACAACCATATCCGTTAAGCTGTCCAGCGGGAAATCCCTGGAAGCCAAGGTGGTAGGCACCGACACCAGGTCGGACTTGGCCGTAATCAAGGTGGACGCTGTGAACCTTCCTGTGGCAACTCTCGGCGACTCATCTGATGTGAAAGTGGGAGACCTGGCAATAGCCATTGGAAATCCGCTCGGAGAGGAATTTGCCGGCACAGTGACTGCGGGAATTATAAGCGCTCTGAACAGGACGATACAGTATGAAGGGTCCGTATACAAGGTGCTCCAGACTGACGCCGCAATAAACCCCGGAAACAGCGGAGGGGCTCTGTGCAATGAGGATGGCGAAGTCATAGGCATAAACAGCCTGAAGATAGGTTCCGCAGAGAACGCTGAAGGGATGGGATTCGCCATATCCATCAACGAGGCAAAAACAATAATCGATTCCCTTATGAGCACGGGAAAGGTTTCGAGGCCGTATCTTGGCATTTACGGAGCTACAGTCGTTGCCGGGAACAACAGTGTTGAGGGCGTTTACGTAAAAGAGGTTGTAGCCGGAAGCGGCGCTGACGCTGCGGGCATTAAGCCTACAGACATAATAACTGAACTGGACGGTCAGAAGGTGACGGAATTTGAAAACATATCCGCCATACTGGACAAACACAAGGTGGGGGATGTGGTCTCCTGCAAGGTCCAGAGGGGCGGGAAAAACATAACATTGAATATCACGCTTTCAGAAATGGGTGAAAACTAAAGGGGCTTTAAGCCCCTTTATTATTTTAAGGATATGGTATATTATATAGAGGAAAAGAACGATAAGTAAATTAATTGTGGAGAGTGTACGTATGTTTTTAATAGTAGGGCTTGGAAATCCGGGCAGACAGTATGAGAATACAAGGCATAATGTAGGGTTTGATGTAGTGGATATGATAAGCAAGGAATCAAATATACCCATGACAAAGGAAAAATTCAAGGGCATATGCGGAGAGGGGAATATTGCAGGCGAAAAGGTTATGCTCCTGAAGCCTAAGACATTCATGAACCTGAGCGGTGAATCGGTCAGGGAAGCCTCCAAATTCTACAACATTCCATCTGAGAACATAATCGTTATTTACGATGATACAAGCCTTGAGGTTGGAAGGATGAGGATAAGGCTGCAGGGAAGCTCGGGCGGCCACAACGGGATAAAGAGCATCATATTGAATCTTTCTACAGATGTCTTTCCCAGAATCAAGATCGGAGTCGGGCATCCAGAGCTGGACTTGGTGACTCATGTCCTCGGCAGGTTCCCGAAGGATGACAGGGAGAAGGCTGAGGAAGTTATGGGGGCTGCAGCGGCTGCGGCAGGTGTCATTGTGAAGTTTGGAACCGATGAGGCCATGGCGAAATATAATGGATTCAGGGTTGAATAGTTTAAGGTGGTAGAGCGATGAGACTGGAAGGACTAATGAAATCCCTAAGGGAAAGCAGGGAATTCAAAGACATTTTGAACAACATTGAAAATAAAAAGGTGCCGGCGGGGGTGTTCGGGTTATCGGACTCCTCCAGGGCATACGTCATAGGGGGGTTATTTCAGGAACTGGATAAGCCCTTTATTGTTTTTGCGCAAAATGATATTGAGGCAAGGAATATATACGAGGATCTGTCGCTTTACACCACCTCTGTCTATTTTCTGCCGTCTAAGGAAGTTGTGTTCTACAATATAGAAGCCATTTCCGGTGACCTCCGCTGGGAGAGGCTCAAGGTAATAAGAAAAATCCTGTCCCCGGGGAAAAAGATAATTGTGACGTCCATCGAGGCGCTGGCTTCGACCTATATTCCTGTCGGCCTCTACAGGGAATACACGTTTAAGATCAAGGAAGGGGAAACGGTTCTGCTGAATGATCTTAGCGTAAAGCTTGTCCAGAGCGGATATAACCGTGTTGACCTGGTTGAAGGCAGGGGCGAATTCTCCTTAAGGGGAGGCATACTGGATGTTTTCCCTCCTACATCGCCGGACCCTTACAGGATAGAGCTTTTCGGAGACGAAGTGGACTCCATCAGGAGCTTCAACACGGAATCCCAGCGAAGCATAGAACGGATCAAGAGTATCGAGATCTTCCCTGCAAAGGAGATAATACTCAAGAAGGAAAACATTGAAAAAGGCTACGATGCAATAGAAAGGGAACTGCAGGATGCTGTTGAAAAACTGAAAAAGGGCAAAAAGAAGGAAGCCTATGAAAGGCTGAAGGAGATTACATACAGCAACCTGGAGGCGCTTAAAGAAAACTGGGATTTTGAAACGATAGAAAGTTTCCTGCCATATTTTTACGAGAAGCCAGCCACGATCTTCGAATACCTTCAGGACTACACCATATTTCTGGATGATCCGCAGAGGTGCAAAGGAAAGCTGGACAGCGTATTTTTTGAGTTTGAAGAAGACTACCTGAGTTTCCTTGAGAGGGGAAATATCCTTCCGGGTCAGAACAAGCTCCTTGTGGACAAGTCTCTTATTTTTCAGGACCTGGAGGGCAGAGAGGTTATCACGCTTGATGCGATTGCAAAAACCGCAAGGGTGCTGGAACCCAGGTCGATAGTCAGCTTCTCACAGCTGTCGCTCCAGAATTATCATGGGAGAATTGAGCTGCTGATCCAGGATATAAAGGAAAACAAGTCTAAAGGCTTCAAAACCGTCATCCTTTCGGGGACCAGGCCGAGGGGAGAAAGGCTTGTCGGCACCCTCAGCGACAACGGCATAACAAGCGCCTACAAGGACATTTTTGATGATATCCTGCCTGGTGAGGTTGTAATAACCTTCGGCAGCCAGCTCAAGGGCTTTGAATTCCCTGAATTCAAGATGAGCTTGATATCCGACAAGGAAGTTTTCGGAGAGGCTAAGAGGAAGAGCGCGCGAAAATTTGCCAAGAAGGGCGCGGGCAAGATTAAGAGCTTCACTGAGCTCAAGCCCGGAGACTATGTTGTGCACGTAAACCACGGAATAGGTGTTTACAAGGGCATAAAGCAGCTGGAGCTGCAGGGCTTCAAGAAGGATTACCTGGAGCTCAGCTACGCTGGAAACGACACGCTTTATGTACCGGTGGAGCAGCTGGACATGGTGCAGAAATTTATCGGCAGCGAAGGTAAGGCCCCTAAGATAAACAAGCTGGGCAACTCCGAATGGTCAAAAGCGAAGTCAAAAGCCAGGAAATCCATCGAAGAGGTCGCTGAGGATCTCGTGAAGCTTTATGCCGTAAGGTCCTCCATAAAGGGGTTCAGATTCACGAAGGACACGGTTTGGCAGAAGCAGTTCGAGGATGAGTTCCCTTACGACGAGACGGAGGACCAGCTCAGTGCCATAGAGGACATCAAGAAGGATATGGAATCCGAAAAAGTGATGGACAGGCTGCTGTGCGGCGATGTAGGATACGGAAAGACAGAGGTGGCCATGAGGGCTGCCTTCAAGGCTGTCATGGACAGCAAGCAGGTTGCCGTGCTTGTTCCAACCACAATACTTGCCCAGCAGCACTACAGCAACTTTGTCCAGAGATTTTCCGACTTCCCCGTGAGGATCGACCTCATGAGCAGGTTCAGAACGCCTGCGCAACACAAGGAGACTGTAAAAGCCCTGAAGAAGGGGGAAGTGGACATACTGATAGGCACCCACAGGATACTGCAGAAGGACGTCTCCTTCAAGGAGCTCGGACTTCTGGTCGTGGATGAAGAGCAGCGGTTCGGAGTTACACACAAGGAAAAAATAAAAAATTTAAAAAAGAATGTGGACGTGCTGACACTTAGCGCCACACCTATCCCGAGGACGCTCCATATGTCGCTGGTCGGGGTAAGGGATATAAGCGTCATAGAGACGCCGCCCAAGGAGAGGCAGCCGGTTCAGACCTATGTTGTGGAATACAACGACCAGCTGATAAGGGACGCCATTCTAAGGGAGATACACAGGGGAGGGCAGGTATACTTCGTTCACAACCGCGTAGAAACAATTCAGGAGATATCGAACTATGTAGCCAAGCTTGTCCCGGAGGCCAGGATAGCCACAGCCCACGGACAGATGAACGAGAGGGAGCTGGAGAAGGTCATAGTGGATTTCATGGGTCACGAGTACGATCTCCTTGTTTCAACCACAATCATAGAGACCGGAATGGACATCCAGAATGTAAACACGATGATAATAAACGACGCCGATAAAATGGGGCTCTCGCAGCTGTACCAGCTGAGAGGCAGGGTTGGAAGGACCAACAAGATTGCCTATTGCTATCTTACCTACAGAAAAGATAAAATATTGACAGAAGTGGCCGAGAAAAGGCTGAAGGCTATAAAGGATTTCACTGAGCTCGGCTCCGGCTTCAAGATCGCATTGAAGGATCTTGAGATCAGGGGAGCGGGCAACATGATGGGTTCATCCCAGCACGGTCATATGGCATCCATAGGCTATGACTTGTACTGCAGGATGCTTGAGGATACAATCAAGCTGATCAAAGGGGAAATCGACAAGGAGCCTGTTGAAACAACGGTAGACATCAAGATAGATGCATTCATCCCGGAAACCTATATAGAGGACGAAGTGCAGAAAATCGAAGTATACAAGAAGATTGCATCCATATCCTCCTTCGATGATATGATGGAAATGACTGAGGAGCTGGTGGACAGATTCTCTGATATACCTGTATCCGTAATCAACCTTATGGAGATAGCCTACATAAGGAGTCTCGGCAAAAATCTGGGTATAGAAGAGATCAAGGAAACTGGCGATGAAGTGCTTCTTAAATTCGAAGGCTCTGACAGCCTCGACGAGAAGCTGTTCAAAAGAGTCATAGACAAGTATAGCAAGCAGATTGTATTCAGATACGGTGAAAAGCCTGTCATCGCATGCAAGCTCAAAGCAATGAAACAAGGAGATCTCATTGAGTTCCTCATGGAATTCCTGAAATTTATGAATGAAAACAAGCCGGCAAAAGAAGGGCAAATCAGAGAGGAGAATGGAATTGAAAAGAATTAAGAAACTAATAACAGCGGCATTACTGGCAACCTTTGTGTTATCCGCAACAGCCTGCGGGATGATCGAAAAGACTCCCGAGGCAATAGCGAAAAGCGCTGTTGCAAAAGTCAACGGGGTCAAGATCACCAGGGGGGAGCTAGATGCGAACCCAAGCACAATCCAGCTTATTGCGACAATAGAATCATACTATGGAGAAGATTACCAATCGAATGAGGACGCGATGAGTTACCTCAAAACTCAAAAGACATCCATACTTCAGCAGATGATAACCGAGGAGCTTGTTCTCCAGAAGGCTAAGGAGCTGAATATCGGACAGGACGAAGCAACGGTTCAGAAAGAAATTGACGCAAAATATGAGGAGATAAAAAGCGGCTATGCAACCGAAGATGAGTTTGCGACGGCTCTGAGCAGCTCAGGCTTCGATACGGACTCCTTCAAGGCGTATCTAAAAGACCAGATAATAATCGAGAAGGTGACAACTGAGATATCGAAAGATGCTGCAGTTACGGACCAGGAAGTTCAGGACTACTATGATGCGAACCCGTACAGCTACACAGAGAGCCCTAACACCATCCACACGGCGCACATCCTCTTGGCAACCGAGGATGAGGCAAAGGCTGTAAAAGCAAGGCTTGACGCAGGCGAAGATTTTGCTGCCGTAGCAAAAGAAAAGTCAACAGATACTTCCAACAGTGAAAATGGCGGAGATCTGGGAACGGTGAACTATGTGGATTCAGGCTTCGATGAAACCTTCATGGCTGCGGCCATCGCGCTTAAGGCAGGGGAGATATCCCAGCCTGTGCAGACAACCTTCGGTTATCATATAATAAAATGCATAGAAAAAACTGAATATCCTGTTAAGGCTTTTGATACAGTCAAGGCTGAAATCAAGCAGACGCTCCTGGATGATGCAAAGAGCGAAGCGATCACAAACAAGATAACAGAGTGGACTGACGCAGCCAACATCAAGACTTACGAAGACAACATTATGTAAAGTGACCAAAGCAAAGGAGAAGATTTCATGATAAAAATTGTAGGCCTGGGGCCTGGAGCGAGAGAAGCTGTCACTTTGGGCGCCTATGAGGAATTAAAAAGCGCTGAAAAAATTTTTTTGAGGACCGAGATACATCCAACGGTTGAGTATCTAAGGGAGTGGGGCATAAAATTTGAGACCTACGATGAGAAATATGAAAGCTTGGACAGCTTCGACGATATCTATGAAAACATTGCCCTTGACCTTATAAAGCAGCATGAAGAATTCAAGGACATAGTCTATGCGGTGCCTGGGCACCCTCAGGTGGCCGAGAAAACCGTGAGCCTGCTGCTTGGGCTGTGCGAAGAGAAGAAGATAGAATACAAAATACTGCCAGCCGTGAGCTTCATAGATGCGCTTATAGACGCGCTGCAGATAGATCCTGTTGGCGGTCTGAAAATAGTGGATGCCTTTGACCTGGATTCCCAGATCATGGACAGGAGATGCGGAACGGTCGTAACACAGGTTTACGACAAATACATCGCATCCGAAGTGAAGCTTAAGCTTATGGAGTACTATAAGGATGACTGTGTCATATATTTTGTGAGGGCAGCTGGTATAGAAGGGCAGGAAAGCGTGAGAAGAATCAGGCTTTTCGAGCTCGACAGGCAGAGCGACATAGACTACCTGACATCCATCTACATTCCGAAGGATACTGAAAGCGTAAAAGATTTCACAGACCTGCTGGCCGTTATGGATACACTCAGGGAAGAAGGGGGATGCCCTTGGGACAGGGAGCAGACACACGAATCCCTGAGGAAGTATCTGGTGGAGGAGAGCTACGAGGTCATCGAAGCCATAGACGAAGGTGATTACTCAATGCTTTCCGAGGAACTTGGCGACGTCCTTTTCCAGGTGGTGTTCCATGCAAGGATAGGCAAGGAGAACGAAGCCTTCAACATGACTGATGTCATAAACACGATCTGTCTCAAGATGATCAGCAGGCACCCTCACGTATTCGCGAAAGCTGTTGCAGATACCTCGGATGAGGTCCTTGTAAACTGGGACAAGATCAAGAGGAAAGAGCAGGGGCTCAAGTCCCATACGGACGAACTCAAGCATGTGGCTAAGAGCCTTCCGTCCCTCATAAGGGCTGAGAAGGTCCAAAAGAAGGCGGCTAAAGCAGGCTTTGACTGGGACAGCGTTGAAGGCGCATTGGATAAGGTTCTTGAAGAGTACCACGAAATCAAGGAAGCTTGCAAGGAAGGCGGGAAGGAAAAAACCTCCGAGGAGGTGGGAGACCTGCTTTTTGCGGCAGTAAATGTTGCGAGGTTCCTTGACATAGACCCGGAATATGCATTACATTTTACTATAGAGAAGTTCATCGGCAGGTTCAAGTACATCGAGGATCAGGCGGTCTCAAAAGGATATACCCTCAGTGAAATGACCCTGGAAGAGATGGATGTGCTCTGGAATGAGGCAAAAACAAAGAAAAATGGCTAATTTGCTAAAAACTCAGGGAAAAAAGAAGGATTTTTCAAATTTGTGAAGAATAAGCTATTATGCGGACTGAAAGCATACTCATTATTTAAGGAGGTAACAAACGTGAACAAATCAGATTTAATTTCAAGCATGGCAGAAAAAAGCAAATTAACAAAAAAAGATGCCGAGGCGGCTTTAAAGGCCTTTATCGACAGTGTTGAAGAAACATTGGAAAAGGGTGAAAAAGTTCAGTTGGTAGGATTTGGAACATTTGAAACAAGAAAGAGAGCTGCAAGAGTAGGCAGAAATCCTAGAACAAAAGAAGAGATCAATATACCAGAATCAACAGTTCCTGTATTCAAGGCCGGAAAAGAGTTTAAGGATAAAGTAAGCAAATAATTTCATTCAAAAAACCTAGGTATTGATCTAGGTTTTTTGTTTTATTTAGGGGTGTTATTATGAGATTGGACAAATACCTTAAGGTATCGAGGATAATCAAGAGGAGAACAGTCGCAAAGGAAGCATGTGAGAGCGGCAGGGTGAGCATCAACGGCAGGGTTGCAAAGCCGGGAACAGACATCAAGGAGGGCGATGTCATCGAGATCAGATTCGCCAGCAAGGCGCTGTCGGCAAGGATCCTCAATGTCAGCGAACATGTCAGGAAAGAGGATGCACAGGCGATGTATGAGATACTTTCCGGAGAAGAGGATACCGAGTAAAGGGCAAGAACCAAAAAAAGCCTTGAAGAAATAGTGAAATCAATTTAGAATAGAATATAAGAATGGATTTGCGCCGATGCTTCTACCGTGAAAGGGACAGGTAAGAACGATGAGGAGAAAACAGAAATTCAAATTTATCATTTTCCTGTTGATTTTTGCTAACGTATGTTATATATTTATCTCACAGCAGGTTAAGATGTATACAATTAACAGGCAGATTGAGCAGCTGGAGCAGGAAGAGCAAAGCGTACTGGATAAAAACCAGGAACTCAAGGACGAGGTAAAGATGTCGAAATCCGATTCTTATATCGAAAAACTCGCAAGAGAAAGGCTTGGACTGGTAAAACCGGGGGAGACTCCAGTGATAGACTCGAGCAACTGATTGTAGTGCAAAATAATTTTACATAAACATTTTTTTAAGGAGGAGTCTTTTAAATATGACCTTAGAGGCAGGAAGCATAATTGAGGGGACAGTTGTCAACATCACCAACTTTGGCGCATTTGTAGAAATTGACGGAAAAACAGGTTTGGTCCACATATCCGAGGTTTCTGACACTTATGTTAAGAACATAAGAGATCACCTGAAGGAGAAGGACAAAGTAAGGGTAAAAGTAATTTCTATTGATGCTAACGGAAAGATTAGTCTTTCCATAAAACAGGCTATCCAGGATAAGAAATCTGTTAAGCCTAGCGAAATAGACTGGTCCAAGGAAAAGGCAAAGCCTGCTCAGGGCAATTTTGAAGACAGGTTAAGCAAGTTTTTAAAAGACAGTGAAGAGAGATTCCAGGATATAAAGAAACATACAGACGGAAAAAAAGGCGGATACCGCAAGAGCTAAATCCCATAATTAAAATTTAGGGCTGCAAAGCCCTTTTTTATTTGTTGGAGATGGTAAAATAGTTGTTGACACGGGTGGGCTTATCTATTATAATAAACTATGTTGTCGATTGGCAATCAGTAAGGAATTGCTGGAGTGGCGGAACTGGCAGACGCACAGGACTTAAAATCCTGCGGGGTTTACCCCCCGTACCGGTTCGATTCCGGTCTTCAGCACCAATTACACAATATAATGTCGCGGGGTGGAGCAGTTGGCAGCTCGTCGGGCTCATAACCCGAAGGTCGCAGGTTCAAGTCCTGTCCCCGCAACCAATTTAACATGGCGGAATAGCTCAGCTGGCTAGAGCATTCGGTTCATACCCGAAGGGTCGTAGGTTCAAGTCCTATTTCCGCTACCATTTGATATTACTGCTGGAGTGGCGGAACTGGCAGACGCACAGGACTTAAAATCCTGCGGGGTTTACCCCCCGTACCGGTTCGATTCCGGTCTTCAGCACCAAATATATATTGCACATAAATAATGTCGCGGGGTGGAGCAGTTGGCAGCTCGTCGGGCTCATAACCCGAAGGTCGCAGGTTCAAGTCCTGTCCCCGCAACCAAGTTAATATGGCGGAATAGCTCAGCTGGCTAGAGCATTCGGTTCATACCCGAAGGGTCGTAGGTTCAAGTCCTATTTCCGCTACCAATATAATAAAGACCAATATTTTGGTCTTTTTTCTTCTTTTTGTTATCAGTTCTGATTATGATATAATATAGTAACTATTAATGTAACAGGAAGTGTTGATTTTGATTGATAAAGTTATTGATACGATTGAAGCGAATAGGATGCTCCGGGATGGGGACAAAGTGATCGTGGGTGTTTCCGGAGGGCCGGACTCCATGTGCCTTCTCCATGTTCTCCTAAGACTGCGCGAAAGGTTTTCGCTCAAGCTAATTGCCGCTCATGTAAATCACGGCTTAAGGGGCAAGGATGCGGATGATGATGAAAAATACGTGGCAGAATTCTGCCGAAGGAACGATGTGGAATTCCGCTCCATAAAAGAAGACATACACAGGATATCTGCCGAGAGGAACGTTTCAGATGAAACAGCCGGCAGGGAGGTAAGATATGAGTTTTTCGAAAAGCTCAAGAGCGAGAACGCTGCAGACAAGATAGCCGTTGCGCATAACCTTAACGACCAGGCTGAGACTGTCATGATGAGGATTATGAGGGGCACTGGCCTGGAAGGGCTGGCCGGCATCAAGCCTGTCAGGGACGGCGTATATATAAGGCCTCTGCTGACATGCTCGAGGGCCGAGATAGAGGACTACTGCAGCAGGAACAGCATCAATCCAAGGATAGACAAGACGAATTTTGAAAGCATATATGCCAGGAACAAGATCAGGCTCGAGCTGCTTCCTTATATAGAAAATAATTTCAACAAGGATATAATCAGCGTGCTGAACAGGTTGGCCCAGAGCGCAAAGGTTGACAGCGAATATCTGGAGCAGGAGACTGAAAAAAAATACAAAAAATATTGTAAGAACAAAGAGTCTAAGGTTATAATAACAAAGGAAGCCTTTCTTGAACATGAAGCGGTTTTGACAAGACTTATAAGAATGGCGTTTTCAAGGGTTCTAGGGAATCTGAGAAACTTTGAAAGAATGCATATATACCAGGTTATCGAGCTTCAGGGAAGCGGTACGGGCAAAAAGCTCATGCTTCCTAACGGTGTGGCTGCATTCAACAACTACGGAGACATAAGCGTATACCTCCAGGGGGAGGACGAAGCTGCGCCGGTAAAAGCTGATTCGGAGTTCAAACTCGGGATCGGAGTAAACAGCATAGAAGAGCTGGGGCTTAAAGTTACGGTGGAGGAGCATCCTTTTGAAGAAGGCTGCTGTGAGAACAGCGAATTCATAAAATGCTTCGATGCTTCCAGGGTTTGCGGGGATATCACTTTGAGATTCAGAAAACCTGGTGATAAATTCAATCCTCTGGGGATGGCCGGGAGCAAAAAACTCAAGGATATATTCATAGATATGAAGGTACCTCAGGATAAGCGGGATAAGACTCCTTTGATCTGCTTCGGCGACCATATTGCCTGGATAGTAGGCTACAAGACAAGCAACAGGAGCAAGGCGGATAAATCAACTAAGAAAATTATTAAGATAAGAGTGGAAAGAGAGGAATAATAATGACCCAGCTAGACGGAGATATAAAGGAATTTTTATATACCGAAGAACAGATCGGCATGAAGGTAAAAGAGCTCGGCAAGCGGATAAGCGAGGATTACGACGGAAAGGAACTGGTCCTGGTGGGAATACTCAAGGGATCGATCCCTTTTATGGCAGATCTCATCAGAAAGATAACAATCCCATGCACGATGGACTTTATGGCTGTATCGAGCTACGGCAGCTCCACAGAATCGTCGGGAGTTGTAAGGATACTCAAGGATCTCGACTATGAAATTGAGAACAAAGACATCCTTATTGTGGAGGATATAATAGATTCGGGTACAACGCTTTCGTACCTTCTGGATTACCTGAAGAGAAGAAAGCCTGCATCCATAAGCATAGCCTGCCTGCTCAACAAGCCTTCGAGAAGAAAGGTGGATATAGCGGTTAAATATGTCGGCTATGAAGTGCCGGACTACTTCCTGGTAGGCTACGGTCTCGATTATGCTGAAAAATACAGGAATCTGCCGTACATAGGCATCCTTAAGGAAGAGGTATACAGCTAAGCTTTGCTCAGCTGCATTGTAAAGAAAATACGGTTATGATACAATCTTACAAAACACACTAGAAAGAGAGGGATGCACAATAATGAAAAAAGTATCGAGCGCAACAGCCTGGGTCGCGGTTTTCATTTTTGTATTATTAGCAGCATTAATGCTAAATAGAACAACCGAAACATTGACCGCTTTGAATTTTAATGATTTCCAGAAAAATTGGATAGAAAAGAATATAACCAGCTTTCAGGTAGCAGAGGATAAGATGACGGTTACCGGAACCCTTAAGGACGGAACAAAGTATGAAACTGTAGTTCCTTCAGAAAGGCTTTTCCAGTTCATCAGCGAAAATCCTAGTGACGGCAGTGTTCAGGAGATTTACGTAAAGCCGGCAGAAGTTCCTATGTGGCTTCAGTATCTGCCTACAGTACTGCTGATACTGATGCTTGTTGGATTCTGGTTCATGTTCATGCAGCAATCCCAGGGAGGCGGCGGCGGGAACCGTGGTGTCATGAATTTCGGTAAAAGCCGTGCTAAAATGGCCCCGACCGATGGAAAGAAGGTCACCTTCGCTGATGTTGCGGGAGCAGATGAAGAGAAGGCTGAGCTGGCAGAAATTGTCGACTTCCTTAAGCAGCCTAAAAGATACATTGAGATGGGAGCCAGGATCCCTAAGGGAATTCTTCTTGTAGGGCCTCCGGGAACAGGAAAGACCCTTTTGGCTAAGGCAATTTCGGGAGAAGCCGGTGTTCCTTTCTTCAGCATATCCGGTTCGGACTTTGTTGAAATGTTTGTGGGTGTTGGTGCGTCCAGAGTAAGGGATCTCTTTGACCAGGCCAAGAAAAATTCGCCATGCATAATATTCATTGACGAAATAGATGCTGTCGGAAGACAGAGAGGCGCAGGACTTGGCGGCGGCCATGACGAGAGAGAACAGACATTGAACCAGCTCCTGGTTGAGATGGATGGATTCGGAGTGAACGAAGGCATCATAATGATAGCTGCGACGAACAGGCCTGACATACTTGACCCGGCCTTGCTCCGAGCGGGAAGATTTGACAGGCAGATACTGGTTGGTGCGCCGGATGTAAGGGGCAGAGAGCAGATACTCAAGGTTCACTCAAAAAACAAGCATCTCGAAGATGGTGTAAATCTGGAGATACTGGCTAAAAGAACACCTGGCTTTACAGGTGCAGACCTGGAAAATCTCATGAATGAGGCAGCGCTTCTTGCTGTAAGAGCAGGTAAAAAGCTGATCGGTATGGATGAGCTTGAGGAGGCTATTACAAGAGTTGTTGCCGGGCCTGAGAAAAAGAGCAGGGTTATCGATGATGAAGATAAAAAGCTCACAGCATACCATGAAGCAGGTCATGCGGTTGTCATGAAGCTGCTGCCGCATGCAGACCCTGTACACCAGATCAGCATTATCCCAAGAGGAATGGCCGGCGGATATACAATGCATCTTCCTGAAAAAGACAGGTCATACATGTCCAAGTCGAAGCTCGAGGATGAGATAGTAGGACTTCTCGGCGGAAGGGTTGCAGAGAAGCTTGTGCTGGGAGATATCAGCACTGGTGCCAAGAACGACATAGAAAGAGCGACAGCAATTGCAAGAAAGATGGTAATGGACTACGGGATGAGTGAAAAGATTGGACCGATAGCCTTCGGATCAGGACACGATGAGGTGTTCATGGGAAGAGACTTTGGAAGAACAAAGAATTACAGCGAAGAAGTTGCATACAAGATTGACGAAGAGGTGAAGAGCCTTATAGACACAGGCTACAACCATGCGCAGAAGCTTCTGACTGAGAATATGTCCAAGCTTCATGCAGTGGCAGAAGCCCTTCTTGTGAAAGAGAAGCTTGAAGCGGCGGAATTCGAACAATTATTTCAAGCAAGCTAGATGTAAGGAGAAGTTTAAATGCTTCTCCTTATTCATTTGTGCTATAATGTCATTAGTCTGACTACATTATTCAAGGAGTGAGAAGAATATGGAATTTAACATTAAAGAAGGAATGAATTCAACAACGGAGACGGTTGTCACGGAAAACGATACAGCAAGCAAATACGGTTCCGGGCTTCTGGATGTCCTCTCTACCCCTCATATGGTTGCTTTGATGGAAAACACGTCAAAGAATGTCGTTGAAGGAAGTCTCCCGGACGGTTTTTCAACCGTCGGCATAGAGGTTTCCATAAAGCATTTGAAAGCTACTCCTGTCGGCATGAAAGTCAGGTGCGAAGCCGTGCTTGAAAAGATAGACGGCAAGAAGCTTATTTTCAAGGTGGATGCCTGGGATGAAAAAGGCAAGATCGGCGAAGGAACCCACACCAGGTTCATCATCAACATGGTAGCGTTCATGGCCAAATTAAAATAAATTCAAATATCTTGACAAAAAAACTGATACTGGTACAATTATATTGTCATTTTCAAGTATATAGCAGAATCCGGGGCAGCTCTAAAGCTGCTCTTTAATTATTTATTAAGCTGTATGCAATTAAAAGGTGGTGATTTCACAATGATTTTAGTAATGGATGCAGGCAACACCAACATAGTTTTAGGTGTTTACCGGGACGACGAGCTTATCGCGGACTGGAGGCTGTCAACTGATCTCAAGAGGACTTCAGACGAATATGGCGCCCTGATCACAGAGCTTTTCGACAGAAACGGACTGGAAACGTCGGAGGTAAAAGGAGTCATAATATCTTCGGTTGTGCCAAGCATAATGCACTCCGTGGAGAATACGATCAAAAAATATTTCAACACTAAACCCGTTTTAGTAGGGCCCGGCGTGAAAACCGGGATAAATATAAAATACGACAATCCCAGGGAGGTTGGAGCGGACAGGATAGTAAATGCTGTTGCGGCCCTGGAAAAATACAGAACTACCATGATCATAATAGACTTCGGTACGGCAACCACTTTCTGTGCAGTCAATGCAAAAGGGGACTACCTTGGCGGGGCGATTTGCCCAGGCATCAAGATATCCGCTGAAGCTCTGTTCTACAGAGCCGCAAAGCTTCCGAGGATAGAGCTGGTAAAAACCCCTTCAATAATATGCAGGAATACAGTTTCCAGCATGCAGGCAGGGGTCGTGTACGGATATATAGGGCAGGTGGACTATATAGTCAGGAAGTTCAAAGAAGAGCTTAGGAAAATGGGCGAGGATGAGCCTGTCGTTGTGGCTACAGGCGGAATGGCAAAACTCATCAAGGACGATTCGAAGCAGATAGATGCATTGGAGCCATCCCTCACGCTCAGAGGATTGAAAATAATATACGAAAAGAATAAGGAACAAAAGGCGATATGAAGATAGCTAACCTGGAGTTTACAAACCTTGCGTTTCTCGCACCTCTGGCCGGAGTTACAGACACTGCTTTCAGGAGCATCTGTAAGGATATGGGCTGCGGTCTTGTTTGCACAGAGATGGTGAGCGCGAAGGGTCTGTACTATAAAAATGAAAACACTGAGAACCTGCTTCAACTTTCGGAGAATGAAAAACCTGTTGCTGTCCAGATATTCGGAAGCGATCCTGCAATAATGGCCGAAGCTGCAGAGTATTTCAATGACAAGGATGATATCTGCATAATCGACATCAACATGGGGTGTCCTGCTCCTAAAATAACCAAAAACGGAGAAGGGTCGGCTCTCATGAAGAACCCGGAGCTTGCGGGCAGGATAGTAAGCGAAGTCAAGAAAGCCTCAATAAAGCCTGTTACCGTGAAATTCAGAAAGGGATTCGACGAGAGCCATATCAACGCTGTCGAATTCGCAAAGGTGATGGAGGCTTCCGGCGCTGATGCGGTTACAGTGCACGGAAGAACCAGAAGCCAGATGTATTCGGGGAAGGCAGATTGGAACATCATAAGAAGCGTAAAGCAGGCTGTCTCAATACCGGTTATAGGCAACGGAGACATATTCACTGCGGAGGATGCCGGCCGAATAAGGGAACATACAGGCTGCGACGCAGTGATGATAGGAAGGGGAGCCATGGGGAATCCGTGGATCTTCACGCAGATACTGCAGTTGAACAACGGCGAAGAGGTCAGGTTCCCTACGCCCGAGGAGCGGATCGACGTGATTCTGGAGCATTACAAAAGGGCGATCCAATGTCTCGGAGAAAACAGGGCCGTAAGGGAAATGAGAAAGCACATAGCATGGTATGTGAAGGGGCTCAGGAACTGCACGGACATGAAAAATGCCGTAAACTATGAGGACAGGAGCGAGAAAGTAATTGAGATGCTCCTGGAATACAGGGATAAACTGCACTGCGGCTAGCAGTATGCAAATATTGACATGCGGTGGGTGCTGATTTATAATTACTTAAATGCGTGCGTGGCAATATGACAAAATTAGGTCAATATAATACGATTATATGTAACAATAAAGGAGAGTTAACTGATGAGCGAAATTAAGAAGCACATGATGACTAGCGAAGGCGTAAAAAAACTTGAAGCTGAATTGGAACTTTTGAAAACTGAGAAGAGAAAAGAAATAACAGAGAAGATTAAAGTTGCGTTGTCCTTCGGAGACTTGAGCGAAAATTCCGAGTACGATGAAGCGAAAAATGAACAGGCTTTTGTAGAAGGAAGGATAGCTCAGCTGGAAAACATGCTTAAGAACACAATTGTCGTTGACGAATCAGAAATAGATTCAGATATAGTAGGTATCGGCAGCATTGTAAAAATAAAGGATTATGGTTATAATGAAGTGGTTGAGTATTCAATAGTTGGATCTGCAGAAGCTGATCCGCTGGAATTTAAGATATCAAACGAATCCCCTGTCGGAAGCGCCCTTATTGGCAAAAGAGCAGGCGACTCAGTTGAAGTCGTGGTTCCTGACGGAACAAGCAAAGTTGAGATACTTGAGATAAGAAAAGCTTAAGGTGGAGGTATAATTAATGTCAAATGAAGAAAAGAATATTAATCTGGAGCATGAAGAAGATTTTAACGAGCTGATAAAGGAAAGAAGACAGAAGCTGGCTAAACTTCAGGCTGAAGGTAGAGATCCTTTTGATGTGTACAAGGTAAACAGAACGCACACATCAAAGGAAGTTAAGGAAAACTACGATGAACTGGAAGGCAAGACAGTTACTGTAGCCGGAAGGCTCATGTCAAAAAGAGTCCACGGAAAAGCGGGTTTCTCTGATATCCATGACAGATACGGCAAAATCCAGCTCTATATTAAGATAAACGATATTGGTGAAGAAAAATTGAAGGAATTCAAGAGCTTCGATATTGGGGACTTGCTTTCCGTTACCGGTATGGTATTCAAGACGAAAACAGGAGAGATCTCCATACATATACTTGATTTCGAACTTAACACGAAATCATTGAAGCCGCTTCCTGAAAAATGGCACGGTTTAAAAGACATGGACCTGAGATACAGACAGAGGTATGTCGACCTGATAATGAACGAGGATGTTAAGGATACTTTCCTCAAGAGAACCCAGTTCATAAGGCATATGCGCGAGTTCCTTGACAGCAGGGACTACCTTGAGGTTGAAACGCCTATACTTTCATCAATCGCAGGCGGAGCTGCTGCAAAGCCGTTCGTTACACACCACAATGCATTGAACATAGACATGTTCCTTCGAATAGCTACAGAACTCTACCTTAAGAGACTGATCGTCGGAGGATTCGAGAAGGTTTACGAGATAGGAAAGAACTTCAGAAATGAAGGCGTATCAATAAGGCACAATCCGGAATTCACAATGATAGAGCTTTATGAAGCTTATGCCGACTACAACGACATGATGGAAATAACAGAAAACATGATGGCTTTCATATGCGAAAAGCTCCACGGAACAACAAAGGTAATATACCAGGATACTGAGATAGACTTCACTCCGCCTTGGAGAAGAATAACAATGGTAGATGCGGTCAAAGAGTATGCCGGCGTAGATTACAACGACCTTGAGACGGATGAGGATGCGCAGGCTATAGCAAAAGAAAAGCACCTCGAGCTTGCTAAGGATATAAAAGACTGCACAAAGGGAGATATACTGAATGCCCTTTTCGAAGAGTATGCTGAAAAGAAAATGATACAGCCTACATTCATTATCGATTATCCAGTTGAGATATCACCTCTCACAAAGAAAAAGAGAGGAAACGAGATGTTCACTGAGAGATTCGAAGGATTCATATACGGCAGAGAGGTATGCAATGCATACTCAGAACTCAACGACCCTATTGTTCAGAAGGACAGGTTCCTTCAGCAGCTTAGGGAGAAAGAGCTCGGAGACGAGGAAGCGTACATGATGGATGATGACTTCATCAACGCTCTCGAGATCGGCATGCCGCCTACCGGTGGCCTTGGTATTGGAATAGACAGAATGGTAATGTTCATGACCAACTCCTATTCAATAAGGGACGTCATTCTTTTCCCTACAATGAAGCCAGCGCCTCAGCAGTAAGATCAACACCTTCCGGCAGCAGCAATGCGCCGGAAGGTTATTTTTTTAAAAAGGGTTGTGTTTTCTGTAAATTCTGCTATAATATTCTTTGTAAGTCGTTCCGCGATAGCTCAACGGTGGAGCACTCGGCTGTTAACCGATAGGTTGAAGGTTCGAATCCTTTTCGCGGAGCCATTTTCTTTTTTTGAAATGGTATTGACTTTGTCTGAAAACATGGTATCATATATTTAATCGAATAAATCGCTGTGATAAAGAGGAGTAGCAATAAGCGCTTTCAAGAGAGGCTGCGTGTGGTGCGAGCAGTCAGGCTTATATTGTGAAGGGAGCTTTGGAGCGATGAGTAAAGAGATGGGCTTGTGCCAAGAAGGGTGGAACCGCGGAATTATTTTCGTCCCTTTCATGGTAGAGGTTTTTTTATTTTACAAGAGAATAATTGCGATGACAAAGAGGAGTAGCGTTGAATCTTTTTTCAGAGAAGCCGTGGTTGGTGTGAACGGCAGGAAGTCAAATGCGAAGGGAGCTTTGGAGCGATAGGTCAAGAGCTGGGCTTATGCCAAGAAGGGTGGAACCGCGGAATTAATATTTCGTCCCTTTCATTGGTTAGGCTTTTTTATTTACAAAAAAATATAAATGGAGGTATGAAAAATGGCATTTGAAAAAACAATGGACAAGGTTGTTGCTTTAGCGAAAAACAGAGGTTTTGTATATCCGGGATCTGAAATTTACGGAGGCCTGGCAAACTCGTGGGACTACGGCCCGTTAGGAGTGGAATTCAAGAACAACGTTAAGCAGGCCTGGTGGAAGAAATTCATCCACGAAAGCAAGCTCAATGTAGGTATCGACTGCGCAATCCTGATGAACAGGAACGTATGGGTTGCATCCGGCCACGTAGGCAGCTTCTCAGACCCGCTTATGGACTGCAAGGAGTGCAAAGGAAGAATAAGGGCAGACAAACTGGTAGAAGAGCACCTCACAGCTTCCGGCGTTGAAAAGGCAAGTGCGGACGGCTGGGGAAATGAAAAACTCAAGCAGTACATCGACGACAACGATATTGTATGCCCTACCTGCGGAAAGAAGAATTTTACAGATATAAGACAGTTCAACCTTATGTTCAAGACTTACCAGGGTGTTACTGAAGACAGCACAGCAGAGCTTTTCCTGAGACCGGAGACAGCACAGGGTATATTTGTAAACTTCAAGAATGTGCAGAGAACTTCAAGAAAGAAGCTTCCTTTCGGTATTGGACAGATCGGTAAAGCTTTCAGAAACGAGATAACACCTGGTAACTTCACATTCAGAACAAGAGAGTTCGAACAGATGGAACTTGAATTCTTCTGCAAGCCTGGCACCGACCTTGAATGGCACAGCTACTGGAAGGACTACTGCTGGAACTTCCTTATCAACCTGGGAGTCGACGAAGACAGCATAAGATTCAGGGACCATGAACAGGACGAGCTTTCACATTACAGCAGCGCAACTTCAGATATTGAATATAAATTCCCGTTCGGCTGGGGCGAACTTTGGGGAATCGCAGACAGGACAGACTTCGACGTGAAGCAGCACCAGGAACACTCGGGCAAGGACATGACCTACCTGGATCCGGATACGAACGAGAGATATATCCCTTATTGCATAGAGCCATCACTCGGCGCAGACAGGGCTGCACTGGCATTCCTGGTTGACGCGTACGATGAAGAGGAGCTTGAAGACGGCGATGTAAGAACAGTTTTAAGATTCCATCCTGCACTGGCGCCTTTCAAAGCAGCCATACTTCCGCTCAGCAAAAAACTTTCGGAAAAAGCTAACGAAGTATACGACCTTCTCAGACAGGACTTCAATGTTGACTACGATGAAGCGGGCAGCATAGGAAAAAGGTACAGAAGGGAAGACGAAATCGGAACTCCTTACTGCATAACCGTTGATTTCGACACAATGGAGGACAACACAGTGACAGTAAGAGACAGAGATACCATGGAGCAGTTCAGGATAAAGATCGAAGAAATTCCCGCATTCCTGAAGGAAAAAATCAAATTCTAATAAAATTGATGAGTGCAAGTATTTAAAATACTTGCACTCATTTTTAGGTTATACTAATATTAAAGCTGGACAGGATTTATAAATTATTTTGTTGGGGGCAATTTTTATGAAAAAAGATTTCAAAGAGTTCAAGGATTATATCAGAGGTAAAAAGACTGCCGTGGTAGGTTTGGGCGTGAGCAACAGGCCCCTTATCGATTTTCTTATCGGCATGGGTGCGGTTGTGAGCGGTTTTGATAAAAAGAAGGAAAATGAGTTCCCTGAAGTGGCTGCCGAGCTTAAGGGCAAGGGCGTCACACTGATGCTTGGTGACGATTACCTGGAAAAGCTGACAGGCTATGATGTAGTTTTCAAGACTCCGGGCATGAGGATAGACTGCGACGCTCTTAAAAAAGCGGCTGCTGAAGGTTCATACATTACATCGGAGATGGAGGAGTTTGTCAGGTATTGCCCTGCAAAGATATTCGCTGTAACAGGAAGCGACGGCAAAACAACAACAACATCGCTTATGTACAGCATGCTGAAAGAGGAAGGTTATAATACCTGGGTAGGCGGCAATATAGGGACTCCGCTTTTCACGAGGATTGAAGATATGAAAAGCAGTGACAAGGTTGTGCTTGAACTGTCAAGCTTCCAGCTGATGACCATGAATGTTTCGCCTGAGGTGGCGGTTATTACAAACCTGAGCCCTAACCACCTTGACATGCACAAGAGCATGGATGAATATGTATGGTCAAAGGAAAACATATACAGATACCAAAGCCCGGGAGATCTCCTGGTCCTGAACAGGGACAACGACATCACCAACAGCATGGCCGGCAAGGCTGTCGGCAGAGTCATGCTGTTCAGCACAAAGGAGAAGCCTGCAAGCGGAGCCTGGTATGAAGAAGGATCGCTGTACCTGAAAGGCGAGAAGGTATGCGAAAAGAAGGACATAATCCTGAAAGGTATGCACAATGTTGAAAACTTTCTGGCTGCATTCTGTGCATTATCCGATGACGTCAGGCTAAAGAGCATGAAGAGGGTTGCTGAAACCTTCAGCGGGGTCGAGCACAGGTGTGAATTTGTAAGGGAGCTGGACGGAGTAAAGTATTACAATGATTCGATAGCTTCAAGCCCTTCGAGAACCGTTGCCGGGCTGGCGGCGTTTGAGAAGCCCGTCATCCTTATCGCTGGCGGATATGACAAAAACCTGCCTTTTGAGCCGCTGGCGGAGCAGGGGCTTGACTATATAAAGACGCTGGTGCTGGTCGGAGCAACAAAGGAGAAGATCAAAGCGGCGTTTGACAAGGAGTTTGAGAAGAGAGGCTATTCTGTACCTGTGATCATGGCAGACACTCTTGAGGAAGCTGTTGCAAAAGCTAGGGGAGCCGCCGGTGAAGGGGACATAGTGACTCTTTCGCCTGCATGTGCGAGCTTCGATATGTTTGTTAACTTTGAAAAACGCGGTAATGCATTCAAGGAATTAGTAAACAAACTTAACCCGGTGTATCAATCGGCGGATATGTGAGAAAAACGGATTATTACGGAGAATGAATAGAATAATTTCATCATAAGCTGCAGCGGCCCGACTCAGGGCCGTTTTTCTGTGATATACTAATCTTCGTTGTCACGAAAACGGCGGCTTGGAGAACAAAGTAAAATCTGAAAAAGATTTGAAAAAATGTATTGACAAGGAAGCTGCTTGGGTGGTAAGATATACAAGTCGTCAAACGAGGCGGCGGACAAAATGGTCTTTGAAAATTAAACAGAGAGAGTAAAACGTAAGTTTTACT
This sequence comes from Bacillota bacterium, assembly GCA_017861315.1. GTDB lineage: Bacteria > Bacillota > Clostridia > Clostridiales > Clostridiaceae > UBA699. Next base: position 16 of record JAGFXP010000005.1, on the reverse strand, counting down.
AAAGAAATACACAAAC